>JAAVYM010000086.1 GCA_022791135.1 Oscillibacter sp.
GTACGATTTTGTGGACAATCATCCGGATGTTTTGATGAAAACGGTGGATTATGTGAATAATCCCGCGGTGATTTGTCAGAATCCGAAAGTGGTTGCAATCAATTCCTGTCTGCAAGTGGATTTCAATGGTCAAGTAAACTCTGAATCCATGGGCGCCAAACAGTTCTCCGGCATTGGCGGCCAGTTGGATTACGTCCGGGGCGCAGCCATGTGTCCCGACGGCAAGGCCATTCTGGCCATGCCCTCCACGGCAAAACACGGCGAGGTTTCCCGGATTGTCCCGGTGTTTGAACCGGGCACCACCGTTACTACCACACGGACCGACGCGCATTATATCGTTACGGAATATGGCGTTGCCAATCTGCGGGGAAAGAGCCTCCGGCAGCGGGCAAAGCTGCTGATTGAAATTGCCCATCCCAAATTCCGAGAACAGCTTTGGGCGGCATACAGGGAACGCTATGGCGGGGAGGATTGAATCATGTCAAAACGAACGGTTGACGCGGTAAATGGCCGCACACTCCAGCAGGTGTTTTTGTCGGTTGAGGACCACATTGCATATATGACGCTCCATAACCCGCCGGTCAATGCGGTCAGCGGTGTCATGCAGGAGGAAATTCTGCTGCTTTGCGATTATATCAACCAGGATGACGATATCTGGGTATGCATCATGCATTCAGATTTGAAAACGTTTTGCGTTGGAGTGGACATCAAACGGTTTTATCAGAGCATTTTGGACAAGGATGTTACCAACACGCAAGAGGTTTATTATGACGGTGCGCAAGCGCTGTATGACCTGCGCGTCCCGCTGATTTGCGCGGTACATGGCCATTGCCTGGGCGGCGGCGTGTGTTATCCGGCGGGGGCAGACATCTCCATCTCCGTAAAAGGCACACTTTTTGGCGCGCCGGAAGCTAAACTAAGCGTTGTCGGCGGCTGCGGACATCTGGCACGGATTCTGCCGCCGCAGGTTCAGCGGGATATGTGCTACTGCGGCTCCTTCATCACGGCGGAGGAACTTCATGACAAATACGGCGGCATCACCATGGTTGTTGACACGCTGAACGAGCTGATGCCTGCGGCAATTGCCAAGGCAAAAGAATTGTGCAAACGCGGTCCCTTGGTGCTGCGGTATCTGAAAGCCTGCATGAATGAGCAGGAGAATTTTCAAATGCATCGTAAAAATGAGCTGGAAGTCACCTATACCCGTTATATGGCCCGGCACGCCGATTTCAAAGAGGGCGTCAGCGCTTTCCTGGAAAAGCGGGAGCCGGTATATAAAGGTGAGTAAACCAGACATCGAGACTATCAAAAAATGGCCGGCAAAAGCCGCCGTGCCGCAGGGAACTGCGGCGCGGCGGCTTTTATTTGGAAGCATTCTTCAAAAATACCATGTGATTTTCTGCCGAATGCTCCGTTTGAAACTGATACCCAAGCTGGTCAAAGGCCCGAATATCCGATAAATTCTTAACGTTGTTCTCCGCCAGCCAGCGCACCATTTGACCTCGGGCCATTTTGCACATGGTTCCTTTCTCGATAACTTTTCCGTCTTTCCATTCGCCAAAGATACAGGTGACAAACCGGACCGTTTTGGGCAGATGGGGTTCCACCGCCCGGCTGTACTCCTTAGAGGCCAAATTTAACACAAGATCTGTTTCTGCGGCCAGCGCGCCGGCCAGACGGTCTCCCCAGAATCCGTACAAGTCCCGGCAGCCGTCTGCGGAGAGCCTGGCCTGCATTTCCAGACGGTAGGGCGTCACTCCGTCGAAGGGCCGCAAGAGGCCGTATAAGCCGGACAAAATCCGCAGGTGTTCCCGGAGATAATCCAGCTGGGCCTCCGCCATAACGCCCGGAGCCATGTAACGGTATTGAATTCCCTCATAGGCGAGAATGGCCGGGGTGAGACAGCGGCGCAGATCCATATCCGTCAGCCGTTCCGTGTTCTGCTTCGCAATGGCGTCGCTGCACTTCCAAAGTTCTTGCAGCTCCTTGGCGGACATCCCCTGCAAAATGGTCTTGAGCCGTTCGGCCTGTTCCAGAAAAACGGGCGTCCCGTCTACCGCAAAGCTGTCTGTATCAACCGTCATTTTCTTTGCCGGAGCAATTATCATCCGCATAGGGCAGTCCTCCCGGTCTTCATCTGCCTGAAACGTCCTTTCGGAGGTTAAGAACGTCCCCGCTTTTGCCGCTGGGCCGCAAAAATGTTCTGCGTGATCTGCTCCTGATCGTCCTCGGTCAGCTCCAAAAACTGACAACCATATTCAAACGGCTCGTTCTCTTTTTCCGTCACGCGCACCACCTGGCTAAACATGGCTGATACCGGACGGTCCTCCAGCAGCTTTACTTTCAGCAAAAATTTGTCGCCCATGTGATACCGGCACGCCGAAGAAATGCTGGCCCCGCCAATGCTGATATTCAGCAGCTTACAGGGCTTTTCCCCCATCTCCAGCCCGCTGAACATGGTGGCGGTGGCGTCCAGATTCGTCATCAGGCGGAAAAAAGCACGGTCGTTTCCAACCTTGCATACCTTCAGTTTCTCCACCTTCCACTTATGATCTGGTTCCGGTGTGATCACACCTTCCAAATGCACCGCTTTTCTCTCATAATCGCTGTATCCGCGAATCTTGACTGGAAGCGGTTCGCTCTCCTCGTTCCAGGAAATTTCCGCTTCTGAATATTGATGCAGCTCCGCTTTATCCCCGTGCAGGCCCAGCAGCTTTGCCACAAACAGCAGACGGCCCTCAGGGGTAGTCACCTCCACCCGTATACCGGAGTATATATCAAGTTCTTCCGCCTCTCCTGCGCGATCATTTTCCTGGGGCGGCTGTTCCTTTGTCCGCTTGCCAAATAAATTGAAGATACCCACAATATTCCTCCTGTTTCAATCTGCCTGCTGGAATAATTTCCGTCAGGGACGCTGCTCCTTTTCCAGCATCTGCCTCATTTGTTCATCTGCCCAAACAACGCGGTTTCGGCCCTGCTTCTTTGCATCATACAACATTGTGTCCGCAATTTTCAAGTAAAATGCGTAAGAACTTTCCGCCGGAGGAACGACGGTAACGCCTCCCATGCTGACCGTAACCCACTTTGACACAGACGCCTCGTGGGGAATGCGAAGATCCTCCACCGCCCGCCGTATTTTTTTCAAATGCCCAAATATTTTGTCGGAAGGCTCTCCCAGAGAAATCGCTACGAACTCCTCGCCTCCATAACGGGCGAAAAAATCTGTATTGCGCTGCAAATGAGAAGCCGCCGTCTTGGCAATGGCGGTAATTACCTTGTCTCCGGCAGGATGTCCGAAGGTATCGTTATACACCTTGAAATGATCAATATCAAACATACAAATGGAAATGGGGACTTGCAGCCGGGCCGCCTCTTTCCACTTTGTAACGCTGTAATGTTCATACCACCGCCGGTTGGCGATTCCGGTGAGCTGGTCGGTCATGGACTGCCGCTCAGCCTGTCTGCGGTATTGATATAGCTTGATATGCGTGTGAACCCGCGCTTTTACCACTAGGGGATTAAAGGGCTTCGTTATGTAATCCACTGCGCCCAGCACCAGCCCGCGCTGTTCGTTTTCTGCGTCTGAGAGGCTGGTGATCAAAATAACGGGGACGCTTTGGGTAATAATTTCCTCCTGCAATTTATTCAACAGGGTAAAGCCGTCCATACCCGGCATTACGACATCCAGCAGAATCAGCGAACAATTCTCTCCGCTGGCACGGCGAAACCCATCTTCTGCCGACTGTGTGACGGTAATTTCATATTCGTCCTCTAAAATTGCTTTCAATTGAGTCGCCTGCAAGGGGCTGTCGTCAACTATCAGTATTTTTTCCATATCCGTACTCCTTTTTGCAGCGGCTCAAACCAGGCAGTCTCTCGCGCAAATATAAGTAAACGTTTATTTACTGAGGTTTTCAACCAAACCGGTCCTTTGCGGTCTTTCCGTCTCTCTTGGGAACCGCACGCACTACCATCCGACCTTGAATTATATACCGGTTTTTTCTTTTTGACAAGTGCCTTTTGCCACAAAAACAGTCCAAGCTGCATCACGGTCAAACTCCAACGTACCAGACCGCCAACACCCGCCCCGCATCTCTTTTCGGCCCCGAGTCCAGCGGAGCGAGTCGGGGCCGAACGCGAAGAAATTCCCCGTCCGGCGCAGTTTTCCGCCCTGCGGGCGGGAAACGGAGCGGTAAGGGGAATTTCTGAGCTGGTGACCCGGCGGGGATTCGAACCCCGGACCCATTGCTTAAAAGGCAATTGCTCTGCCAGCTGAGCTACCGGATCAAATTCAGTTCATCATGCCAAGCGAACAAGAAAAAAAGCCAACAAAAAAACGAAACGCAGTCACATACCCGGCCCGCAGGCCGGGGGACTCATCTCGGCTGCGAATCCAGCGAAGCGAATCGCAGCCGAAGGGCGAAGAAATTTCCCGTCCGGCGTAGTTTTCCGCCCTGCGGGCGGGAAACGGAGCGGTAAGGGGAATTTCTGAGCGGTGGCAGGGACGGCTGGACTCGAACCAGCGAATGAGGGAGACAAAGTCCCTTGCCTTACCACTTGGCTACGCCCCTAGATTGGGAGGAGGACTGGGGATGTGACCCCAATCCCCCTGCGTTTGGGGTGGGAGATGGGACTCGAACCCACGACACCCGGAACCACAATCCGGTGCTCTAACCAACTGAGCTACACCCACCACATATCAACGGTCAGTTTTGACGAACGCCCAAAGGAGAGCCTGGCACGCCAGAAGGGACTCGAACCCCTGGCCTACTGCTTAGAAGGCAGTTGCTCTATCCGGCTGAGCTACTGGCGCAAATTTCGGATGGAGCAGGTGACGAGAATCGAACTCGCATCCCCAGCTTGGAAGGCTGGTGCCCTGACCATTGTGCTACACCTGCATAGCCCTCCCTGGAAATCATCAGCTTGGATATCATATCATGAAAGTTTTCTGCTGTCAAGCGCCCTGCGCCGGTTTTTCCCGATTTTTCCGGAAATTTTTCCTGCAGCCCGCTACCGCCCGGCAAAATCTCCTGTCGCTGCCCCCACGGACTCGATCGGCCCAGCAGGGCGGCTCATGGGACCATTTCCAGAAATCCTCCCAGCAAAATCCGTCCCGCCGGGGACGCTTCCAGGCGCTCCGGGTGCCACTGCACCGCCCATACGGGAAACCGCCGGTGGCACAGCCCCTCCACCACGCCGTCTCCAGCCCACTGAACCGCCTGAAGCCCAGAACCCAGCCGATCCACTGCCTGGTGGTGGGCGCTGTTGACTAGGGCCTGCTCTCCCAAAAGCCGCCCCAATGAGGACGGCGCAGTCCGCACGCTGTGAAGCCGGTCCGCTCCCCCATGCGCGCTGTGTCCGGGGATATTCTGGAGCAGGCTGCCTCCAAAAAACACATTGACTGCCTGAAGCCCCCGGCATATGCCCAGCACCGGCTTTCCCGCAGCGGTAAACTCCGCCAAAAGCTCCAGCTCCGCCGCGTCCCGCTCCGGCTCCAGATTCCGGGATGCGGTGTTCTCCTGCCCATAACGCCATGGCTCCAGATCTCCGCCGCCAGGGAGGAGCAGCGCATCCCACCGCTCCGCCTGCCCGGTGCTCTCCCGGCCAAAAAACGCCCGGCCTCCGGCCGTCTCAACGGCCCGGCGATAGTTGGCGTACTTCTCCATCTGGCCCCAGATGTATACAGCCTTCCGCATATTTTGTCCCTCCTTCCACGTGCTGCTCCCACGTGCTGCTCCAATCTATGCGGCAGGCAGCAAAAAAATCCGCCGGGGTACTAACACGGGCCGGCAGGGATTTTTGCCCGGCGGGCCGCTGCTTTGCGGAAAATTCCTGAATGCTCTCCATATTTTCCTAATGCAGCCCTCCAAAAAACACACTTGCATTTCCAGTTGCTTTCTAGTAGAATGAATGTTTGACAAATCCCAACATATCCCTGGCGGTTCCCGCCGGAAAGCGAGGTACGTATGAATCAGAAAGAGCTTGGTGAGCTGCGCCGCCGCTTCCGCCCGGAAAAAAGCGCTGTCAGCCGCATTTACGGCTGCTACGTTAACGGCGGAAGCCGGGAAATCATTTCCTACCTGGACGAATCTCTGGGGAACATGCCCCAGGAGGAGGCGGAAAAATACCTGAGCCTCCTGAAAAAAACGCTCTCCGGCGCTCTGGGGAAGAACCTCATCGACGTGGTCTTCTCCACCGCCCAGGTGGCCGACAGCGACGAGCACCGCCTCCTCTCCGCCCTGCGGGAGTCTCAGCTGCGGGACGGGGACATCCGCGAGACCTTTTACCGCACCGTCATCGGCTCTTTGGACCTGGGGGAGAGCAACTACCTCATCCTCCTGGCCCACGACGCCTATGACGTCCCTCACCGGGGCGCCGACGGCGAGGCTCAGGCCGACGCCTCCGACCAGGTCTTTTCCTACATCCTGTGCAGCATCTGCCCGGTGAAAAATTGCAAAATGGAGCTGGGCTATTTCCCCGGCGAAAACGAGTTTCACAGCTGCGCCGCCGGGCAGGTGGTCTCCGCCCCGGAGCTGGGTTTCCTCTTCCCCGCCTTCGACGACCGGGCCGCCAACATTTACAACGCCCTCTTCTACTCCCGCAAAGCCGATCAACTCCATCAGGAGTTCATCGACGCCGTCTTCCGAACCGAGCCGCCCATGTCCGCCGCCGAACAGCGAGAAGCCTTCCAGGGCGCCCTCTCCGAAGCGCTGGAGGATGCCTATAGCCTCGAAGTGGCCCAGGCCGTCCACGGCCGCCTGCTGGAGCGGATCGAGCGGCACAAGGAGGACAAGGAGGCAGAACCCCTGGCTCTCTCCGCCGGCGAAATCGGCGGCATCCTCCGGGAGTGCGGCGTGCCGGAAGAGCGGGCCGCCGCCTTCCAGGACCGGTGCGGGCAGTCCTTCGGCGGGGCCGCGCTGAACCCGGAAAACCTGATCGACAGCAAGCATTTTGATATCAAAACTGAACAGGTCACCATCTCTGTGGACCCGGAGTACAGCTACCTCGTGGAGACCCGCATCCTCGACGGACGGAAGTGCCTGGTCATCCCCGCCGGGGACGGTGTGGAGGTCAATGGCCTGGCTGTGGGACTGGGCAGCGGGGAGGTCCCGGAAGCATAATCGCACAGCCCCCGGTTTTCACCGGGGGCTGTGCGTTTCCGATGGTCTGACCTCAAGGTTCCATGAAGCCGGCAGAATACCCGGCAATAGGAACACCCCTTTGTCCGGCATGGCAGCTTTCCGCAAAGGTTCCGCGGGATTTCAAGGCGCACCCGCGCCCCCCGGCGGAAGGACATCTTCGCAGCGGCGTCCTGCCCTTTTCCAGCGGAGCCTAGGCCTGAACGTCAATGGCAGCGGCCTCAGGCGCCGTCTCCGCACCGCTGGCGGCATACTGCCGGGCCACGGCCTCTGCCGAGGGCTGAAGGGCCGCAGAGAGATCCTGGGCCTGCTTTTGCAGCTCCATGCGAGTGGCAGCAAGATGGGCCTGCATCCGGTTATCAACCTCCGCCTCCCGGATATAGCCGGACTCCCGGATCATCCGCATGGCCTGTTTCCGGCGAAGCTCCTGCCGCTGGCGCTGGGCTTCCCGGGTTCTTTTTTCCTGAGCCAGCTTGGCCTGGCGGGCCTGGGCTACTTTCTCCCGATCCAGCTCCCGGCTTTTTTTGCCCGCCCGGGTGACCGCTTTTTGCAGCTGGCCGATGGCGGCCTGAATCCGCTGGGCGTTGTCCGGGTCCGTCCGTTTGGCGGCCTTCAACCGGGCAATCTGCCGCCGGGCATACCCAGCGGCGGCGCTCACCTCTGCAGGGCGCTTAGCCCGGGCCAGGCGGGCATATGCCTCAATGGGTGCGTCGCCGTAGCGGGGCTTGGGCTTTAGCTCCTGGAACTTCTCCCGCACGGCGCTGGCCTTCTCCCGGGCATCCCGCATCATCTCATAGAGGTCCGGTCCGCTATCCGCTTTCTCCCGGGCCTTTGCGGCAACCTCCCAGGAAGCGGCCTGGCCAACCTGCATCTCGCTCATGGCAATCCCTCCCCGCCTCATTCCACTACCCTTTTATAATATATCGGCACAATATCTGAAAAGTGAAGGCGCGGAGGGGCAAAATTTTCGCAGAATGCCGGGCTTTCCCCCGGTATCCGGTCATTCCTTACTCTGAAACAGCTTATAGGGTTCCACCCCCAGGGCGTCAGCAAGGTGAAACACCACATCCAGGGAGACGGCGCAGTCCGCTGTCTCGACGCGGCTCATGTGCGTCCGGCTGATGTCGGCCTTTTCCGCCAGCTTTTCCTGAGACAGGCCCCGCAATTTCCGGTAGTAGGCGATATTCAGGCCCAAGTTTCGGTACCGTTCCTTCAGACTGCTCTCCATTCCCTCACCTCTTGCTTTATTGTATCCGGCAGGAGGTGAATTATCGATATCGCATAACATCAATTTTATAACTTGACAAGTTACAAAATTGATACTATGATAAACAAACAACGGACCGAAGCGACACGGTTTCGAATAGGAGAATGCCAATGAAATGCAACTCTGGCCTGCCGGATGACCGCGCCCCCTCGGATGCCTTGAGCGTCTACCTCGCCCTTGAAAAGCGGGTAAAAGCGCTGGAAGACGAATTGGCGTTTACCAAGCTGACCATCAACGCGCTGTACCAGGAAATCAAGGCCTACAAGCGGGACCCATGACCATACCCTGCCTTTCCGGCACGAAAAAGCGGCGTCCCAGGGGACGCCGCTTCGCTTTATTCCACCGATTTTCCCCGTTCCAGCCAGTCTAATTCCCGCAGCGCCCGCTGTTGGATCACCAGCGCACACAGCAGCGTCAGCACGTCCGACACCGCCTGGGTCATCTCCACCCCCAAAAGTCCCAAGGACGAGGAGAGGACATACACCAGAGGGATGAAGAAAATCCCCTGCCGGGCCATGGCCAAAAAGGTGGCGGAGGCCGTCTTGCCGATGGTCTGGAGCATCATGTTGCTCATGGTGGTCCAGCTCATTGCCGACAGCGTCACGCACTGGAACCGCAGCGCCGCAGCGCCGCAGGCGATGACCTCCGGGTCGTCCCGGAAGAGGGCAATAAGCTGGGGTGCAAAGGCAAAGCCCAACGCGCTGATGGCCAGCAGAAACAGCGTGGAGGTCTTCACACAGAACCAGAACCCCTCCTTAACCCGGCGATAGAGCTTTGCGCCGTAATTGAAGCCGCACACGGGCTGGAACCCCTGGCCGAAGCCAATCATGGCCGAGCCGCCGAACATCGTGATCCGCTGCACCACGCCCATGGCGGCAATGGCCGCGTCGCCGTAAGGCCCCGCAGCCCGGTTAAGGCAGATGGTGGCCACGCTGGCCAGGCCCTGCCGGGCCAGGGAGGGCAGACCCCCCCGGACAATCTGCACACCGTAAGACAGCTTGAGCTGGAGGTTCGAGAGGCGGATGCGGAGGTTGCCGCCCCTGGCCGTGCCTGCCAACAGCAGGCAGAAGCTGACGAACTGGCTGATGATGGTGGCCCAGGCCGCTCCCGCCACCCCCAGGCCCAGGGAGAAGATCAGCAGGGGATCCAGGACTATATTCAGCACCGCGCCGCTGGCGATGCCCACCATGGCATAGGCCGCGCTGCCTTGGTAGCGAAGCTGGTTGTTCAGCACCAGGGAGGAGGTCATCCAAGGCGCTCCCAGGAGAATTACCCGGAGATACGCTTTGGTATAGGGGAGGATGGTGGCCGTGGAACCCAGGAGCATCGCCAGGGGTTCCAGGAAAACCTGGCCCAGGGCGCAGATGGCCGCCCCCGCCGCCAATGCGGAGAAAAAGCCCGTGGCCGCCATGTTCGCCGCCTCCACATAGTTCTGCTTTCCCAGCTCCCGGGAGATATAGTTCCCGCTGCCGTGGCCGAAAAAGAAGCCCACCGCCTGGATAATCGCCATGAGGGAAAACACCACCCCTACCGCTCCCGTGGCGCTGTTGCTCTTCAGCATACCCACAAAGAAGGTGTCCGCCATGTTGTAAAAGGAGGTCACCAGCATACTGATGATGCAGGGCAGGGCCAGCCGGCAGATCAACCGGCTCACCGGAGTCTCCGTCATTTCGTGAAATTTTTGTTCCTGTTTTTCGTCCATTCTGCCTGTCCTTTCCCGGATTCATCTTCTGTTTATAGCCGCTTCCCGGGTTCACGGCAAAAAAGGCGGAGTCCCCTGCGCGGCCTGCACCATGCGCTGCCGCAGCCATTTGCAAGGAAATCGGAAGGCAGTTCTAGTATAGCACGGCCTGCCGGAAAACGAAAGCCGGATTTTGAAAAAACCAAATTCAGATCCCCTGCATAGTATGGAGCAAGTACTCTAAGCGGGTACAATCCATAGGAAACGAGGGATTCGTTTTGCGTATCAATGAAGCCTACGAGCATGATGCGATCCTCCCCTGCATGGGGGAAGACGGAGCGCTTGCCAACAACGGCTGCAATAAAATTACTACACAGTGCGTAGACGTCACCGCCCCGGTGATCCTGCAGCCCACCGCCTCGGTGGGAACCGTCACCGTAGCCTGTCAGGGGGCGCCGTCTGTCAGCTGCGTCACCGATCCCTGCGGAACCAGCTGCACCATCACTCTGACCCAGCAGATTTGCGTCACCATGCCGGTGCGCTATGGCGTCAGCCTGAGCAGCGGCGAGCCGACGATCTCTTGCGCGGAGGGTCCCATCCCCTGCGGCTGCTGCAAGGCTTAAGCTTCTGCCCTGCCGGGAACGGCGCATTCGGGGAGGCCCCGCTCAACGGGGCCTCCCTTTTTCGTCCCACAGGCAGGACCGCGCTCTTGCGCGCTATTTCAGCGGTGGGGCCGCGGGTCGTCCGACAGGCCTACCAGGTAGTCGATGCTGGTCTCGTAGAACTTCGCCAGGGCGATCAATGCCCCGCTGGGCACGTCCAGCCCTCCGCTCTCATAGCGGGAATACGTGGCCTGGGAGACATGGAGCAGCTCCGCCAGGACCCGCTGCGCCAAATCCCTGTCCTCCCGCAAATCCCGCAGCCGCCGGTACATGTTCTTCCGCCCCCTCCTTTAAAATCGTTCCCATTCTAGGATATGCGAAAATTGCATATTGATTTTTATGCAAAAATCGCATAAAATGAAGAGGACTTTACGGGATGGGGGAATCGCCTTGGCTCACAAAAAGAAACCTCAGCGCCAGGTCTGGCGCATTTGGGTGGACACCCAGCGGCGGCTGGTCTCCTTTCACGAGGCCCCGGGCTGCCAGCTTCTGGAGTTTTACAGCTACGAGCTGTTTCAAAGCTGTCTGGACGGCTACACCGCCCAACGATACCGTTACCAATAAAACCAGGAAAAAAGTCATTCCAGACGGTTGACAAACAGGAAAAACGTGATATCATAGGGAGCAACTGAACATTTGAGCGTTGATGAGGACGAGTAACCCTCTCGTTCCCCCTCAGAGAGCCGCCGGATGGTGCGAGGCGGCGGGGGAGAGGCGGTGAAAATCACCTCGGAGCTTCCTGCTGAAAGACGACGCGAGTAGGCAAGGACGTTTGGCGGGCGTTACTCCGCCGGCCCGTGGCAGCGGGCTGTGAGGGGCCGTCTCCCGTAAGGGAGCGGCAAAAAGAGTGGTATCGCAGAGCGCATGGCGCGCCCTGTCTCTTGGGGGAGACGGGGCGCGTTTTTGGTTTTGCGGCAAAAAGGAGGGGATTTTACGAAACTGTCCGGCGTTGCCATCCGGCCCGCCTTGCCGGAGGATGCGGCGGCCCTGCTGGATATCTACGCCCCCTATGTCCGGGAGACGGCCATCACCTTTGAATACGAAGTCCCATCGCTGGAGGAGTTCCGGGGGGCGGGTGGAGGCGGTTTTGCACACGCACCCTTACCTCGTGGCCGAGGCGGAGGGGGAAATCGCCGGGTACGCTTATGCCGCTCCCTTTGAGGACCGGGCCGCTTACGCTCACTCGGCAAAAAGCAGCATCTATATCCGGCGGGACAGACGGGGCCTGGGTCTCGGCAGGCGCCTGTATGGGGCGCTGGAGGCCGTTTTCCTGGCGCAGAACGTCTTCAATCTGAACGCCCACGTGGCCTGCATGGAAAAGCTCTTATGCCGGCATCCGGCTCAGCCGGATCCCTTTCTTTCCTTCCCCCGGCTGGAGCCGGAACGCATGATTACAATCTGTTAAAATTTTAGTTTATAGTACAAGGAGGATTCACCAATGGATTACAACAAAACCATCCAGCTCCCCAAGACGGACTTCCCCATGCGGGCGGGGCTGCCCAAGCGGGAGCCGGAAATGCTCAAGCGCTGGGAGGCCGAGGACGTCTACCACGAGCTTCTCAAAAAGAACGAGGGCAAGCCCCTGTTCAACCTTCACGACGGCCCCCCGTTCTCCAACGGCTCCATCCACATGGGCACCGCCATGAACAAGGCCATCAAGGACATCATCACCCGCTCCTATGCTATGCGGGGCTATTACACCCCCTATATCCCCGGCTGGGACAACCACGGCATGCCCATCGAGTCCGCCATCATCAAGCAAAACAAGCTGGACCACAAGGCCATGAGCATCCCCGAGTTCCGCTCCGCCTGCCACGACTTCGCCGCCCACTACGTGGACGTCCAGCGGGAGTCCTTTAAGCGCATCGGCGTTGTGGGCGATTGGGAGCACCCCTACCTCACCATGGACCCCGGCTTTGAGGCCGAGGAGGTGAAGGTCTTTGGCGAGATGTACAAGAAGGGCTATATTTATAAGGGTTCCAAGCCCGTATACTGGTGCCCCCACGACGAAACCGCCCTGGCCGAGGCTGAGATCGAGTACAAGGACGACCCCTGCACCACCGTCTATGTCAAGTTCCCCATGTACGACGACCAGGGGAAGCTCTCCGCCTATGACAAGAGCCGGATGTCCTTCCTGATCTGGACCACCACCATCTGGACCCTCCCCGGCAACCTGGCCATCGCCATGCACCCCGAGGAGTCCTATGCCCTGGTGCGGGTCCCCTCCGGCGACCTCTTCATCCTTGCCGAGGCCCTGGCGGAAAAGGTCATGGGCATCGGCGGCTACGACCAGTTTGAGATCGTCGAGACCCACCCCGGCGCGTTCTACGAAAATATGCTGGCCCGGCATCCCTTTATGGACAAGACCAGCCAGCTGATCCTAGCCGACTACGTCACCATGGACTCCGGTACCGGCTGCGTCCACACCGCCCCCGGCTTCGGCGCGGACGACTACAACTCCTGCCTGAAGTACAACATTGAAGTGGTCGTCCCTGTGGACGACCAGGGCAAGCACACCGACTACGCCGGGAAGTACGCCGGCATGACCACTGACGAGTCCAACCCCGTCATCCTCCAGGATATGAAGGACAGCGGCGCGCTCTTCGCCTCCGAGGACATCGTCCACAGCTATCCCCATTGCTGGCGCTGCCAGACCCCCATCATCTTCCGGGTCACGCCCCAGTGGTTCTGCTCCGTGGACTCCTTCAAGGACGAGGCCTGCGCCGCCGCAGACGACGTCCGTTGGGTTCCCAAGTGGGGCATCGACCGCATGAAGTCCATGATCCGGGAACGCTCCGACTGGTGCATCAGCCGCCAGCGCCGCTGGGGCCTGCCCATCCCTGTGGTCTACTGCCAGGACTGCGGCCGCCCCGTCGTCACCGACGAGACCATCGCCGCCATCTCCGGCCTCTTTGCCAAGGAGGGGTCCAACGCATGGTTCGCCAAGGAGGCCGCCGAAATCCTGCCCGCCGGCTTCGCCTGCCCCCACTGCGGCTCCAAAGCCGGCTTTGACAAGGAGACCGACACTCTGGACGGCTGGTTCGACTCCGGCTCCACCCACTACGCCGCCATGAAGCGGGACCAGGGCTTCTGGCCTGCCACCATGTATATGGAGGGTTTGGACCAATACCGCGGCTGGTTCCAAAGCTCCCTGCTCACCGCTGTGGGCGCCTTTGGCAAAGGCGCGCCGTTTAAAGAGTGCGTCACTCACGGCTGGACCGTGGACGGCGAGGGCAAGGCTATGCATAAGTCTCTCGGCAACGGCATGGACCCTGCCGAGGTCATCGACAAATACGGCGCGGACCTTCTGCGCCTCTGGGCGGCGAACACCGACTACCACGCCGATGTCCGCTGCTCCCATGAGATCTTCAAGCAGCTGAGCCAGAATTATCTTAAGTTTCGCAATACCGCCCGCTACTGCCTGGGGAATCTCAACGGCTTCGATCCCAACCATCTCACCGCCCCCGCCGGGATGGAAGAGCTGGACCGTTGGGCTGTGACAAAGCTCAACGCGCTGATGGAGAGGTGCTTCGCCGCCTATAACGAGTATGAGTTCCTGGCCGTCACCCACGCAGTCAACGATTTCTGCGTGGTGGACATGTCCAACTTCTACCTGGACGTGATCAAGGACCGGCTGTACTGCGACGAGAAGGACGGCCCTGCCCGCCGCAGCGCCCAGACCGCCCTGTTCCTGATTCTGGACGCCATGACCCGGATTATGGCCCCCGTCCTCTGCTTCACCTGTGACGAGATTTGGCAGGCCATGGCCCACCGGGCGGAGGACGACGGGCGGAACGTGCTCTTTAACGACATGCATCAGCCTTTTGCGGACTACGCATTAGACGGCGCGGCCATGGAGCGCTGGGCCGTCATCGAGGGGCTGCGGGACAGGGTGAACAGCGCCCTGGAAGCCGCCCGGAATGAGAAAAAGATCGGCAAAAGCCTGGAGGCGGCGGTAGCCCTGACCGTTCCGGAGGAGGACGCCTGGCTTGCCGGGCGGGCCGATCTGGCGGATCTTCTGATTGTCTCCCAGGCCAGCGTGAAAACCGGCGGGGAGCTGGCGGTGGAGGTATCCGCCGCCCAGGGCGGCAAGTGCGAGCGGTGCTGGAAGGTGCTGCCCGAGGTGGGCCGGGACGCGGCCCATCCCACCCTGTGCCCCCGCTGCGCGGCGGCAGTGGCAAAGCTGCCCCAGTTCTGAGTCCGAATAAAAACGAACGGCCCCGCCAGCTTGGCGGGGCCGTTTTCCGGTCATTCCGGATATTGTTCGTAGAAATCCGACAGCATTTCCCGCTCCGTCACCCCCAGGGCGCGGCAAAAACAGGCCAATTCATAATCGGTGACAATACGGAGACTGTGTTCGATACGGCTGACCAGCCGCTGCGTCATATTTACATTCATCACCTGCTTGAAAAAGCGGGCTTGTCAAAAGAGGACCTGAAAACATGGCGGTGGAGCTGGTGAACAACGCCGCCTGCCGCGCCCTAGAGGACATTCGAAAGATTTTGGACGACGACTCCCTGGACAACCCGGCGTGCTTCCATCGGATTGAGCGGATCGTGGAGGTCTATGAAGGCCCGGGCATCGGCGCGGGGATGCGGCACGACTTCGGCTGAGGGCACGAAAAGGCTCCCCCTTGCGGGGGAGCCTTTCTGCGTCAAAAGGCGCTGTCCGCACGCCTCAATACCCGACAATCAACCCTTTTTCCATGGCGTAAAAGCTGGTCAGTCCCCGGCAGGGGAACAGCTCCACGCTCTTTACCGGCAGGTCCTTCAAAATCTGCTCCTTAAGCTTCAACGCCCCGGGCAGGTTCTCGCAGTGGCAGAGGATGACCTCCGCCCCGGTACAGTCCTTGCTCTCCCGCATCAGCGCTGTGATGGCCTGGCAGGTCTTCAGTTCCCCCCGGGCCTTGCCCGCCACCCGAATCGTCCCCTGGGGCGTGGCGTCGGCGATGACGTGAATGCCCAGGGAGTGGAGCAGCGTTCCCACCAGGGGGCGCATACGCCCGTTTTTGATCAGGTTGTCAAAGCTCTCCAGGGTAAAACAGGTCCGCAGCGCCGCCTGGTACAGCCGCAGCTGGGCGCAGATCTCCTCAAAGCTCCCGCCCGCCTCCAGCAGCGCCTTTGCCCGCCGGATCAGCAGGATCATCGCCCCGGCGGTGGCTTTGGAATCGATGACGCAGATCTCCTTTTCCGGGTGCTCCTCCAGGATCATCTCCCGGCCCAGCATCGCCGCGTTATAGGTCCCGGAGAGATTGGAGGAGATGGTGACGCAGACAATCCGATCCCCCTTTTCAAACGCCTTGGCAAAGGCGGCGGGGGAGGGGCAGGCCGTGGAGGAGGCGGCCTTTTCCCCCGCCATGGCCCGCAGGAGCTGAGGGATCTCCAGCTCATCGTTATCCAGAAACTCCCGCTCTCCCACCTGTAGGCGCAGGGGCACGGTCTCAAAGAGCACACTCCCTCCCTCAAAGCCGTTCATCCGCAGGTCACAGCTGCTGTCGCTTACAATACTACAAGTCATACAAAACACCCCGTAATGTAGTTTTAAATACTACGTATGCTGTTATCATACAGGATTCCCTCGGATTTGTCAACCTATAACCGGAAAAAAGGCCCGCTTTTTTTGACCCCCGGCAGGCACTGCCTGTCAGGCCGCTGGAAGGGGTATTTTTTCGGCGAATGGGAAGTTAACATAACAGTGTTGAAAACTCTGTGGATAATGTGAAAAACTCTGTCCCCGGAAGGGGTTCCCAGGGTGGCGGGAGCATTATGAAAAAAGTAACAAAAGTAACATTTTTCCGAAAAACCGCCAGACAGGACGGGAAAGGGCGGGAAAAGTCCCGCGGCGGGAAAAGCTTGAACCAGGGGCCTTTTTATGCTATACTGAGGAAAACACAGAGCGCAGCCGCGGCGGGGAGTTTCCTTCTAGAGTCCCGCGCCCGCCGCTTGAACGATCGATTCCCGGCGGACTGCGCCGGTTTGGGAGGAACTATGGCGAAAAAGCAGGATTACGGCAACGACAGCATCTCCGCCTTAAAGGGCGCGGACCGGGTCCGGAAGCGGCCCGGCGTCATTTTTGGCTCCGACGGGCTGGATGGATGCGAGCATGCGGTGTTTGAGATTCTTTCCAACTCCATTGATGAGGCCCGGGAGGGCCACGGCAAGTCCATCACCGTCACCCGCTTTTTGGATCACAGCGTGGAGGTGGAGGACGCCGGCCGGGGCTGCCCCGTGGACTGGAACGAAAAGGAGCAGCGGTGGAACTGGGAGCTGGTTTTCTGCGAGCTTTACGCCGGCGGCAAGTACGACAACGCCTCCGGCGACAATTATGAATATTCCTTGGGCCTCAACGGTTTGGGTTCCTGCGCCACCCAATACGCCTCCCGCTATATGGATGTCACTGTCTGGCGGGACGGATTTGAATACCGCCTCCGCTTTGAGCGGGGGGAAATCGCCGGGGAGCTGGAGAAGACGCCTCTGCCCAAGTCCCAGGCCAAGAAAACCGGCACCCGGACCCGGTGGCTGCCGGATCTGGACGTGTTCACCGACATCGCCATCCCGGCGGACTATTTCGCCGACGTCATGCGCCGCCAGGCCGTGGTCAACGCCGGGATCACGTTCCACTTCCGCAACGAGGTGGAGGCCGGCCGGTTTGAGGAGGAAGACTTCTTCTATGAAAACGGCATCGCCGACTACGTGGCCGAGATCGCCGGGGAGGGGAGCCTGACCTCCCCCGCCTTCTGGCAGGCGGAGAAGCGGGGCCGGGACCGGGCAGACAAGCCCGAGTACAAGGTCAAGCTGTCCGCGGCGTTCTGCTTTTCCAACAAGGTTTGCGTGGTGGAGCACTACCACAATTCCAGCTGGCTCGAGCACGGCGGAAGCCCCGAAAAGGCCGCCCGATCCGCCTTCGTCTCCGCCGTGGACAAGTATCTCCGAGAGCAGGGGAAGTATCAGAAGAATGAGAGCAAGGTCACCTGGGCGGACGTGGAGGACTGCCTGATTCTGGTCACCAGCAACTTCTCCACCCAGACCAGCTATGAAAACCAGACCAAAAAGGCCATCACGAATAAGTTCGTCCAGGAGGCCATGACGGAGTTCCTCCGCTCCAACCTGGAGATCTATTTCATCGAGAACCACTTTGACGCGGAGAAGATCGCCGAGCAGGTGCTGCTGAACAAGCGCAGCCGGGAGAAGGCCGAAGAGGCCCGGCTGAATATCAAGAAAAAGCTCTCCGGCAGCGTGGACATCGCCAACCGGGTGCAAAAATTCGTGGACTGCCGGACCAAAGACCCGGGCCGCCGGGAGATCTACATTGTGGAGGGCGACAGCGCCCTCGGCAGCGTGAAGCTGGCCCGGGACTCGGAATACCAGGGTATTATGCCCATCCGGGGCAAGATCCTGAACTGTCTGAAGGCGGATTACGCCCGGATCTTCAAAAGCGAGATTATTACGGACCTCATCAAGGTCCTGGGCTGCGGCGTGGAGGTCCAGAACAAGCACGTCAAGGACGTGTCCTCCTTTGACCTGGGGAACCTCCGCTGGAACAAGGTGGTCATCTGCACCGACGGCGACGTGGATGGCTTCCAGATCCGGACCCTGGTTTTGACCATGCTCTACCGGCTGACCCCCACCCTGATCCGGGAGGGGCGCGTCTACATCGCGGAGACGCCTCTTTTTGAGATCAACTGCGGAGAAAAGACCTGGTTCGCCTACTCCGACAAGGAGAAAAACGAGATCCTCCGGGATCTGGAGGGAAAGAAGTACAAGATCGACCGCTCCAAGGGCCTGGGCGAAAACGACCCGGACATGATGTGGCTGACCACCATGAACCCCGAGACCCGGCGGCTCATCCGGGTGATGCCGGAGGACGCCGCGCGCACGGCGGCGGTCTTCGACTTGCTGCTGGGGGACAACCTCCAGGGGCGGAAGGACCACATTGCCGAAAACGGATACAAATACCTGGAAATGGCGGACATCTCCTGAGGGGAAACAGGGCCGGGCGACACCTGGGGGACCGGCGCGAAGGAGCCGCGCCCCCGGCCTTGATTATAAAATATGGAGGACATGCTGTATGAACCTGTTTGACATCATGGGTCCCATCATGGTGGGTCCCTCCAGCTCCCATACGGCGGGAGCCGCCCGGATCGGGCGGGTGGCCCGGTCGCTGCTGGGAGAGGAGCCGGTGGAGGCGGAGCTGCTGCTCCACGGCTCCTTCGCCTCCACCGGGAAGGGCCACGGCACCCATCAGGCCCTCATCGCCGGCCTTCTGGGACTGACGCCGGACGACCCCCGCCTTCCCGACAGCTTCCGCCTGGCGGAGGAGCGGGGGCTGCGCTTCTCCTTTGACACCTGCTCCCTCCGGGACGCCCACCCCAACAGCGTCCTCATCCGCGCCACCGGAAAGACCGGGCGGCACATGGAAATGGGCGGCGCCTCCCTGGGCGGCGGAAGGGTCCGGGTCTTTGAGGTGGACGGGATGGAGTGCACCTTCAGCGGCGAGCTGCCCACCCTGGTCATCCACAACACCGACCGGCCCGGCTGCGTCAGCCATGTCACCATCATCCTGGCCAGCACCGGGGTGAACGTGGCCACCCTCCAGCTCAACCGGGGAAGCCGGGGCGGCCAGGCCGTGATGGTCATTGAGTGCGACAAGGCCGTTCCGACCAACGTGGTGGAGGAGATCCGCGCCCTGCCGGGCATCCAGAGAGTGACTTCTTACATTCCCGAAGGACAGGAGGAGACGGTATGATCGACTTTCAATCCATCGAGCAAATGCTCCAGGACACGGCGGAACAGGGTCTGTCCCTGTGGGAGAACATTCAATCCTCCGACTGCCATCAGCAGGGGATCAGCCGGGAGGCATCCTGGCAGAAGATGTCCGGCCTGCTGGAGGCCATGGTCCAGGCCGACGCGGGCTATTGCGAGGACGACCGCTCCAACAGCGGCCTCACCGGCGGCGACGGCGGCCGGATGACCCGCTACGGCCGGGAGAGCGGCGACAACAGCCTCTGCGGCGCCTTCTTCTCCGAGGTTATTGCCGGCGCGCTGCGCATGGGCGAGTGCAACGCGTGCATGAAGCGCATCGTGGCCGCCCCCACGGCGGGGGCCTGCGGCGTACTGCCGGCGGTGCTGCTGCCGTGCAAGCGGCGCTTTGGCCTCAGCGACGAGGCGCTGGTCCAGGCCCTCTACATCGCCTCCGGCTTCGGCATGGTCATCGCCGAGCGGGCCTGCATCGCCGGGGCGGAGGGCGGCTGCCAGGCGGAGATTGGCTCCGCCGCCGCCATGGCGGCCCCGGCCCTGGTGTTCCTCCAGGGCGGCACGCCGGAGCAGATGGCCCACGCCTGCGCCATGGCCATGAAAAACCTTCTGGGCCTGGTCTGCGATCCGGTGGGGGGTCTGGTGGAGGTCCCCTGCGTGAAGCGCAATGTCATCGGCGCCATGGACGCCCTGTCCGCGGCCCAGATGGCCCTGGCAGGCATTGAGAGCCGGGTGCCCCCCGACCAGGTGCTGGACGCCATGCGCCGGGTGGGCCAGTCCCTGCCCCCCAGTCTCCGGGAGACCGGCCGGGGCGGCCTGGCCGTCACGCCCTTCGGGCAGAAGTACAAGCCGGAGTCCATTGCGGGCGCGTAAAATTCTAGGAAATCGCCAGCCCCTGCGCCCGCTGGCCCGCCATCAGGCGCAGTCCCAGCTGCAGCCCCACCGCGAAGGCCTCCGTCCCCCACAGAAGCAGCAAGCTGTCCACGCGGTCCCGCAACCGCATCCGTTCTTCCGGGGCCGCGCGGGCAAGCAGCTCCTCCAGCAGTTCTTCGCTGTCTTTCTCCGCACTCAGCAGCGGCAGGACGTAATGGTCATAGAGCCATTCGTAGGTTTCGTTCATGGCGTTCCCTCCTTGAATCCTGATGGGTTCTATTATACGAGAGTGTTTTCACGCACCCAATAGAAAGCATGAAAACCCTCATGTAATCTGTTACATTAAAATTGGAGGACTCATCGTGGAACACACCGAGCGCATCTTGCGCATCATGGAAGAACGTAAAATTACGGGATACAAACTAGCAAAGGTCACCGGCATTTCCGAGAGTTTGTTCAGCAAATGGCGGGAAACACCCTCATCGAAAGTGTCATCCGGGAACCCTGTTCTAATTGCAGACTATTTGGATTGCTCCGTGGATTATCTCCTTGGCCGGACGGAGCGTCCAGAAGTAAATAAATAGCAAGAGGAAGCACTATGCCAAAGAAGAAAACGCCTCAGGGCGGCAAGACGAAGGGCGCAAACCCCAATGTCCTGGGTCTTCATGCCGCCGTGGTGGAGCAGTCCATCACCGAGACCCTGGAGACCAATTTCATGCCCTACGCCATGTCGGTCATCCTCTCCCGGGCTATCCCGGAGATCGACGGCTTCAAGCCCGCCCACCGCAAGCTTCTCTACACCATGTACAAAATGGGCCTGCTCACCGGGGCCAGGACCAAGTCCGCCAACATCGTGGGCCAGACCATGCGCCTCAACCCCCACGGCGACGCCGCCATCTACGACACCATGGTCCGCCTCAGCCGGGGCTACGGCGCCCTGCTCACCCCCTTCGTGGACTCCAAGGGCAACTTCGGCAAGCACTTCTCCCGGGACATGTCCTGCGCCGCCCCCCGCTACACCGAGGCCAAGCTGACCCCCATCTGCCAGGAGCTGTTCCGGGACATTGACAGCGACACGGTGGACTTCGTGGACAACTACGACAACACCATGAAGGAACCCGCCCTGCTGCCCACTACCTTCCCGAACATCC
Organism: Oscillibacter sp.; assembly: GCA_022791135.1. Lineage (GTDB taxonomy): Bacteria > Bacillota > Clostridia > Oscillospirales > Oscillospiraceae > Oscillibacter. Next base: position 21,527 of record JAAVYM010000086.1, read on the forward strand.
TGGTTTCCGCCAACACCGGCATCGCCGTGGGCATGGCCTCCCAGTTCTGCGGCTTCAACCTCAAGGAGGTCTGCGACACCACCGCCGCCTACCTGAAAAACCCGGGCTGCGATCTGATGGAAACCCTGCTGGCCCCGGACTTTCCCACCGGGGGGGAGCTGATCTGCGACCGGGACGCCCTCCGGGGCCTCTACGAGACCGGCCGGGGCAGCGTGAAGGTCCGGGCCAAGTGGCGCTTCGTCCGGGAGGAAAACCTCATTGAGATTACGGAGATTCCCTACTCCACCTCCACCGAGGCCATTTTGGACAAGGTGGCGGAGCTGATCAAGACCGGCAAGGCCAAGGAGATCGCCGACATGCGGGATGAGACGGACCTCTCCGGCCTTAAGCTCACCGTCGACCTCAAGCGGGGAGCGGACCCGGACAAGCTCATGGCCCGCCTCTTCCGTCAGACGCCCCTGGAGGACACCTTTTCCTGCAACTTCAACGTCCTCATCGCCGGGCAGCCCCGGGTCCTGGGGGTCCGGCAGATTCTGGAGGAGTGGACCGCCTGGCGCACGGAGTCCATCCGGCGGCGGGTGTTCTTCGTCCTGGGGAAGCGGAAGGAGAAGCTCCACCTCCTCAAGGGCCTCAAGCGCATTTTGCTGGACATCGACAAGGCCATTCGGATCATACGGGAGACCCGGGAGGAGGCCGAGGTGGTCCCCAACCTGATGATCGGCTTTGGCATCGACCAGGTCCAGGCGGAGTTCGTGGCGGAGATCCGGCTCCGGAACATCAACCAGGAATACATTCTGAAACGGGTCCGGGAGACCGACGCCCTTCAGGAGGAGATCGACGATCTGGAGGATATCCTGCAAGACCCCCGCCGGGTGAAGAAGATCCTCCTGGAGGAGCTGAAGGACACGGCGAAGAAGTACGGCGAACCCCGCCGCACCTCGATTGTCTATGCCCACGAGCTGCCCGACCCCGGCGAGGAGGAAGGGCCGGAGGAGTATCCCGTCCACGTCTTCCTCTCCAGGGAGGGCTACTTTAAGAAAATCACCCCCCAAAGCCTCCGCATGAGCGGCGCGCAAAAGTACAAGGAAGGGGACGGCCCCCGCCAGACCTTCGAGACCCACAGCAACGCCGAGGTCATGTTCTTCACCGACCGGTGTCAAGTCTACAAGACCCGCCTCGGCGAGTTTGACGACGCCAAGGCCAGCGTCCTGGGGGACTACCTGCCGGCAAAGCTGGGCATGGATGCCGGGGAGGGTGTCATCTTTATGGTCCTCCCGGAGGATTATTCCGGCGGCCTTGTTTTCTTCTTCGAAAACGGCAAGGCTGCACGGGTGGAACTCAAGGCGTACCAGACTTCCTCCAACCGGCGCAAGCTCACCGGGGCCTATTCCGACAAGTCGCCCCTTCGGGCTATCCTCCGGGTGGACCAGGAGCGGGAGCTGGCGGTTTACTCCACGGAACCTCGCTGCCTGATCTTTCACACCGCCCTGCTCGCGCCCAAGACCACCCGCTCCACTCAGGGCGTGGCGGTGATGACCCTGAAGCCCAAGTACCATCTGGACGCGGTCCGTCCCCTGGAGGAGACCGCCATTGCCCAGCAAAGCCGCTACCGGGTCCGGGCGCTTCCCGCGGTGGGGGCGCTGCTGCGGCAGGAGGACACCGAGGAGCGGCAGCTGGGATTGCTGGACGGAGAACCTTGAATAAAAAGGAGAGAGGCGCAATGACAAATTTTGATACCGTCAAACGGAACCTGGAGGGTCGGGGCTATTCCGTTCGAGTCTTTTCCAGCGGGAAGGAGGCGGCGGATTATCTGGACGCCGCCCTGGAGGGAAAGGCCATCGGCTTTGGCGGCTCCGCCACGCTGGACGCCCTGGGCCTTTATGATCGTCTGGTCCGGCGGAACCGGGTCATCTGGCATTGGAAGCAGGACGCCGCTTCTGCCCGCCGGGAGGCGATGGGGACGGATGTGTATCTGACCTCCGTCAATGCCCTGGCAGAGACCGGGGAGCTGGTAAACATCGACGGCGCGGGCAATCGGGCCGCTGCTACGCTGTTCGGGCATGAGAAGGTCTATTTTGTCATCGGCCGGAACAAGCTGGTTCCCACCTATGACCAAGCCGTCTGGCGGGCCAGGAACGTCGCCGCTCCCCAGCGCGCCCGGCAGCTGGGGAAGAAAACTCCCTGCGCGGTGAAGTGCGACCGCTGTTACGACTGCAAAAGCCCGGAGAGAATCTGCCGGGGTCTGGTGACTTTGTGGGGTCCCATGCTGGGCATGGAGGCCGAGGTGCTGCTGGTGGACGCGGAGCTGGGGCTGTGAGTCCCGTCTTGGGAAGGAGAGAAGACATGGAAAACCCGGCTTACAAAATCATCGACGGCTCGGAGGGCATGATCCTGCCGGAGGTCATGCGTCTTTTGAAGCAGACCTGCTGGGCCGCCGATCGCTCCCGGGAGCAGGTGGCTTCCTCTATGCGGAACTCCCGCTGCTACGGCGTGATCTGGAAGGAGGATCGGACTCTGGTGGGCTTTGCCCGGGTGATCTCCGATTTTTCCACCACCTATTATCTCTGCGACGTCGTCATCGATGCCACCCACCGGGGGCAGGGCCTTGGAACAGCGTTGGTCTCCTACATTGAGTCCCAGCCCATGTATCAGGGCCTCCGGGGAATGCTGATCACCCGGGATGCCCATGGGCTTTACGCGCCGTTTGGCTATGAGGTGCTGAATGATCGCTTTATGGTCAAAGGGCTGAACTGTTAGGGGGCTTTGCATGAAAGGGGGGTCGCCTGTGGGACGGAAAATCAGCGCTTTGCTGCTGGCACTGGGGCTGCTGGCGGGCTGCGCCCCGCTGCTGGAGCGGACCTACTCCACCGCCGAGCCTCACAGCAGCAAGTTCTGGGAGAGCGAGGCCGCCGGGACCCTCCGGGCAGAGACCCATCAGGATGTGGTAAACGACCTGCTGCTGCTGATTGGCCAGCACCGGGAGACGGCGACCCTTCGGCTGTACAATTTTGACAGTGATCTCACCGTAGCGGACACTCTGGAACAGGCTACCACGGAGATTCAACAGGAGACCCCTATGGGCGCCTATGCTGTAGAGTATATTACGGCTTCCAGCCACGCCCAGCGGGGCTATTACGAGGTTGCGGTCCGCATCAGCTACCGCCGGACTTTAGAGCAGCTTCAGGCAGTGGTAAACGCCACCAGCCCCGAGGCGGTTTACAGCCTCTTGGCGGACGCCCTGGACGCCGGGAAGACCGAGCTGGCGGTCCGGATGGGCTACTGGGGTGAAGACGGCCAGGCCCGGGTGGCGGACGCCATGGCCCAGCTCCGGGAGGAGCGGGATCTGACGGAGTCTCCGGCCTGGGTGGTAAACTGCTATCCCAGCGGGGAGAATCCCGGCCTGGTGGAATTTCTTCTGGACCCGCCAGAGCTGCCGGAGATAATCGAGGGCAATGAGGAGTCCGGCGGCATCGTAGCAGAGAACTCGACTAAAGCTACGCCGGAAGGCGAGGCTGCTGTCCAGACGGAGGGAAACGCTTCAGAGGACGGCGCTTTTGGAGGGGAGGCTGTTTTGCAAAATCCCGCCGTGCCGGAGCAGCTGCCAGAAAAACCTATAGGGGCGCCGGAAGAATCGCCGGGTGAATCGGACCAGCCGCCCCAGGAAGAACAATCGGAGAATTTTTTTGAGAAAGAGCCTTGACAAGGGGGGAAAATTCTGCTAAAATACTTCTTGTCCTCGCGGGCATAGCTCATCTGGTAGAGCGCCACCTTGCCAAGGTGGAGGTAGCGAGTTCGAGCCTCGTTGCCCGCTCCAGCTCAGAAATTCCCATTACCGCTCCGTTTACGCCTTGCGGCGAAAACTGCGCGGTGATGGGAATTTCTTCGCTTCCCCACCGCAAGCGCTCCGCTGGTTTGCGGCGGGGGCCCCTCTTTAAAATGTGGCAAAAGAGGTTCCGCCTTTTGGCGGAACCTCTTTGTTTTTTAATCTTCTGCTAAAAGACGTAGGGCCTCCAGGTAACCTTCCAGGCCGTGGCCTCGAATCGTAGCTATGCAGGCGGAGCGAATATACGACACGTGCCGGAATTCCTCCCGGCTGTCTGGGTCGGAGACGTGGACCTCTACCGTGGGAATACCTACCGCTTTTACAGCGTCCAGCAACGCGATGCTGGTATGGGTATAGGCCGCCGGGTTGATGATGATGCCGGCTTCTTTGTTAAAATACGCCTGTTGGATTGCGTCGACTAAGGCTCCTTCGTGGTTGGACTGGAAAAAGGAAACCTCTACCCCCAGCCGCTCTGCCTCGGCGGAGATCATATCTTTCAGGTCCTTGTAGGTGGCCCTGCCGTAAATCTCTGGCTGGCGAATGCCCAGCATGTTCATGTTGGGTCCGTTGATAACCAGGAACGTCTTCCTTTTCCCCTCCACAAAATCCCTCCAGATGCGCCCGGCGGTTTCCTCCGGACTGTTTTCGTTTTCCATGCGCCGGTCTGACGCCGCGTCGTACAGCGGCCCCCGGACCCGCGCCATTTCTTCCAGTTTTCCCGCCTGGGACAGGGGCCGGCCCTCCGTAGGCAGGTCCTCCAACTTCCGCCGGAGTTGATACACCCAGCCCGTGCGGCGTATGGCCGCCCGGTTTTCCGACCAGAGGACGGCCCCGCCGCCCGTGGCAATGATCTGGCCACTTTTGGCACAGAACTCTGTTAAGAGTTCATGCTCCAGGGTCCGGAAGACCCCCTCACCCTCGCTGGCAAAAATCTCCGGAATGGACCTCCCGGCTCTGCGGGTGATCTCCTCATCCAAGTCCACGAAGGGTTTGCCGGATAACTCCGACAGCGCCTTGCCGACGGTGGTCTTGCCGCTCCCCGGCATTCCGACGAGAACGATGTTCGTCCTGTCCCGCCAAAGCTGGGCCGTTATTTTTTCCGTTTCCCCATCGGAAATGGCCTTGTCAAAAAAAAGCTCCTCCGCTCGCTTCGCCTGGGCCACCAGCATGGACAGTCCTCCAGTATAGCGGATATGGCGTTCGCCCGGTTCACTTGTTTCATAGCCAGGCATGCGCTGCCAATGGCCGATTTCCTCCGCCTGGAGCAGCAGGTTCGTCCGTCCTGGGTTGTAGATTACATCCACCACCGCAGAGACCTTTGGCAGGAGCCGCAGGTCTACCGGACTCCCTTCCAGCTTGGGCCACATGCCCACAGGGGTAGTATTGACGAGGATCTCGGCGTCGCTATGGCGGTCCGGAAGATTTTCGTAGTTATTCGCGCCTGTCCGGGAGACCACCACGACTTCCCGCGCCCCCTCCCGTCTCGCCGCCGCCTGTGCCGTCAGAGAGGCCCCACCGCTGCCCAGAATGACGGTCTTTTTCCCCGTCAGGGAAATTTTCGCCCGACGAAGCATGTAAAGGAAGCCGTCGATGTCCGTGTTGTAGCCGCACAGCTTTCCATCCCGGCGGACCAACGTGTTCACGCTGCCGATGGCCGCCGCCGTTGGGTCAATCTCATCGCAAAATTTCATGACCTCACGCTTGTAGGGGATGGTGACATTCAGCCCGCCGATATCCTCCCGGCGGAGGAAGCCCTCCAGCTCCTCCGGCTCCAGCTCTATCAGCCGGTAGCTCTCGCAGCCCAGGGCCTGATGGATGGGAACGGACCAGCTGTGGCCCAAGGTCCGGCCCAGCAGACCATAAAGCTTTTCCATAGCTTACACTTCCGCGTAGTTGCCCAGGAACTGGAATTGGGCGCAGCTGCGCTCCATTTCCTCCAGCATCGCCAGAACGCTGGGGTCTCGGAGGTCTGCCTCCAGCTCGATGAAGAAGATATACTCAAAATCGCTGCCGCTGACAGGGCAAGACTCCAGCTTGGTCATGTTGATGTCCAGAGCCGCCATTTTCGACAAAATCTCATACAGGGCGCCGGGCCGGTTGTCAAAGGCGATAATCAGGCTCACCCGGCTGGCCCCGGCGTAGATCACCGGATCTTTGGCCACGCAGATGAAGCGGGTGTAATTGTTGTCGCTGTTTTGAATACTTCCGTCCAAGCACTCCAGGCCGTACAGCGCCGCGCAGGGGTGAGAGGAGATCGCCGCGGCATGGCGGTTCCCGGACTCGGCCACCAGTTTCGCCGCCACGGCGGTGTTGTCGCAGGGAATCGCCTGGACGCCGCTCAGGCTGTTCAGGAAGCGGCTGCATTGGCCGATGGCCTGAGGATGGGTGTAAATCTCCGTCACGTCCTCCAGCTTCACTCCCGGCAGGGCCAGCAGCTCATGCCGGATGCACAGGCGGGTGGAGCGGACGATGGAGAGGCTGTGCTCCTGCAAAAGCTCATAGACCGCCCGGACGGAGCCATTGGAGCTGTTTTCAATGGGCAGTACACCGAACTTGCAAAAGCCCGCTTCCACCGCGGACACCACTGCGTCAAAGGTTTTCACGTACATGATGCTTCCCCGGGGGAAAAGGCGGTCGCAGGCCGCCTGGGAGTTGCCTCCCTCGATGCCCTGGCAGGCCACCAGCCCCGTTTGAGGGAAGAGCTGGTCCCGGTTCTCCAGGGATGCCCGGACCTGGCCGCCCACCCGGGTGGGCGCATGAATTTGTTCAGCCTGACGGGAACGGGCCAGCTCGAAAAGGGTGGAGAACAGGTGATAGGCATAGCGTTCCCGGTCTCCGGCATCCTTTGTCACTTTCGCCAGGATGGCCCGCTCCCGTTCCTTGTTCAAAATGGGAAGGTGGTGCTCGTTTTTATACGCCGCCACCTCGTCGCTCAGGTCCATGCGCTCCAAAAAGAGCTTCAGCATCTGGTCATCGACAGCGTCGATTCTCGCGCGGATTTCAGAAAGTTCCATGATTTCCCTCCAAAAGCATATCGAGTAGCACGGCGGCCGTTGCCGCCTCCACCACCGGGACGGCCCGGTGGGCAATGCAGGGATCGTGCCGCCCGCGGATGGCCAGCTCCGCGTTTTCCATCGCGGAGAGACGGACGGTCTGCTGGGTTCGCCCGATGGATGGTGTGGGTTTAATTGCCGCCCGCAGCACCAGGGGCATGCCTGTGGTGATGCCGCCCAGGATTCCCCCGGCGTGGTTCGTCTCCGTCCGGACGGTGCCGCTCTCTGCGGCAAAGGGGTCGTTGTTCTCCGAACCCCGCAGCTCCGCCGCCCGGAAGCCCGCGCCAAACTCCACGCCCTTTACGGCGGGGATTCCGAAGAGGACGGCAGCCAGGCGGTTTTCCACGCCGCCGAACATGGGTTCCCCCAGCCCTGGGGGCACTCCGATCGCGGCGCACTCAATCACGCCCCCCACTGAGTCCAGCGCCTCCTTCGCCGCCAGGATGGCGGCGCGCATCGCCTCTCCAGCCCCGTCGTCTAGAACCGGAAAGGGCTTAGCCGCCACGGCGGCGAACAGCTCCGCCGTGGGATACAGAGGGAAGGGCCGGTCCGGAACCCCGGCCACGGCGGCCAGGTGCGCCCCCACAAAGACGCCCCGGCGGGCCAGAATCTGCTTGGCGATGCCCCCTGCCACGCACAAGGGAGCCGTCAACCGCCCGGAGAAGTGCCCACCGCCCCGCATGTCCGCCTGGCCGCCCCACTTCACCCAGGCGACATAGTCCGCGTGGCCGGGGCGGGGCTTATCGGACAACTCGCTGTAATCTTTGGAACGCTGGTCCCCGTTTTCGATAACGGCGCACAGCGGCGCGCCACAGGTGACCCCGCCCTCCAGGCCGGAGAGGAAAACCGGGGCGTCCGCTTCCTGGCGGGCGGTGGACAGAGGGCTGCCGCCGGGCCGCCGGCGGTTCAAGAAGCTCTGCAGCTCCTCTAAATCCACTGCCTCTCCGGCGGGAAGGCCGTCCAGCAGCACACCCACCGCTCTCCCGTGGGATTGGCCGAAGACGCTGACCCGCAAAATCCTTCCAAATTCAGAGGACATGGACCTCACCTCCCAAATTCTCATAATCCCGCCAGAAGCCAGGATAAGATTTTTTCACCGCTTCGGCTCCCCGGATCACCACAGGACCCTGGCAGCGGGTGGCGGCAGCAGCGGCGGCCATGACGATGCGGTGGTCGTTGGCCCCGTCCACCGTCCCGCCGGGAAGGGTGGAGACGCCGTACACCGTCAGGCCGTCCTCCTCCTCCGACACGGCCCCGCCCAGTGCCCTCAGCATTTGGGAAACCGTGCTTAGGCGGTCGCTCTCCTTCAGCCGGAGGCGAGCTGCATTGGTAAATCGCGTGGTCCCCCGCCGCACGGCGGCCATTACTGCCAGGGGAGGCAGCAAGTCCGGACAGTCGGACAAGTCGATCCCAGCTTCTCCCTCCAGGGCCAGCTTTTTGGCGTGTTCCACCACCGCCGCGTCCCCTTGCGAGGATTGGCCGCTGAGGCCCCGGAGCCGCAAATTACTACCCAGGGCGATGGCAGCGTACCAGAAGGCAGCCTGGGACCAGTCCGCCTCCACCGTTTCCTCAAAGGAAGAGTAAATTCCCGGGGGAACACCAAAGCCATTGAGCTGAGGGGACCAGCGCACCCGGATGCCGCACCGCTCCAGCACGCGCATGGTCATGGAAACATAGGAGGCGGATTCCAGCTTAGTGGTGCTGATTACCACGCTGGGGCCGTCCAGCAGGGGCAGGGCCATGAGGAGACCGGTGAAAAACTGGCTGGAGACATTTCCCGGCAGGCGGTATTCGCCGGGATGCAGCTCTCCCTTTATGGTGAGTTCGCTGCCTCGCAACTCATGGAAAATGCCTTGCCGGCCAAAGAGCTGAAAATAGGGTTCCAGCGGCCGCTCCATCAGCCGCCCCCGTCCCGTGAATATCCCTCCTCCCGCCAGGGCCAAGGCAGCGGGAATAAGAAAGCGGAGGGTGGAACCAGATTCCCCGCAGTCAAACCGGGGCAGGTCCGTCTGGCTGCGCTCTTCGCCGATGCAGCCTGAAATCCTCAAAGTGTTCTCCCCCTGCCACTCCCAGTTACAGCGGAACTGGGCCATGCAGCGCAGGGTGGCCTCAATATCTTCCGAGAAAGTCAAATTTCGAATGGTGCTGGTTCCGGCAGCCAGGGAGGCGGCGAAAATCCAGCGGTGGGCCAAGGATTTGCTGGGCGGCGGAGTCACCACGCCGGAGAGGCGGCGGGGAGTGATTTTTACGTCCATCCGCCCCTCCTCATCCCCGCCCGCAGAGGCCGGCCAGGATCTCCAGGATCTCGGTCCTCTTTCGTCTGACCGCTATGGCCTCTCCCAGGCGCTTGAGAAAGATCATAGTCAGCTCCTCCCCTGCGCCCTTTTTGTCCAGGCCCACTGCGGAGACTATGGCCTCCCATGCCTCGTTGCCCCGGCAGGAGATCCGGGTAGGCAGCTGGAACGCTTCCAGCAGCCCCTTCAATTCCTCCAGGTCTTCCTTCCTGCCATCCCCCAGGCGTAGCCCCACCTCAATCGCGCTGCACATGCCCGCCGCCACGGCCTCACCATGGGTCCATTTTTCGTAGTTCCCCAGCCGCTCAAAGGCGTGGCCAATGGTGTGGCCGAAGTTCAAAATCATCCGAAGCCCTGTATCCCGCTCGTCTTCTTCCACTACTTTTCGTTTAATATTGCAGCAAATATACAAAACGGATTCAATTTCTTCCATGATGGCCTTCCGGCTGCCATGGGCGGCCAGGAAGTCGAAAAAGGTCCGGTCCGCAATGCAGCCGTATTTGATCACCTCTGCCATACCGCTGGAAAAATCTCGGTCCGGAAGGGTATCCAAGACCTCCGGGGCCATCAGCACCAGGCTGGGCTGCCAGAAAGCCCCGGCCAAATTCTTCCCGGCACGGAGGTCCACAGCTACCTTCCCTCCCACGGAGGAATCCACCTGGGCCAGCAGCGTGGTGGGAATCTGCACGTAGTCCACTCCCCGGAGGATGGTGGCGGCGGCAAAGCCCGCCAGATCCCCCACCATGCCGCCGCCCAAGGCCGCCACGGCGTCCGTCCGGGTGAGGCCAAACTCCATAAACTTCTCCCAGAGCGCCGCCAGGGTCTCCGCGCTTTTTGAGCCTTCTCCGGCGGGCACCGTGCAGCGCAGCACGGTAAACCCCGCCCGCTCCAAGCTTGCCGCTACTCGCTCCAAGTACAGAGGGCCGGCCGTGCTGTCCGTCACCAGGGCAATCTTCCCCGCCTTTGGCAAGGCGGCGCGGACCTGCTCCCCCGCCTGGTCTAACAGTCCCCTGCCGATAAGAATGCTGTAAGGCCGGCCGGTGCGCACGCGTATCGTCTTCATTCAGCTTCCTCCTGCCGTGGCTTTCCGCTCCCGGCCCTCTTTCAGCAGGGCTCGGACCCGCTCTGCGTCGCCGGATTTCAGGGCATTAGCGTAAGCGGTTAAATTTTCAATGAGGATATCCAGTTCCCGGACCAAATAGTCCGCGTCATCCAGAAACAGCTCCGTCCACATATCCTCATCCAGCCGGGCCACCCGGGTCATATCCTGAAAGCTTCCTGCGGAGAAGCCCCGGCGCCTCTGGGCCTCCGGCGACTTCACATAGGCACTGGAGGTGATATGAGCCAGCTGGGAGGTGTAGGCGATGATCCGGTCGTGCTCCTCCGGGTCCGAGAAGGTCAGCCCCGCAAAGCCCACATCCAGGAAGAAATCCTTCAACGTCTCCAACAACTGCATGTCCGTCCGCTTGTCCGGCGTAAGGATCATGGACGCTCCCACGTAAAGATCCTCGGACGAGGCAGTGAAACCTCCCCGTTCCCGGCCCGCCATGGGGTGCCCGCCGATATAGGCAAAACCGTGCTCCTCGGCAATGGGGGCCAGGGCCTCCACCACCACCCGCTTCACGCCGCACAGGTCCACCAAGATAGCGGATTTGGAAATCTCCCCCGCGTGCTCCTGCACCCACCGGATGGCTGCGCCAGGGCAGATAGCGATCAGAATTAGGCTGCAGCGCCCCAGGTTCTCCCCGGTTAGGGGGCCGTCGATGGCTCCGCTCATCCGAGCCAGGGACATCGTCTCTTTATCCAGGTCCGCGCCCCAGACGGTGTGGGCCGTCCGGGCTTTAATGCTCTTGGCCATGGACCCGCCGATCAGGCCCAGGCCGACGATTCCAACATTCATGAAATCACCCTTTCTGACTTGGGAGGCCCTGCGCTTGCGGGCCTTCTATTTTTCCGGGCCGGGATCAGCTGTCCAAACCCTTCATAAAGGCATGCAGCTCCAGCAGCTTTCTCGCCAGGGGCGCGAAGACCTCCGGCTTCAGGGACTGGGGACCGTCGCACAGGGCGTGGGCCGGGTCGTTGTGGACCTCGATTTGCAGCCCGTCGGCCTCCGCCGCCACGGCGGCCCGGGCCAGCGGCTCTACCAGCCAGTACTTGCCAGTTGCGTGGCTGGGGTCGATGATCACCGGCAGGTGGGTCAGGGTCCGCAGCACCGGGATCGCCGCTACATCCAGTGTATTGCGGGTGTAGCTCTCAAACGTACGGATTCCCCGTTCACAGAGGATAACGTTGTTATTGCCGCTGGCCATGACGTATTCCGCACTCATGAGCCACTCCTCGTAAGTGGCGGACATGCCCCGCTTGATCATGACGGGCTTCTCCTGGTGCCCTACGGCCTTCAAAAGGTCGAAGTTCTGCATGTTCCGGGCCCCGATTTGAATCACGTCCACGTCCTTGAACAGGGGGAGCTGCGTCACGTCCATCAGCTCCGTCACGATGGGAAGACCCGTCTCTGCCCGGGCTGTCTTTAGGTACTCCAGTCCCTTGGCCCCCAGGCCCTGGAAGGCATAAGGGGAGGTCCGGGGCTTGAAGGCCCCGCCCCGGAGCATGGTGGCCCCGCTGGCCTTCACAGCTTGGGCGATGGCCACCACCTGCTCCTCACTCTCCACAGAGCAGGGACCCGCCATGATGGTCAGGTTCCCCCCGCCGATCTGGGTATTCCCCACGGGAATGACGGTATCCTCGGGATGGAATTTCCGGTTTGCATTTTTATACGGTTCTTGGACCCGCTTTACATCCTGGACAATGTCCAGAGCCGCGATGAGGTCGATGTCCAGCTTGGAGGTGTCTCCCACCAGGCCCAGGATCGTATGGGCTTCGCCGATGCTGGTGTGGATGATGACTCCTTTTTCCTGGAGCCAGCTGACGAGGCTGTCCAGCTGGTCCCGGTTGGGGTTTTGCTTTAAAATGACTATCATAGCTGTTTCCTCCTAAATAAATTCCGGGGATGCAAAAAACCCGCAGCCGGCTTGGCTGCGGGTCGCTTCACACAGACGCCCTTTCACAGGCCCGTCCGCTCACGCCTTTTCCGCCAAACCACGAAAAGCCTTACCGAAAACGGTAAAGCTAAAGTAGAAATAGCGGTATTCGACGGCGTGGGTGGGCATAGTCATGATCAGGCTCCCCTTTGGCATTTCGATGTTTTACATTTTCAGCATAACACGGCGGCGCAAAAATGAACACTGTGAGTTTTCACAAACAGGCTGTACTTTCCCCATCTTTTTTATGCACCTTACCGTTCAGGCGGCGGGCAAGCAGCCCGCCATCAGCAGCCCGGTGGCCTTGAGGATGTAATTGGCGTCCCGAATCATGCTGGCCCGGGTCTCCATGTACTGCTGGTGAAGTTCCTCCAGGGCGGCGACGAGGTCCCGCCGGGCCTGCTGGCGGCGGATATAGCGGTGAGCCAGGTAGCCCCGCATAAACTTCCGCAGGTCTGTTTCATAACAGTGGTGGTCCAGCATCGTATTGGGGTAATTCTCATTGTGGGGGTATGTATAGGCGTCGGCCAGATAGTGGGTCAGTTTGCCCAGGGTATAGTACTGCCAGACCGTCCAGAACTGGCGGTGCTGGAGTTTCACGATCTTGGCGTTGATGTAATTCCGGGAGTTGGCATAGTTGTGGCCTTTGAGCTTGTTGTAGTGCAGCGAACCCTTCAAATAGCTGAAGGGATTCACATCCGGCTGAAAGGAACCGAAAAGGAAAGCCAGTTCAAAGCGTTTGGCGGCAAAGCCCATCTCGCTGCGCAGCAGTGTCCGGGCCAGCAAAGTATGTGTCCGTTTCTGCAAGGTTAGCTCCTCCTAACCACGAAAGTACGTTTAGTTTAACATATTCTGCGTCGGGATACAAGGGTAATCGCTCCAAAAAATTTATGAATATTTTGTTTATTCCTCCAAAGCCTTCAGCCTACACTGACACTTTTCGGAGTCTTTAGCGGCTTTTGCAACATTTTTTATGGTTTTTGTAAATTTTTTTGATTCTTTCATATTTTTTGTAGCGCGCCCTTGTTTGGTATGGTATACTATATGCTGTTTTATTGTGCAGTTTGCCTCCGGCTGGTTTTTCCGGGGGATCAAGGAGGTTTTTTTCATGGCGAACCGTGTCGTAGTCACCATCTGTGGGGACGAATACACCTTCGTAGCGGAGGAATCCGCCTCTTACATGCAAAAAGTCGGCGCCTATGTGGGCGACAAGATGGACGAGGTGCTGAGCAGCACCCACGTGGGCCGGACTGATGCTGCCGTCCTCACCGCTGTCAACATTGCCGACGAGCTTTTCAAAGCCCAATCTGCCGCCGAGCAGCTACGCCGCCAGATCAAAGGGTACCTGGACGACGCCGGTAAGGCGCAGAGTCAGGTCAGCGAGCTGAAGCGGGAGGTCGTTCGGCTCCAGCAGCGGCTGGACAGCCGGGGGACCAAGTGAGTTTCTTTCGTCCGCCGGCAGGAAAGCCGGAGCTGCTGGCCCCTGCTGGCTCCCCGGAGTCTTTGCGGGCCGCCGTAGAAAACGGTGCGGACGCCGTTTATTTGGGTTGGGGGTCCCTTAATGCCCGCCGGGGCGCTCAAAACTTTTCTGAGGAGGAGTTTGCCCAGTCCCTAACCTACTGCCATATCCGGGGAGTCCGTGTCTTTTTGGCTTTAAATATTCTCTTAACGGACCGGGAGCTGCCCGCGGCCCTGGAGACCGCCCAGATTGCCTCTCGCCTGGGAGTAGACGCGGTGCTGGTCCAGGACTTGGGTCTTTTCGCTTTGCTTCGGCGGGTTCTGCCGGATCTCCCTCTCCACGCCAGCACGCAGATGAGTCTTTTCACCTCCGGCGGTGCCTGCGAGGTTGCCAGTGACGGCTGTGAGCGGGTGGTCCTTGCCAGGGAGTGCTCCGGGGAGGAGACGGCGGAAATCTGCCGAAACTGTCCTGCCGAGATTGAAACTTTTATCCATGGAGCTCTTTGCATGTGCTATTCCGGGCAATGCGCCATGAGCGCCGTTGTCGGCGGCCGCTCCGGCAACCGGGGACGCTGTGCTCAGCCCTGCCGCCTTCCCTACGGGGTCAATGAGGCGGCAAAGGGGCAGCGGCCCCTGAGTCTCAAGGATTCCTGTATGGCGGATCATCTCCAAGAGATGGGGCAGATGGGTATTTCCTGTTTGAAGATTGAGGGGCGGATGCGCCGCCCAGGCTACGTCGCCGCTGTCACGGATGTTTATGCCCGGCTTTTGAAGGAGGAGCGCGGCCCCTCCTCTCAGGAGCGTGAGGTTTTGGAGCGAGCCTTTTCCCGTTCTGGTTTTACCGATGCCTATTGGCGGGGGAAAAAAGGAACGGAGATGCTGGGTTTTCGGCCTGAGAATGTCGCCCCGGCGGAGGAAGTGCCGCCTCGAGCAGACCGGCGGGTTCCGGTTTTTTTCTCCTGCTGGGTAAAACCGGAGCTTCCATGCCAGCTGGATGCCCGGGATAAGGATGGAAACTGTGTGACAGTCTTTGGCCCTGTGCCGGAACCTGCCGGGCAACGGGCACTGACGGCGGAGGAGCTCTCCGCCCGCCTGGGCAAGACTGGCGGGACTCCTTATCGTTGCGAGAGGGCTGAAGTGACCGTGAGTTCAGGACTCTATCTCTCTGCCGCCGCAGTGAATGGGCTGCGGCGGGATGCGCTGGACGCTCTCAGCGCCGCCCGTTGCGCTGTGCCTCCTCGGCGAGAGTACTTTCCTCCGCCGCCGTTGCCGGATACCCTTCACTCTGCGTCGGAGCCGGAGTTTACCGTTTCTGTGGTCCGCGCTGATCAGCTGAGCAGTGGCCTCTTGGCCTTTCGGCCTGCCCGGATTTATGTCCCTTTGGAGGTTTTGGCGGGTCTCTCCTCCTTGCCGGAGGGGGAAAGCGAATGGTGCGCCGTTTTGCCCCGGGTGTGGCGGGACAGGGATGAACAGCTTCTCCGGCGCTGGATGGACAAGGTCCGGTCCCTGGGGGTTTCCGGATTATTGCTGGGAAACCTGGGGCATTTTTCCCTGGCCCGGGGCGGTGGATGGCAGCTTTATGGGGACTATGGCTTGAACGTATTCAACAGCTACTCCTTGGCCTATTTTCGGGAGAAAGGCCTGAAATCTGCCTGCTTGTCTTTTGAGCTGCGCTTTGCCCAGCTGCGGGACATGGAGAAGGTACTTCCCACCGAAGCTATTGTTTATGGCCGCTTGCCGCTGATGATTACAGAAAACTGCTTGATTCGCAACAGCGCCGGCTGCCGTTGCGATCAGCCCAATTTTCTCAGTGACCGCACTGGGGCTGCCTTTCCCCTGCTCCCTGCCTTCGGACACCGGACGGAGGTTCAGAACAGCCGCTGTCTCTATCTGGCCGACCGCCCGGAGTATCGCCGGTTGGGCCTGGCTTATGCCCGGCTCCGTTTTACTGCGGAGTCCCCGGAGACCTGTCTCCAGATTTGCCGGGCCTATCGGGATGGACTACCGGCAGAGGGCGAGTTCACGCGAGGGCTTTATTTTCGGGGCGTGGAGTGAGTATTTCTATCCAATTCCAATTTGTATTTTTTCTTTTGTTCTGTACGAGTTGTATTTTACTTTGTTCACTTTTAAAGACAAGCCGGAATATTTCGACAAAATTATACAATATGTAGTGGAACGGGAGCGTTATGATGAGAGAGCGCAAGGAAGTAAAAGTTAAATATCTTGTCCCTGGATTGGAAGAGCTTCGCTGTGTGCCTGGCTCCGATTGGGTGGATTTGCGGACCGCGGAAGATATCACTTTAAAGGCAGGGGAGTTCCGCCTGATTCCTTTGGGAATTGCCGTGGCGTTGCCGGAGGGTTACGAGGCCCACGTGGTTCCCCGCAGCTCTACCTTTAAGAATTACGGTCTTCTTCAGGCCAATTCCATGGGCGTGGTGGATAATGCCTACTGCGGCGGCGGGGACCAGTGGCGCTGGCCTGCCTATGCTACCAGGGATGTGGTGATTGAGAAGAACACACGGCTCTGTCAGTTCCGCATTGTTGAGAACCAGCCCCCCTTGATTTTTACCGCTGTGGATCAGCTGGACGCCCCCAACCGCGGCGGTTTCGGCTCTACCGGGAAGTAGGCGTTCCAGCTTTTTTGTAAAAAAGCTGGGCAAAAAACTTTCGCGCGCTCTGGAGTCTGGTAATTTATCAGGCCGGAGCGACGGCAACGCAGATTGGTAGTTGAGGTAGTTTTATGGCACAGATTGTTTTGGCTTCTGGGTCCCCCCGTCGTAGGGAGCTGCTGGAGCGCATTGGCATCACGGATTTTCTGGTCCGAGTGCCGGAAGTGGAGGAGTATGTTCCCGAGGGACTGCTTCCCTCCCAGGTGGTGGAGTATATCTCCAAAGAGAAGGCGGAGGTTGCCGCCCGGCTTTGTGAACCGGAAGAGATTGTTATTACGGCGGATACGATGGTTTTTCTTGGGCACAGCCGTCTGGGTAAGCCCCGGAATGATGCTCATGCCCTGGAGATGCTGACCGCCCTTCAGGGGCGCAGGCACACGGTTTGCACCGGCCTCACGGTTTGTCAGGGCGGACGAAGCTTCACGGAGTCGGAGTCCACCGACGTCTTTTTCCGTTCGGCCTCCCAGGCGGAGCTGCAAAGCTACATTGCCACCGGTGAGCCGATGGACAAGGCAGGGGCTTACGGTGTTCAGGGCCGGGGGGCGCTGCTGGTGGAACGGCTGGAGGGGGATTTCTTTAATGTGATGGGTCTTCCCGTACTTCGTCTGTCTAGGATGCTGGAGCGTTTCGGCGTCTTCCTGCTTTGATGCGGCTTTCCTCTATTTTGACCGTTTAGGTGATTAGTTTGAAAAATTTCCTGAAACAGCATGGGCTTTGGGTACTTTTTGCTGCTGCCGTTCTCTCGGTGGCCCTGGCGGTGATGTCGGTACTCAGCGCCAATTCCTCTCCTCTGGCAAACCTGGCGGGTATTGTGGTCTCTCCCTTCCGGGCGGGTTATACGGCGGTGGCCAATTGGTTTAACGATTTGCAGAATTATTATAAGGATACTACGGACCTGGAGGCGGAGAACGCCGCTTTGAAGCGGGAGCTGGCCAGGATGCAGGAGGAAATTCGCCTGGCGAAGGCAGATCGGGAGGAGAATAAACTCTTTCGGAAACTGATGGATCTGACCGAACAGCGTCGAGATCTCTCGGACTTGGAGGCGGCCATGATCACCGAGCATGCTGTCACTAACTGGACCTCCTCTCTGACACTGAACAAAGGTACTTCCTTGGGCGTGGAGGTCGGTGACTGCGTCATTGATGAAACCGGCGCCTTGGTAGGTATCATTGACCAGGCCGGAACCAACTGGTCCACGGTCTTGACTCTAGTGGATACGGATACTTCTCTAGGCGCTCAGGTATTTCGGACAAAAGAGCTGGGCGTTGCTCAGGGGGATTTCTCCCTAATGTTGGAAAATCGCCTTCGCCTGGACTTTTTGCCGGCGGACTGCCGCCTGCTCCCTGGTGATCTGGTGGTGACTTCCGGCTTGAATGGGTATTATCCCTCCGGACTGGTAATTGGCTCTGTGGAGGAGATTTTGGTTGATGACTCCGGCGCAGCCTCCTATGCGATTCTGGCCCCGGCTGTTGAGTTTGATGCCTTGACTGAGGTCTTTGTCATCAAATCTTTTGAGATTGTCACCTAATCCTTGTCTATGTTGTCATACGTTTGCTTGCAGGGAGTGCTGCTGAGTATCCAGCAGGATTTCTATCCTCAGGTTTCCCTCAGTAAAAAGCTGTCTCCTGGCAGCCTTACTGGTTTTCAGGCACGAGCCAACCACTTGGAACTTTCAGGAGTCTCTTATGATTGCAAGAAATGAAACCATATTTAAATGGCTGCTTTATGCCGCTGCTACGGCCCTTTGCCTTTTTTTTCAGGGTAGCATTCTCCAGCGCCTGGAGTTTTGGGGTGTCCTCCCTTTTGTCTATCCCCTTCTGGCCGTCATCCCAGCCACTTATGAAGGGCCGCTGGCCGGTTCCATTTTCTCTCTGGCCCTAGGCATGGTCTGCGACCTGCTTCTTCCGGAGCCTATTCCCTGTCTTTATACCTTGATTTTGCCCTTGGTGGCCCTCTGCGCGGGGCTGCTCTCCCAAAGCTGGCTCCCCGCCGGGTTTTTCTGTTCCCTGGTTGCTGCCGCTCTGGCATTTTTCTTTACCGGCGGCTTTCATTGTCTGCTTCTCTGGATGCTGGGCAAGGCTGCTTGGGAGTCCGGGGCTTCTGTGGCCCTGCGGGAGTTTTGTGTCTCCGCGCCTCTCATTATTCCCTTGACCCTGCTTTACCGCTCCGTTTTCCTGCGCACGCACAGAGACGGATGAATTAGAAAGGTTCCCTATGGATCGCAAAGAAATGCAAAATACACGGCTCTACCTTTTGGCGGCTTTTTTAGTGTTGGTTTTACTGGCATATCTTTTCGTCCTTTACGACGTTCAGATCATCCACCATGAGGACTACACTGCTCGGGCCATTCACTCCATTGTCCGCGAGGAGAAGGTAGAGGCTTCCCGGGGCATCATCACTGATCGCAACGGTAAGCCCTTGGTTAGCAATCGTTCCACCTATGATCTGACTTTCGATGCCGCCCTCCTCTCCCCTGAGGATGACAGCAATGAGGCCATCCTTCGCCTGGTACAGCTCTGCCAGGACGAGGGCGTGGCCTGGAGCGACAATCTCCCCATTTCCCGGCAGGCTCCCTTCCGCTATACGGTGGACCAGATGGACGGCCAGCAAAAAAAGTACTTCCTCACCTATTTGAAAAGCCTGGATGCTTGTGCGGAGGCTTTAGGCCAATATCTTATCCGCAATCCGGAGGTTCTTTCCGCTCCGGAGCCGGAGGAGGGCGAAAATCCTGCTGCTGCGGAGGAGCTTAGTCCGGAGAAACGGGCCAGCCTTCTGCTGAGCCGTCTCACTACCGCTGATCTTACGGCGGATCTGCTGGTCGACTCCGGCGTGACCCCTGCACATCTGATGAACCAGATGTGCAGGGAACTGGGTGTTCCCGAGAGCTATACCCAGGCCCAGGCTCGGATGGTTCTGGGGGTTCAGTACGAGCTGTCCGTCCGGAAGCTGGACAACTATAATGCCTACGTTCTGGCTCAGGACATCGACACCCCTTTTATCTCTCTTCTCAGCGACGGCCACTACGCCGGGGCTAAGGTGACGCTTTCTTCCGTTCGGGAATACGAGACCACCTATGCCGCCCACATCCTGGGTTATGTGGGCAAAATCACGATTGAAGACGATTATCCCTCCCTGAAGAAAAAGGGTTATGACTACGATGACCTCATCGGCAAGGAGGGAGCGGAGCTGGCCTTTGAGGATTACCTCAAGGGCAAGGACGGAACCCGTATGGTCTCTACCAACAGCGAGGGTAAGGTCACCGGGGAATACTACTCCATAGAGCCTGAGCCAGGCAGCATTGTTGAACTGACCATTGACCTGGATTTCCAGGCCCAGGTGGAGGATTTTCTGGCGCAGACGGTCACCCGCCTGGACGCCGACGGCGATGAGCGCCGTGGCGCGGGCGCAGCAGTGGTCCAGGTGGGCACTGGCGAGGTGCTGGCCCTGGCCTCTTATCCTTCTTATGATCTTTCTACCTGGCGGGAGGATTTTCCGGTTCTGAACGCGGACCCCCACAATCCCATGTATAACCGCGCCACCTATAACGGCTATCCCCCTGGCTCCACACTGAAGCCCTTCACCGCCATCGCCGCTCTGCTCGGCGGGTACACCACCTTGACAGAGAAGATCCGGGATACAGGCCACTGGTCCTATCCCAACGACGAATCCGGCATCGGCTTTAACTGTTGGAAACGCTCCGGCCACGGTAATCAAAATGTCACGCAGGCTATTACCAACTCCTGCAACTACTATTTCGGTGAGCTAGGCTACCGCATGGGTATGAAGACCCTTCGGGAGTACTTGGTTCAGTTCGGGCTAGGGGAAAAGACGGGCATTGAGATTCCGGAATATGCCGGAAAGCTTCCGGAGAACCCTCGGGGCGAGGATCAGGCCCCCTGGGCAGCCTGGGGCCAGTCTACTCAGCTTTACACTCCTTTGCAATTGGCCAATTATGTGGCCACCCTGCTCTCCGGCGGCAAGCGCTATCAGGCCCATCTTTTGAAATCTGCCAAGGCTTACGACAACTCTGCCGTCTTCGCCACTGGAAATACCACTCCCGTTCATACTCTGGACATCGACGACGAGTACCTGCAGGCTGTGAAAAAGGGCATGCGGGGTTTGGTGGAGGGCACTTTGGCCCCCTATTTCCGCAGCTGCATCGTTTCTGCCGGTGCAAAGACCGGCACCTCCCAGATTCACTCGGACAAGAAAAACGACGGCGTTTTTATCTGCTTTGCCCCTTACGATGACCCGGAGATCGCAGTCGCCATTGCCATCGAGCGAGCGGATGCCGGCGCCGCCTTGGCTTCCACGGCCGTAAATATACTCAATGCCTATTTTACCCCTAGCGAAGACAGCTCCACCATTACCGGCGAAAATCAGCTGCTTCCCTGAGTCCTTTTCCTCAGTGGCCCGAAGGCCGCGGCGCCCCGGGGAAAAGCGCATCCCAATAAACGAGGAGATTTTGCATGAACGTACCTGCCGTCTTTGACTCCCGCGACCTCCACTGTAAGAAGCCCTACGGCGCCCTCCCCTGCGGGGAGGAATGGTCCCTTACCTGCCGCCCCCTCTCCAGCGAAGGATTCACACACTGTTCTGTCATCATACGTCGGGAGTTTTCCTGCCACCAGCTGGAGACGGAGATGCCCTTTACCGGCTTTTGGGAGGATCGCGCCTGTTTCTCCCTCTCCCTGCTTCCCTTTCAGGATTCGGAGCTGGTTTGGTATTGGTTCCGATTTTGGCGGGACGATGGCACCGGCTGTCTCCTGGACAAGACAGGTTACCGCAGCCAAGGCACCCCCGTTCCCTGGCAGCTCACCGTTTATGAGCAAAGCCGAACCCCCGACTGGTTTGGCGAGGGAATCACCTATCAGATTTTTCCGGATCGCTATTGCCGTCTGTCAGTTCCCAGTCCGGAGGGCCTGATTGGGAACCGTTGGATTCATGAGAAATGGGACGAATCCCCCGCCTGGCAGCCAGAAGATGGCGAGATCAAAAACCGGGATTTCTTTGGCGGCTCTCTGGCTGGCGTCGCCGCTCACTTGGACGACTTGGCCGCTCTGGGTGTCTCTTGTCTCTATTTCTGCCCCATTTTTGAGTCCGCCTCCAACCATCGCTACAATACGGCGGACTATAAGAAGATCGACCCCCTTCTTGGCACAGAGGCAGATTTCAAATCTCTCTGCGCTCAGGCCCGAGAGCGAGGTATCCGCATTATTTTGGACGGCGTGTTCAACCACACTGGCTCTCAGAGCGTTTATTTTAATGCCGACGGTTTTTACCCCACTCTGGGTGCGGCCCAGAGCCAGGAAAGCCCTTATTATAATTGGTTCCACTTCAGCGACTGGCCCGGCTCTTACGAATCCTGGTGGGGCATCAGCACTTTACCCAGCGTCCAGGAGAACTGTCCAAGTTATGTGGACTATATCATTCAAGGGGACGACTCTGTCGTCAAACATTGGCTTCGGGCAGGGGCCTCCGGCTGGCGGTTGGACGTGGCAGACGAGCTGCCGGATAATTTCATCGAAAAACTCCGGACTGCCGTAGAGGAGACCAATCCTGACGCCCTGCTTCTGGGGGAGGTTTGGGAGGACGCCAGTAATAAAATCTCTTACTCCCAGCGCCGGAAATATCTTCTGGGCCGGGAACTTCACGGCGTGATGAATTACCCTTTCCGCACCGCCTTGCTGAATTATCTTTTAGGCGGAGGTGCGGAGAACTTCCGGGAGGCCACGGAAACCCTCCGGGAAAACTATCCTCCTTCCGCCTTCTACTCCGCCATGAACTTCCTGGGCACCCATGACACCCCTCGCATTCTGACGGTGCTGGGTGGCCGTCCTCTGCCAGAGGGCCGGGATGCACAGTCTACCTTCCGCCTCTCCTCACAGGAGCGGGAGACCGCTTTGATCCGTCTTCACCTGGCCTCTGCGGTGCTGTTCACTTTCCCCGGCTCCCCTATGATCTACTATGGGGACGAAGCCGGCGTCGAAGGCGCCGCGGATCCCTTCAACCGGGAAACTTATCCCTGGGGTCGGGAAGATCAAAAACTGCTGGCCTGGTTCCACAATCTGGCCCGCCTTCGGAAGGAGCGTCTCTCCCTCCGCCGGGGAACTCTTCAGTGGTTGAAGGCACAAGGTCCCCTGTTGGCTTATGTTCGGGATATTGCTGGTGAATCCACTTTCCTGCTTTTGAATAATGGGGAGGAGTCTGGTTCCTTCTCCCTTCCGGATATGGATTGTCAAAACCTCCTCACTGGGGAGGCTGTCTCCGGCGGCGAGATACTGCTTCCTCCTCACAGTGTCCTTTTGCTGGGGCTGGGATAAATATACTCCATTGTTTCACGTGAAACATTTAAGGTCCTTCTAAACTATCGGCCTTTTGTGTTTCACGTGAAACTTTTTCCGAAACTGCTTTTTTTGCAAAAATTGTTGGATTTAACCTTGCAAGCCTGTCCTGCCCTTGCTATAATAATTTTTACACATCACATTTAAGAAACACGCAGTTGCGCCGCCGCATAGGCATCCGGTGTTTTCCGGATATCCCGGCGCGCAAATGCACCTTTTCCGGCAGGTGTGAAGTTGCTTTTTCTTGCCCCGGAAAAGAGGCAGAAGGTAGGTGCTTTTGTGGCGAAAATTATAGCAACGGTAAACCAAAAGGGCGGCGTCGGGAAAACCACCACGTGTGTAAATCTGACTGCTGCTCTGACGGAGGTGGGCAAGAAAGTTCTCCTCTGTGATTTTGATCCTCAGGCAAATGCCACTTCCGGTATGGGGGTGGACAAGACAGTTTCCAAGGGAATTTACTCTGCTCTGATTGGGGAATTTCCTGCTGCCGAGGCAGTGGCTCACACCCGTTACGGAGACGTCCTCCCTTCCAACAAAGCTTTGGCCGGCGCGGGAGTAGAACTGATTGGTATGGAGCGCCGGGAATTCCTGCTGCGGGACGCTCTGACGCCTCTGCGGGAAAGCTACGACTTCCTGCTCATTGACTGCCCCCCATCCTTGGAGCTGCTGACGCTGAATGCACTCTGTGCCGCCGACTCCATTTTAGTCCCGGTGCAATGCGAATATTTTGCTCTGGAAGGCCTTTCAGACCTTATGAACACCGTCCGGTTAGTCCGCCGGTCTCTGAACCCTTCTTTGGAACTGGAAGGCGTCCTTTTGACCATGTATGATGCCCGTACAAATCTAGCTATGCAGGTGGCAGAGGAAGTAAAGCATTATTTCCCCGGCAAAGTCTACGGCTCGGTTATCCCCCGAAATATCCGCCTCTCGGAGGCGCCCAGCCACGGGAAACCTATTACTGCCTACGACCGGGCCTCCCGAGGCGCCGACGCCTATTCCGCCTTTGCCGCCGAGTTTCTTACTTTTTCTCAAGGGCAAGCGTAAGTAAGAAGAGCTTTCGCGCACTTTCAACTCCGACCGTTATGGACGGCCGAAGCAACGGCAGCCGGATTAGAGTGAGCATAAGAGGGACAAACTATGACTTAACCACACTCCGCCTTCGTGAAAGTTCTTGATGATTTTTTTCAAGAAATATGTATGCCTTTAACAGAAAGGAGCATGCCACTTGGCAACCAAGAAACCCTCCGGACTTGGCCGGGGCTTGGGCGCGTTGCTGGGAGACGACGTTCTAAAGCCCGAGGCTGCGGGAAATCTGTACCTCCCCATCTCTCAGGTGGAAAACTACACCGCCCAGCCCAGAAAGCAGTTCGACGAAGCCGCTCTGGCGGAGTTGGCGGACTCCATCCGGGAGCACGGCGTCATCCAGCCCCTGACGGTACGAAAGCTAGCCTCAGGCTATTATCAGATCATTGCCGGAGAACGCCGCTGGCGGGCTGCCCGCATGGCCGGACTCAGCGAGATTCCCGCAGTAGTTATCGAGGCCGACGACCAAAAGGCTGCGGAGCTGGCCCTGGTAGAGAACCTCCAACGAGAGGATTTGAACCCTATGGAAGAGGCCGCCGGTTTTCAGTCTCTGATCCAAACCTATCACATGACTCAAGAAGAAGCCGCCCAGCGAGTGGGCAAATCCCGTAGCGCCGTGGCCAACGCTTTGCGCCTCTTAGGACTTCAGCCCGCTGTGCGGAAGTTAGTGGAGGAGGGTACTCTTTCCGCTGGGCACGCCCGGACTTTGCTTCCCCTCTCTCCTGCTCTCCAGGAGAAGGCAGCGGCTACTGTTCTTCAGGGACAGCTCTCCGTCCGGCAGACGGAGGCCTTAGTCAAGCGTCTGACCGCTGAACCGGTGGAAGAAGAGGAAACCCTGCCGGCCCAGGAAGTGGACTACGCCGCTGAAGCTCAGCAGTCTCTTTCGTCCAAACTGGGCCGGGGCGTAAAAATCGTCACCGGCCGGAAAAAGGGTCGAATTGAGCTGGAGTATTACGGCCTGGACGACCTCAATGATCTCCTGGAGGCTCTGGCCCTCTTGCGAACCCATCGGAAAGGACCGGAAACATGAAGCTGGAAAAACGAAGCGGCGATAGACCTACGGAACCTGCGGAAAACGTTCCTCCCACAGATACCGATAAGAAACCCGTTGTCATTTATATTATGGTGCTCTTCATCGCGGCTTTCCTGCTGATGATCTGGTCCCTGTTCTCCCATCAGCGGAGCAACACGGAGGCCCTAGGCCGTCTCCAAAGCTCCGTTACCGCCATGCAGGAGGTACAGGAGTTGCAGGACCAGGTAATCGCCCTTCAGCGAGAATTGGCGGAGGCCAACAAGCGCCTGGAAGAACTAGAAGACACCTCCTCCGCGCAACAAAAGACAGTGGAGATCCTGGAAATGCAAAACGAGGCCATGCAGCGGCTCTACATGCTTCAACAGCAGTACGCCGCCGGAAATTACGACGCGTGCTGCCAGATTCTTCATGAATTCGACACAGACGGCTATACCAAGTATCTCCCTCACCTATCCGATGAAAGTGTAACCCATCCAGAAGACCGCTATCAGCAGCTGAAAGACGCCGTGGAACTTCATGAGGCCGAAGCGGCCGCAAAGGAAGACGGTATCTCATAACTCATCACCTAAAACCCATAGGAAGCCCTTTGCGGTCATTTTGCCGCTTCTGCTGGGCACTGCCTGGTACAGCCGTCCTGTTGATTTGCAACCAGGTCCTGAGCAGCATCTTTGTCAGATCCGACCACGTCAGTCCGGGTTGGGGCGTGGACAATACAGAAGTCCCATTACTGTTTCCCGATGGTCCCTGTGGCAAACATCTGATGCTTCAGATTGACGCAGGCTATCCCTGTTATACCTTCCGGCACACTGGCAGAAACCTGTCCCCTTTTCCGTCAGAAAAGCCGCCGTGCAGGTCCTAGTGGAACGACTCCGGCTGCTGATGGAGGAGTGAACATAGCACCCAGAAAGAGTCCGAGGCTCGAGAAACCCTTTAAGGCCTTCCTTCCGGCCGGCTTCGCCCTTGCCGGAAGCATACGGCCCTTCCTCGTTTCACGTGAAACATTTTCATAAATTAAAACTACTAGGAAAGAAGGAACTTCCCATGCTCGACATTCGTTTTATTCGTGAAAATCCTGAATTTGTCAAAGAAAACATGAAAAAGAAATTCCAGGACAGTAAACTCCCCCTGGTGGATGAAGTCATTGACCTGGATGCCAAGCGCCGCACTGCTATCGCGGAGGCAGACAAGCTCCGCTCCAATCGAAACACTCTTTCCAAACAGATCGGTATACTGATGGGGCAAAGCAAAAAGGATCCTTCCAAGCTCCAAGAGGCCGAAGCCGTCAAACAGCAGGTAAAGGAACAGGCTGACCGCTTGGCAGAACTGGAAAAGCAGGAAACCGAGCTGGAAGCGGAACTCCATAAACGGATGCTGGTCATCCCTCAAATCATCGACCCCTCCGTCCCCATCGGCAAGGACGACAGCGAAAACGTGGAAGTCCAGCGCTTCGGCGAAGCCAGGACCCCGGACTTCCCCATCCCCTACCACACGGAAATCATGGAATCCTTTGGCGGAATTGATCTGGACGCAGCCGGCCGTGTCTCCGGCAACGGCTTCTATTACCTTCTGGGCGACATCGCCCGGCTGCACGAGGCGGTACTGGCCTACGGCCGGGACTTCATGATCGGCAAGGGCTTTACGTATTGCATTCCCCCCTTCATGATTCACGGCAACGTGGTAGAAGGCGTCATGAGCCAGACGGACATGGACGGCATGATGTACAAAATTGAGGGAGAGGACCTCTACCTCATCGGCACCAGCGAGCACTCCATGATCGGCCGCTTCATCGACCAAATCCTCCCCAGCGAAACGCTCCCCCAGACCCTGACCTCCTATTCCCCCTGCTTCCGAAAGGAGAAGGGCGCCCACGGCATCGAAGAGCGAGGCGTGTACCGCATCCACCAGTTCGAAAAGCAGGAGATGATCGTCGTCTGCAAGCCGGAGGACTCCAAGGAGTGGTACGAAAAACTCTGGCAGTACTCCGTGGAACTCTTCCGCTCCCTGGACATTCCCGTCCGCCAGCTGGAGTGCTGCTCCGGCGACCTGGCAGACCTGAAGGTAAAGAGCTGCGACATTGAAGCCTGGTCTCCACGGCAGCAAAAATACTTTGAGGTCTGCTCCTGTTCCAACCTGGGCGACGCCCAGGCCCGCCGCCTCCGCATTCGCTATAAGGACGAGTCCGGCAAAACCCAGCTCTGCAATACGCTGAACAACACCTGCGTGGCTCCTCCGCGGATGCTCATCGCGTTCCTGGAAAACAACCTCCAGGCGGACGGAACGGTCGTTATCCCCGAAGTTCTCCGCCCCTACATGGGAGGCACCGAAAAATTGGTACCCACCGCGAAATAACTCTGCGTTGCCGTGCACAAAACTCCGTCAAAAACCCAGGTATAGAGCGAGATAAAGCTTTTTTGCCTACTTTTTTCTCGAAAAAAGTAGGAGACCCGTTTGGAGACAACAGAAAGGACTTAAACGATGAAGCGTATTCTTGGACTGATTTTAACGGCTGTATTCCTGTCGGCGCTCGCAATCCCTTGCGCCGCAGCGGATACAGGGCGGGCCTATCCCGACTTTTCCGACGTATCGGAGGGCAGCGCCTCTTACGAGGCCATCCGGCTCTGCTATGAGCGGGGATTGATGAACGGTACATCCGAAACCGCCTTCAATCCCCAAGGCAAATTAACTATCGCCCAACTGGTGGTACTGGCGGCAAGGCTGTATGATTTGCAGAATGGCGGAAACGGCACCGTCCCGGACTTGCCGGATTACGGTGAACCCTATCTCCGGTTCTATGATGAAGGCGGAAACGAAATCGCTGCCTTTACTATGGAAGAAATTCCCGCCTGCAATGCTATCGGAGAAAGCGTATTCATCGGAGTCAACAATGAAGTAAACGACCCGGCCCTGCCCGAGACCTGTACACTGGAAATCGGCTTTAAGAACTACAACCACATTAAAACCTTCCAGGGAGTAAAGGAATCCCACGAAGGGATTCCCGGTACGATGAGCCATGGCCTCATTGGAACAGGCTACCGGTTTACAGACCCAGACGCAGCTTCCTTCACAAAACTGATTCCTGTCCCCCTACACTTGGAAAAGGCTTGGTGGTTCCCCTCTGTCTTTTACCTCGGCAGCGAGGGCGTTATGGGCTTCGAGGGCGAGCTGGTCTTTCGGACCAGTGGCGGGAACAACGGCGACGGCAGCGGCTATGACCCGGAGGTCCGCCTCTCCTCCGACAACGCCACCCGATCTTTATTCGCGTGGCTGGTGGACCTGACCGCAGGAGAGCTGCCGGTCCTCAATGAAACGGTCAGCGTCCCCGACGTGAACCCCGACGAAACCCAGGACGCGACGTCCATTCTCCGCCTCTATCAGGCGGGCATCCTCACCGGCGTGGACCAGGCCGGGAACTTCAACGGCTCCGGCGAACTCACCCGCGCGCAGGCCGCCATGATGCTGGCTCGAGTGCTGGACCCTTCCCTTCGGGTAAAAGCCACCTAATTTCCCCTCCTCTTTGTAATAAAAGTATAGTTCTATACGAAAGGGGATCAAATTATGCCAAATAAGACCTCCGGATTCCTCGCGGAGTTCAAAACCTTCATCGCCCGGGGGAACGTGATGGACATGGCGGTGGGCGTCATCATTGGCGGCGCTTTCTCAAACATCACCAATTCCCTCATCAACGACATCGTCATGCCGGTACTGGGCATCTTCACCAGCTCCGTGTCCTTCTCCGAGCTGTCCCTCACCATCGGATCCGCCGTCATCACCTACGGCAACTTCATTCAGGCGGTCTTAAACTTCCTCATTATGGCCCTGGTGGTCTTCTGCCTAGTGAAAACTCTCAACGCCTTCCATAAAAAAAAGGAAGCCGCTCCCCTTCCCCCGCCAGCTCCCTCCGCTGAGGAGCAGCTGTTGACAGAGATCCGGGACCTGTTGAAAGAGCAATGATGGAAGCAATTCTTCGCCAAGGCCTGGCAGAACTGTCCCTCCCCACAGGGACAATCCCCAAGCTGGTCCGCTACGCCGAGCTGCTGGCAGAAAAAAACAAGGTGATGAACCTCACCGCCATAACAGACCCTGCCGAAGTGGCCCGGCTCCACTTCCTGGACAGCGCCGCCCTGCTGGCCCTGTCGGACTTCCAGGGAAAGCGCGTCGTGGACGTGGGCACCGGGGCGGGTTTCCCTGGCCTGCCCCTGCGGATTCTCCAGCCGTCCATCCGCCTGACCCTGCTGGACGCTCAGCGCAAGCGCGTGGACTTTCTCTGCCAGGTCTGCGCCGAGCTGGGCCTGGAAGACACAGCCTGCATCCACACCCGAGCGGAGGAATTCGCTCAGGCCCATCGGGAGAGCTTTGACGTCGCGGTGAGCCGGGCAGTGGCCGCGCTGCCGGTGCTGGCGGAGCTATGCCTGCCTTTGGTGGCACCGGAGGGAAAATTCCTTGCAATGAAGTCTGTGGACACCCAGGAGGAGTTGGAATCCGCCCAGCGAGCAGTCACTTTGCTGGGCGGGCGGCTGGAACCCCCCCTAGACTACGCCATTCCTGGCACGGAGATCCGGCATCGGTTGGTAATTATCACAAAAATCCGGGAAACCCCAAAAAAATATCCCAGAATATTTGCAAAAATCAAAAAGAATCCGCTATAATAGAAGTACCGATCCAAAGCCTGGTCCAAATCCTTGTTTCACCTTTAACACAACTGAAAGGAGGCGCGTTTTATGCCGGGCCAATGCATCGCCGTGGTCTCCGGCAAGGGAGGCACGGGCAAAACCTCCTTTACCGCCGGGGTGGGTTCCGCCCTGGCCCTATCCGGCAAACGGGTCTTGTGCCTGGACTGCGACGTAGCTCTCCGGAACCTGGACCTGGCCTTGGGCCTCACAGACCGGGCACTGATGGACTTTACCGACGTGGCCCAGGAGCGCTGCTCCCTGGATATCGCCGCCGTGGAGCACCCCGATATTCCGGACCTCTATCTGCTGACAGCCCCCACCCGAAGCCGGGGCTGCCCGGTGACGAAAGAGCAAATGATCCACCTGCTGGACCGAACAAGGCTGGAATTCGACTACTGCTTCCTGGACGCCCCAGCGGGCCTGGGTGACGGATTTCAACTGGCTACCTGCGGCGCAGACCGGGTGGTGGTGGTAGCCACGGCAGACGCCTCTTCCCTGCGGGACGCCCAGCATACGGTTATGGAACTCCATCGATTCCCCTCCGGCCAGCTCCACCTAACGGTAAACCGAGTGCGGACAAAGCTGCTTCGCAGCATGCACGCCACCATCGACGATGCCATCG
The DNA here is from genome assembly GCA_022791135.1 of Oscillibacter sp. GTDB lineage: Bacteria > Bacillota > Clostridia > Oscillospirales > Oscillospiraceae > Oscillibacter. The sequence continues at coordinate 51,614 of JAAVYM010000086.1, forward strand.
ACCGGGCGGGCCTGCCTCTCATCGGCGTCATCCCCGAGGACGACGCCCTGCCCCTCTACTTAAATAAAGGAGTCCCCCTCCTGCTGAACAGCAGGAAGGGCGCCGCCGCCGCCTATCGTAACATCGCCCGGCGTCTGGAGGGCGAGCGGGTCCCACTGCTGCGGATACGATAACATCGTTTCACATCTTTGAACACAGCCCTTTCGAAAGGAGTACGACATGAACATTGCCCTGATGGCCCATGACAATAAAAAAGAACTCATGGTGCGGTTCTGCACCGCCTATGCCGGCATTTTAGCCCGGCACCAGCTCTACGCCACCAACACCACCGGACACATGATTGCCGATGCCACCGGCCTGGATGTCCACTGCTTCTTGACCTATGCTCACGGCGGCAGCCAGCAGATCGGCGCCCGTATCTCCTACAACGAGTTTGACATGGTGCTGTTTTTCAACGACCCCACCAACGAAGAACGCGCCGGTGATATCCCCTATATCTCCCGCTTGTGCGATCAGAACCGGGTCCCCTTTGCCAGCAATATCGCCACAGCTGAAATGCTGGTTCTAGGCCTTTCCAGGGGCGACCTGGACTGGCGGCTCATCGTCAATCCCTCCTCCTCCCGCCCCCTGGCCTAAAACTCCCGTCTGCCACGCCAAAGCGCATCAACAGCCTCTGTGCGGCGCCAGGACCGGACGCTTGCGTTCGCCCCTGGTTCCGCTGTGCCCAAAGACGCAAGGAGCCTTCCGCAGACGGCACGAATGACAGAAAAGGAAGCCTTGACATCTTCTTAATAAACGCATATAATCACAGCAATTTCACCGCGCAGATGCCGCAGCAGTATTCCGACCGTCAACCCCACAGAGAGGGGCCACCCTGCTGAAAAGGCCCCGCTTGACCCGGAAGAAGGACAGCGGCGGAGCGGGGGCGGAAACGCCCACGGTTCCTTCCCGTACCAGAAGGCAAAAGGAGGTATTAGGACTTATTTGATACCTGACCACCCGCTCCGGGGGTCCCCTGTGTCCCCGGCAGGCGGAAGGTTGTCAGGCATCAAATAAGCCCTAAGCCTTGAATTTGGGTGGCACCACGAAGCGATGAACGCTATCGTCCCAAAACCGGCTTTTGGGAGGATGGCGTTTTTTTTGAATAGCTTGAATCCCGCAGCTTTTTCCTGAAAATTTTGTTATTTGGATAAATTTGTACGAAAAGGAGCAGAATTATGGCGAAACAAACACCCCGAACTCTCTCCGGCTTTATGGAACTTCTTCCTGCCCCGCAGCAGCAGATGGAACGGATGATGGAAATCCTCCGGAAGACCTACGCTCTCTACGGCTTCACCCCCCTGGACACGCCGGTTATTGAGTCCAGCGAGGTCCTTCTAGCCAAGGGCGGCGGCGAGACGGAAAAGCAAATCTACCGCTTCCAGAAAGGCGACGCCGATCTTTCCCTCCGCTTTGACCTAACAGTTCCTCTGGCAAAATACGTAGCGATGCACTACAACGACCTGACCTTCCCCTTCCGCCGCTTCCAAATCGGCAAAGTCTACCGGGGGGAACGAGCCCAGCGGGGCCGGTTCCGGGAATTCTATCAGGCGGACATCGACGTCATCGGAGACAGAAAGCTCTCCCCTCTCAACGAGGCGGAGATCCCCGCTATTATCTATAAAACCTTCTCTACCCTGGGGCTGAAACGATTCCGTATTCGAGTGAACAACCGGAAAATCCTCAACGGCTTCTATGCCTCTTTGGATCTGGCGGACAAGGCCGGAGACATCATGCGGACCGTAGACAAGCTGGAGAAGATCGGGCCGGAAAAGGTGAAGTCCATCTTGACGGAGGACTTTGCCGTCCCGCCGGAAAGCGCGGAGGAGATCCTCCATTTCCTCTCCGCCAGCGGCTCTGCCGAAGAAGTGCTAAAGGCCTTGGAGGGTTTCCGGGGCCGAAACGAGCTGCTGGACCAGGGGCTGGACGAACTGGGCTTAGTGGTCCGCTACCTGGAAGCTTTTGGTGTTCCGGCGGAAAATTTCGCCGTGGACCTGACTATTGCCCGGGGACTGGACTATTATACCGGAACGGTCTACGAAACGGTTCTGCTGGACCACCCGGAGATTGGATCCGTCTGTTCCGGCGGGCGATATGATAACTTATCGGAATATTATACAGAAAAACAACTTCCTGGAGTCGGAATTTCCATCGGCCTGACCCGTCTGTTCTACGTCCTGGGGGAACAGGGCATGCTGAACCCAGACCTTCCCACCGCTCCGGCGGACGTGCTGATCCTCCCCATGACAGAGGACCTCTCCCCCGCCATCGCCCTGGCCACCCAGTTCCGGGACAACGGCGTCCGGGCGCAGCTCTACGGGGAGGAGAAGAAGTTTAAGCAAAAAGTCAGCTACGCCAGCAAGCTGGGCATTCCCTATGTGGTCTTTCTGGGGGAAGACGAGATCCGCGACGGGATCGTAGCCTGCAAGGACATGCAGACCGGTGAGCAGACCACGCTGGACCCTAAGGCCACCATCTACCGAATCAAAGCCGGGCTGGAGGCCCGGAACCAAGGCGCCGTCATCCGGGAATGAAGACGGGGTCATGAAAGCGTTTTGGAAACAACATGGAAAGAGCCTCCGCTCGGGGCTTCTGGTCCTACTGGTCCTTTGTGCTGTCTGGTACGCCCGGCCCTTGGATATCTATGGCTTGATGGGAAGCGAAAGTCCAGAGTACCTGGTTGTCACCATCTGGCCACAGTCCAACTTTCCCAAGCCTGTCCACAGTGAACTATCCCTGACCGCTGGAGAGCCGGAGATGGACGCAGCGCTGGCGCGGCTGGAAGAACTCCGTTTTCATCGAAACCCGCTGGAGGTGGTCTTGCAATTTCTTCCCCAAGGAATCCGGGCTACGGAGGTAGACCCGGAAAACGATTACCAAATCGACTTCTATGCCTATGACCAGCACAGACAGCCTCTCTGGATGCTCCGCTTTCATATTAACGGCTGGTGGAGAGGCTTTGGGCGGGAACGTCCCCTCTATGTCTCTCACAGCCAGGAGCGAGGCCGGGAATTGGGTGCCTGGCTGTGGGAAATATCTCAACAGAAAAATACTAAACGTAATTAAACTTATAAAATATTCATTTTGTAATTATAAAACAATCACATTTCAAGAAAGGACATTATCACCATGACACAAAACCGCACCCATACCTGCGGCGAGCTGCGCCTCGCCGACGCCGGAAAACAAGTGCAGCTCTCCGGCTGGCTGGAAAACCTTCGGGCCGTCAGCGCCAGCCTCGCCTTCGCTATTCTCCGGGACTTTTACGGCACCACCCAGATCGTCGCCGAGACCGAGGAGATGGTCAGCACCTTCAAAGCAATCACAAAAGAATCCACCATTTCCGTCCGGGGAACTGTCCGGGAACGGGACAGCAAAAATCCCAAGCTGCCCACCGGCGAGGTTGAAATCGTTCCGGAAGTGGTAGAGATCCTAGGCCGCTGCCGCCACAACGAACTGCCCTTCCAGATCAGCCGCAGCCGGGAGGCCGACGAGGTCCAAAGGCTGAAATACCGCTATCTCGATCTTCGAAACCCGGCCGTGAAGAACAACATTGTCTTGCGCTGCCAGGTAGTCTCTGCCATCCGCAAGGCTATGACGGATCACGGCTTCCTGGAGATTACCACGCCGATCCTGACCGCCTCCTCCCCGGAGGGCGCCCGGGACTACCTCGTCCCCGCCCGGAACCACCCCGGAAAGTTCTACGCCCTGCCTCAGGCCCCTCAACAGTTTAAACAGCTGCTGATGACCTCCGGCTTCGACCGCTATTTTCAGATCGCCCCTTGCTTCCGGGATGAGGATGCCCGGGCAGACCGCTCTCCCGGCGAATTCTATCAGCTGGACATGGAAATGGCCTTTGCCTCTCAAGAGGACGTCTTTACTGTTATCGAAGACGTGCTGCCCCCCATCTTCGCCCAATACGGCAAATACAACACCGCCTCCTCCGCCCCTTTCAAACGTATTCCCTACCGGGAGGCCATGGAAACTTACGGTACCGACAAACCCGACCTGCGCATCGACCTGACAGTAACTGACACTACAGAGCTGCTGTCCGGCTGCGGCTTCGGCCCCTTCGAGCATCAGACGGTGAAAGCCGTGGTAGTTTCCGATTTCGAAGGCACCCGAAAGCAAATCGATAAACTGTGCGCCGACGTAGAGGTCCAGTCGGGCAGCAAAGCCTATTGGTTCCGCTGTGATGAGAAGGGCGAAATCACAGGCGGAATTGCAAAATTTATTCAGCCGGTCCAGGAGGCAGTCATAACCGCCCTGGACCTGAAGCCCAACAGCTTTGTAGCCCTGTCCGCCGGAACCAAAGGCGCCGCCCAAAAGACGGCGGGCGTACTGGTAAAAACACTGGGTGCTTTCTGTCCCAACCATTTCCAGAAGGAGCAGTACGCTTTCTGCTGGATCGTAGACTTCCCCATGTACGAGATTGGCGAGGAATCCGGCGAGCTGGAGTTCTGCCACAATCCTTTCTCCATGCCTTCCGGCGGGCTGGAGACAGTGGAAAAAGCCATCCGGGGAGAGATCGACCCCCTGAGCATCACTGCTGACCAATATGACCTGGTATGCAACGGCGTGGAACTCTCCTCCGGCGCGGTGCGGAACCACGACCCGGAGATCATGGTCAAAGCCTTTTGGATGGTGGGCTTGGGCGAGGAGGACGTGAAGGCCAAGTTCCCCGCCATGTACAACGCTTTTACCTATGGCGCGCCGCCTCACGCGGGCATCGCCCCGGGTGTAGACCGGATGGTCATGCTGCTGGCGGGTGAGGACTCCATCCGGGAGATCATCCCCTTCCCCATGAACAAGAATGCCATGGACGTAATGATGGGCGCTCCCAGCAAGGTAAGCCAGGCGCAGCTGGACGAGCTGCACATCGCCCTGGTAAAACCGGAAGAATAAACAAAGAGGAGGAGGGCGAACGCCCTCCTCCCTCTATGTCAGGGGTGCAACATGCCCCGAATGATATCCGTTACCGCCTCCAAGTCCTCATTGCACAGCACCGGCAGGAAATCCGCCAGCTTCTGCGGAGAAAAATCCCACCAGCAGAGCTGAAGCAGCAGGTCAATGAGTTCCTGAGCGAACCGCTTTTTGATGAACCGGGCGGGATTTCCGCCTACGACGGCATAGGGTTCCACATCCCTGGCAACCACGGAATACGCTGCAACGATGGCTCCGTCCCCAATGGTCACGCCGGGCATAACCACGCATTCCCGGCCAAGCCACACATCGTTCCCCACCACTGTGTCCCCTTTAAAGGGGAGCTGGGAGAGATGGGGCGGCGTGCGCTCCGTCCAGAGGCCGCCGAAAACGTTGAAGGGATAGGTGGAGATGGAGGACAGGCGGTGATTGGCGCTTCCCATAATGAACTGTGCGCCGCTGCCGATGGAGCAGAATTTCCTGATGATCAAACGGTCCCCGAACTCCGGCCAGTTAAAGAGAACGTTCCTGCGCTCAAAGGCAGTAGGATCCACAGGGTTGTCGTAATAAGTGTAATCCCTCACCGTGATATTGGGGGCGGTAATGACGTTTTTCAAAAAGCAGGACGTGCCGTACTCATTGGGAAAGATCACGTCCGGGCTGGGAATGTTATTCATAAAGACCTCCTTGTTTTTATTCTGGCATCACCTCCAAGCAAAGTTTCCATGCCGTAGCCACAGCCCTCTTTTTCCGCATAACAGTTCTTCCTTTCGATTCTCCGGCACGAAAGCACCGGGATGCATTTTCACGGTATTTGCCAGGGATATTCCCGTCTCCCTCGTTTCAGGATCTTGGGAAACAACCGGGGCTTATCTCAGCGGCATTCCCAGAAAGCCGTCCGCATATGCGCGTTCTCCCCCATCCGATCCCGTGCAACCTCCTACACGATAACATAAAGCCGCCTTCATTTCAAGCACGTTCCCTGCGTTCACTTTTTGCGGCCCAAAGGCCCCTTTCTCTTGACAAAGCCTGCAAAACATGATACAGTGTCAATCATATCAAAGGCAGAAAGGGGAGGAGCTTCCCCCATCCCGGCCTAGAGAGAGGGCGTTTTGGTGCAAGCCCTTCCGGGAGGGAGAGCGCTTGGCACCCCTGAGCTGCGGGGAGGCAATGCCCCGCCGGCTTCCCGCCGTTACCGGGCAGAGCGTCCCTCTTTTCAGGGGGAAATTCAGGTGGAACCGCGGACTGGTCTATGTTCGCCCTGAGCTTCAGGCTCAGGGCGTTTTCATTTGCGGTATCCCCGACGGCCTGTTTGCTGTTTTTAACCGCGATGGAGTGAACCTTAACTATTTTTCACAAGGAGTGTATCTGTCATGATCAACACCGAAAAAACCATGGAGAAGGTCGTCGCCCTCTGCAAAAGCCGGGGCTTCGTCTTCCCCGGCAGCGAAATCTACGGCGGCCTTGCCAACAGCTGGGACTACGGGCCCTTAGGTGTGGAACTCAAGAACAACGTCAAACGTGCTTGGTGGAAAAAATTTGTCCAGGAGAACCCCTACAACGTTGGATTAGACGCCGCCATTCTCATGAATCCCCAAGTCTGGGTGGCCTCTGGCCACGTCTCCACATTCAACGACCCCCTCATCGACTGCAAGAGCTGCAAAATGCGCCACCGCGCGGATAAGCTGGTGGAGGGTTTTGTCCAGGAAAACGGGCTGGACGTGAATGTGGAGGCCATGACCCAGGAGGACCTCGTAACCTTTATCCGGGAGAAAAACGTTCCCTGCCCCGGCTGCGGCAAGAGCGACTTCACGGATATCCGGAAGTTCAACCTGATGTTCAAAACCCACCAGGGCGTCACCGAGGACAGCGCCAACGAGGTCTATCTCCGCCCCGAGACCGCCCAGGGTATCTTCGTCAACTTCCCCGCCATCCAGCGGACCACCCGGCGCAAGCTTCCCTTCGGCGTGTGCCAGGTGGGCAAGAGCTTCCGCAACGAAATCACCCCCGGCAATTTCATCTTCCGAATCCGGGAGTTTGAGCAGATGGAGCTGGAGTTCTTCTGCAAACCGGACACGGACCTGGAGTGGTTCCAATACTGGCGGACCTACTGCCATGACTGGCTGATTGGCCTGAACGTAAAAGAAGAGAATCTCCGGCTCCGGGACCATGAGCCGGAGGAGTTGGCCTTCTACTCCAAAGCCACTACAGACTTTGAATACCTCTTCCCCTTCGGCTGGGGCGAACTGTGGGGCGTAGCAGACCGCACCGACTATGACCTGAGCCAGCATCAAAAGCACTCCGGTCAAGACCTGACCTATTTCGATCAGGAGAAAAATGAACATTATGTGCCCTATGTCATCGAACCGTCCCTGGGCGCGGACCGGATGACCTTGGCACTGCTGGTGGAGGCCTATGACGAAGAGGTTGTGGACGAAGCCAAACACGACGTCCGCACCGTCATGCGTTTCCACCCCGCCATTGCGCCTTTCAAGGCGGCCGTTCTGCCCCTGAGTAAAAAGCTCAGCGCAAAGGCCCAGGAGATCCAGCAAGAACTCAGCAAGGACTGGATGGTGGACTTCGACGAAACCGGCTCCATCGGCAAGCGCTACCGCCGGGAGGATGAGATCGGCACCCCCTATTGCGTCACCGTGGACTTCGACACCGTAGGCGATGACAGCAAAGCCGGCGACAATTGCGTTACCGTCCGGGAGCGGGATTCCATGGCCCAGGTACGGATCCCCATCCGCGAGCTGAAGGGCTATCTTGCTGAAAAACTGGCATACTGAGCAAAAGCCGGGGCCGCAGGGAGACCCTTGTGGCTCCGGCTTTGTTATTTGGAGCGATACGATTCCCCGAGATTTCTGATTGAACCCCCGATTCTCTGAAAGTGAGGCAACCACATTGTTCAAGAAAAAGCCCCCCATCGGTCCCGGCTGGCTTCGGCTGCTGCTTTTTCTCTCCGCCTCCTTCTGCATGGGGCTGGCAGTCACAGCGGCCATGCAGTGGATTTCTTTGGGTACCCTGCCGGCGGTACTGGAGTGGGCCAGGGCTTATCCAGGCCACCTGGCAATGACCGCCCTGCTTTGGGCGGCGCCCGTTTTTCTGCTGGGTGCGCTGACGGGCCGGCTTTGGTTGGCCGCCCTTCCCGTGGGGACAGCGGGACTGGCCCTGGCCCTGGTGGACTACTTCAAAAACGCCATCAACGGCACCCCTCTGGAACTGGCAGACTTCGGCCTGGCGGCCCAGGCGGGGAACGTAGCGGGGTTGGCCGGGGAGCTGACGCCGCCGGAGGACTTCTGGCTGGCCCTGGCGGCGTTAGCGCTGGCGGCGGCGTTCCTCTTCCTCACCCGAAGGCTCACCGCCCTGAGCAAAACTGCCCGGCAGCGGGCCTGCTTGTTCTCCCTGACTTTGACGGGCGTGCTCCTCACCGGGGCAGGAACCCGGGCCATAGGAGCCTGCCTGGGCGTGGATTTTTACACACGAATGGATCCCGCTGAGAGTCACAGCCTACACGGGTTGACCCTGGCCCTCTGGCGGGATGCCTTTCCTCAGCCTAAGACGCCGCCGGAGGGATACAGCGAAGACTACATGCTGGAGGTGCTGAAGCGGGTGGACGCACTGCTGGACCAGAACACCCCAGAGCAGGAAACCCCCAACATTCTTTTCATCCTCTCCGAGTCCTTTTACGACCTGAACCGCCTGCCGGTGCTCCGCTACGGTGCCGATCCCCTGGAGAATTTCCACGCTTTGGAGGCAGAGAGCATCAGCGGCACTTTCCACAGCCATTACCTGGGCTACGGCACCGGCTATATCGAAATGGCTATGCTATACGGCATCAATTCCCTGGACCTTCCCCCTGGGAGCAACATCTGCTTTCAGGACGATGGCGTTTATGAGCGTTTTGACGCGCTGGCGGAGCAGTATACTCTCTCCGGTGATTACACTGCTGAAATGCTCCACGCCTATGATAACACATTGTATAATCGGACCGTCACCTATCCTCTTCTCGGATTCAACAATTTGTATTTTTCAGATGATATTCAACAAATTGGAATCGAGCGGACTGATGGGGCCTACGGCGGGTATTATATGCGGGACGGTTACTTCTTCCAGGGGATGCTGGAGCGGATGCGGGCCGTCAACGCAGATGGCAAGCGAGCCTTCCTCTACGGGATCACCATGGAAAACCATCAGCCCTTCGAAGCGGAGAAGTTCAACTACGCCTGTCAAATCCCTCTAATTGCCGAGGACTTTACCCCCGCTCAACGAGACATTATCCGGGTAATGCTGGAAGGTATCACCCGGGCAGACCAGGCCCTGGGGGAACTGGTAACAGCCCTGCGGGAATCCCCAGAACCAACCATCGTCGTCTTCTTTGGAGATCACCGGCCCAACCTCTTCATGCCCGGTGGGGACACGGTGTACACGCTGCTGGGTCTCTGCCCGGAAAACGACACGCTGAACTGGACGCCGGAGCAGATTAACGACCTCTACTCCACCGATTACTTGATTTGGGCCAATGACCCGGCCCTGCTCCGAGGGCAGGCAGGAACTCGGAGAGAGAGCAGTATCACGGCCATAGGCCCCCAATTATTGGAGCTGACGGGGCAGGAGGTCTCCCGGTACTGGGGACTTTTGAAAAAGGCCGGGGAGGTGTGCCTGACTCAGACGGACCTCTATTTTGTGGATGGAAACGGGAACGCCAGCTTCCGCCGGGAGGAGGCGGACCTCAGCTCCAAGGAGCTGGAAATCCTAGAACTGCGGGATGCAGTGGTGTATGACGCAATTTATGGAAAGCAATTTATCACGGAGGCAATGAATCTGCCCCCAGGAGCATAAGAAGCAAAGAACGGGCGGCTGATAGCCGTCCGTTCCTCTTTAAAAAAACATGCCCATAAAGCCGTCCGGCCGCTCCAAGGCCTGATTCCAGATTTCGAAGAACAAGCCAGGAGAGATCTCCCGGGCCGTCACATCCCCACCCTCCCAGTGAAGGTCCCGCAGATCCGCCGGAAAGGGTTCCGGCGCCAGCGCACCTTTATTCCCCCGCTCGCCTCCATAGGAAAAGGTGATTCCGTTCCGGTAGAACTCCACCCGGCGGGTTTCCCGGCGACCACTATCCAGCTCTGAATAAACCAGATACGGTTCATCGTCCAGGTCGTGGTTCCATTCAATCAGTACGTATTTCATAAGGCGGCTTCCCTCTTGAAAAATTCCTCTATAAACTCCCGGGGCGCGGAGACGCTGCCCTGGGCAAAGCCCTTTCGCCCGCCGCCCCGGCCCTGAAGAGTCTGATTCAGCACCTTCACCAAGGGAGCAATCTCCTCCCCACCGGCCCGGACCAGGGCATAGGTCCAACGATCCCCTTCTCCGGAGAACACCGCCGCCAAACCACCGCAGCATTTTCCCACTTCGTCCGCCAGGCGGCGGACGCTGTCCGGCCGCATAGGGGGCTGGAACACCAGCACATCCCCCCGGCCTGCCTGTTCCTCCGCAATGGCGGCGAAGGCTGTCTGCTCCAAATAGGCAATACGCTCCTTTCCCGCATTCAGCTCCCCCTCCAGCCGCTCCACGGCGGCGGAAAGTTCCAAGGGCTTCACACTCAGCCGGCGGCCCACGGCCCGGGCTTGGCTGAAGACCTCGGACAAGTAGCGGTATGCACGCTCACCGCAGAGGATTTCCAATCGGGTCCCCTCCCGGAATTTCTGACAGGAGAGCACCTTGATCAGCCCCACTTGCCCCGCCCGGACCACATGGGTGCCGCAACAGGCACAACAATCCGCCTCCGGAAACTCCACAATGCGCACGCGTCCCGTCAGCGCTTTCTTACTTCGGTAGGATAGGGTCGCCAGGACCTCCGGGGCCGGGTAGCAGATCTCCACCGGCCGGTCCGCCCAGACGGCCTCATTCGCCAAGTGTTCCGCCTCCAGGGCCTGCTCCCAGGAGATTTCCTCGTTATAATCAATGGTAACGACATCCGCCCCCAGGTGAAACCCCACATTGTCGCAATGGTAGAGCCTGCAGAGAATACCGCTGATGATATGCTCGCCCGAGTGCTGCTGCATGTGGTCAAAGCGGCGGGTCCAGTCCAAGACGCCGGTAACCGCCGCCCCAATTTCCACAGAGCAGGCACAGGTGTGGAAAATTGCGCCGTCCCTCTCGTGGACATCCGTCACTGGGATCTCCTCCCCAGAGGCGGCCTTTAACAGCCCCCAATCCGCAGGCTGTCCACCCCCCTCAGGATAAAAGGCCGTCCGATCCAGGACCACCTTCCACACCGGTCCGGCTGGTTCACAATGCAGGACTGTTCCAGTAAACTCCCGCAGGAAGGGGTCTTCATAATATAGTTTTTCCGTCTCCATACAGGCATCCTCCTCACTCCACTGGGCACAACAGACCCAAGGCCGCCTTCCAGCGAAGGACCCGCAAACAGGCGGAATCCACCGCTTCTTCACTCAGTTCTCCACTGTCCACTGCCGCCAGTACCTCAGAGATCTCCGTACGGTAATCCAAGGTGATAAGCAGGTCATTTCCCGCTTGAAGGGCCATTACCGCCGCGCTGCCCTCTCCGACGCAATCTTGTACCGCCTTCATAATCAGGTCGTCCGTCATAATCACACCGTCATATCCCAGGTCCTCCCGGAGGATCTGGTGGACAGCAGGAGACAAAGAGGCGGGAAAATTCGGGTCCATGGAGGTAACGATATTGTGGCTGACTAAAATAGCGGTTTTCTCCCCGCCGGCGGCCATTCCTGCCTGAAAAGGCAGAAAATCGCTGCTCCAGAACACATCCATATCCCGGCTGTCCACGGCTGTGCCCGTGTGCGTATCCCGGCTTCCGCCGTAGCCGGGGAAATGCTTCAACACGCTGCCTATACCGTCCTGGGCCATCATTTTCACCACTGTGGACACGTAAGCTCGTGCCGTCTCTGCATCGCCGCCGGTGGTGCGCTCATAGATAAAATCGCCGGGATTCATGGACACATCTGCCACTGGCGCCAAGTTCACATTAAAGCCCAATGCACGCAACAGCAAGTCCTTTTCATGGGTATCAGCGGCAGTGACATCCACCCCCTGCTCCCAGAGTTTTTTGGGGCCAGGAAATTTTTTGCTGCGAAGACGGGAATTGGAACTGAGACGGACGACTGTCCCTCCTTCCTCATCCACGCCGATAAGTAAGGGGATCTCCGCCGCCGCCTGCCACGCAGCAATGGTCTGGATCAGGTCGTTCGCGGTTTTTTCCTGGGTATCCCGTCCAAATAGGATGTAACCACCCAAATGAAAAGCGGAAACATCCTCCAGGGCGTTCTGCTCCGGAACCCGGGGGAAAAAAAGCTGGCCCACCTTTTCCTCCAACGTCATTTCCTGCAACAAGGACTCCTCTGCGCTGAGGGGCGATACCTCTGGCGGCAGCACCTCTGTATTCTCCGCCGGAGGTGCATCCGACTCTTCCGGCCCGGGGGGAACGGTTTCCCCGCCGCAGCCGGAGAGAACCAACAGTGTCAGGGCCAGCGCGACCCAAGAAAATCTTTTCACCGCAGCCCCTCCGCCTCCGCCAGCCACACCGCAGCCTGGGCGTCGCTGGGCATCCGCCAGTCACCCCGGGGGGACAGGCACACCGTGCCGACCTTCGGCCCATCGGGAAGGCAGTTGCGTTTAAACTGCTGACTGAAAAAACGGCGGTAGAACACTTTCATCCATCTCAAAAGGACCTCCCGGCTGTATTTGCGCCCCAGGGCGTGCTGGGCCAGGCGGAAAATCTTGGTGGGAGAGAACCCCCACCGGATCACATAGTACAAAAAGAAGTCATGCAGCTCATAGGGACCCACCAGGTCCTCCGTCCGCTGGCTGATCTCCCCCTGAACGGCGGGCAGCAGCTCCGGGGACACTGGCGTGTCCAAAATGTCCTCCAGCACGTCGTGGAGTTCCGGCTCCTCCCCATCCCGGGAGAGATAACCCACCAGGTGACGAACCAACGTCTTGGGAATGGAGGCGTTGACGCCGTACATGCTCATATGATCGCCGTTGTAAGTGCACCAGCCCAGAGCCAATTCGCTGAGGTCCCCGGTGCCGATCACCAGGCCTCCGGCCTCGTTGGCAATGTCCATCAACACTTGCGTCCGTTCCCGGGCTTGGGCGTTTTCATAGACGAGGCCATAGTCCTCCGGATCATGGCCGATATCCCGAAAATGTCCCCGAACTGCCTGAGAGATATCCACCGTCCGTAAAGAAGCTCCCATTTGCTCTGCTAGGAGGACAGCGTTGTTTTTTGTGCGGTTTGTAGTGCCGAAGCAGGGCATGGTCACTGCGATGATGTCCGACAGGGGCCGATCCAACAGTTTCATAGCAAGGCCTGTAATCAGAACCGCCAGAGTAGAGTCCAGTCCCCCGGACAGACCCACCACCGCAGCTTTAGCCCCGGTGTGTTCCAGCCGCCGCTTCAGCCCCAGGGAGGCCAAAAGCAGGATTTCCTGGCACCGGGCGTCCCGATCCTCCTTTCCCTCAGGGACAAAAGGCATAGGGGAAATATAGCGGGTCAGCTTCGTCCGAGACTCCGTCAGAGTGAACGTCTCCTCGCAGCTGCCGTTCCCCGTTCCCTTTCCCAGGGACTGGGTCCGGCAACGCTCATGGGCCAGACGCTGAATGTCAATCTCGGAAATCAAAAGTCCGCCGTCAAAGCGGCGCTCCGCCAAGAGGCTGCCATTTTCCGCAATCAGCTGATGCCCCCCGAAAACCAGGTCGGAGGTGGACTCCCCCGCCCCGGCGCTGGCGTAGACATAGCCGCAAAGAAGCTTGGCACTTTGCATCGACACCAGCTGGCGGCGGTAAGCGTCCTTGCCCACCACGTCGTTGCTGGCGGAGAGGTTGCCGATGATGACCGCCCCATCCTTAGCCATTTGCGCAGAGGGAGAATCCGGGGACCAAAGGTCCTCACAGATTTCAAACCCCAGGACCAATTCCGGGATGTTCTCGCAGCGGAAAACTTGTCCTGCTCCAAAGGTCACAAATTCCTGCCCAAACAGGGGGAGGCTCTCTGCCTTCCGGGGAGCGGGGGCGAACCAGCGCTTCTCGTAAAACTCGCCGTAATTGGGCAGGTGTGTCTTGGGGACTACTCCAAGTATCTTTCCGCTTTGTATTATAATAGCACAGTTATACAATTTGTTTTTAATGCGTAAGGGCATACCCAGGGCAGTAACCACCTCCAGATTCCGTGTGGCCGCCAAAGCGGTGCGCAGGGCCTCCACCGCCCCCCGCAGCAGCGCCTCCTGGTAAAAGAGGTCCCCGCAGCTGTAGCCCGTCAGCCCCAGCTCTGGCAAGACCAGCACTTTGACCCCCGCCTTCTCGGCGGAACGCATCATCTCAAATGCCTGTTCTGCGTTATATGCGCAGTCCGCCAGCCGCAGTTTTGGCGTGCCGCAGGCGACGGGAATAAATCCATCCTTCATGTTCCAAACCTCCTGCTGGAAATTTTGAATGGTCTTATTTTATACCGTTTCCTCGCAATTTACAAGGTCCCCAGCCCCAGGAAGCGGATATATTCCTCCGTGCTCATCAGGGGCTTGGCCAATTGTTCCCGGACGGAAGTGCTTACAGCCCCCCGGGAGGCCATTTCAAAACCCGCCTCCGCCACTGTCTCCAGATAAAACTCCGCCAGGACCAGAGCTGCTGGGTTGTCTGACTTCTATAAATAACCGCAGTTTTGGTAAATTTCCAGACAGGGTTCGCAGCAGGAAAAAACAGCTTGAATGATGGAGAAATTGTTCTCCCCTGGAAAGCCGCAATTTGATACCGCCACATGGCGCCTAGGACGCCGGATAGCATCCGCCATATCAAAGTTTCCGTTATTTTCCATAATTTAAGGACTTTTTAGCGGAATCAGACGGTCAACAAAGTTTTTCAACAGTGCCGTTATATTCCAGGAACACACTGAAGAGCCAAAGCAGACCACATCTGCGTCCAGATATGCCTGAATCAGCGGTTCCATATCGTCTTGAAGCACGCACCGCCCCGGCGCCTGAAACCAGCAAGCGAAACAGCCCTGACACTGCTTGATCCTCCAGTACCCTAAATGATAGAGTGCCGTCTCTGCCCGGCTCGGGCCGCGCCGTTCAAAAATGCGGCCAGCATCCGGCCGGCAGTGCCGGATGCTCCCGCCGGGTTTCCGTTGAACGCAGTAAATTTCATAAAAGTGTATGCCTCCTTTTGCTTCTCTCCTCAGCATAGCGCCCACCGGCGGAAAAAGCAATCTACGCTCCGCAGACAACGAAAGACGGGCCGCCAAAGGCAGCCCGTCTTTCGTGTGTGTTTATTTTAGGAGGGAGAAAACGCATCGGGCTGGGAGTACCCTTTGCATGGTATTAAGATACCCCATATTCTTTGCAGAATTATGAGTGGCTTGTAAACAGTTTATGAATGTTTCAATTCACCCTGTATTTCCGGCTTTCCGCCACGGCCATTTCATCACATCGGTTGTTAAAAGCGTTTTCCGCGTGGCCTTTCACCCAGTGGCAGCGCAGATCGTGAATCTCCAAAAGCTCCAAAAGCCGCTCCCACAGATCTGGGTTTAGGGCGGGTTTTTTATCCGCCTTAATCCAGCCCCGTTTTCGCCAGCCTGCTGCCCAGCCCTTTTCCAGGGCATCAATGATATATTTAGAGTCCGACCACAGCTCCACCACACAGGGTTCTTTTAGGCAAGACAGGGCTTGAATAACGGCAGTCAGTTCCATGCGGTTATTCGTGGTGTTGGGTTCACCCCCAGAGAGTTCTTTCCGATGTTCCCCATATAAGAGGATGGCTCCCCAGCCTCCGGGTCCCGGATTTCCGG
Source organism: Oscillibacter sp. (assembly GCA_022791135.1). Lineage (GTDB taxonomy): Bacteria > Bacillota > Clostridia > Oscillospirales > Oscillospiraceae > Oscillibacter. The sequence continues at coordinate 67,401 of JAAVYM010000086.1, forward strand.
AACAGGCGCCGTCGGTGTAGATGGTAACGGTTTTCATAGCTGGTCTAAAATCTCCCTCCGCTTCTCCTGATACTCCTGATCGTTGATCAAACCGGCATCCCGCAAGCTCTTCAGCTGTTCCAAGCGAGATTCAGCGTTCAGGTCAATCGCCGGGGGGACCTCTGTCCGGCCTCCTTCATCTTCAATGCGAATCTCCGGACCAGCATAGCCCTTCCCAAAAGCCCGATAAGCTTCCATACCGGTGCCGGTAGCGGCAAGCAGAGTCCACACGATGCCGAAAGCCCCAAAGGTGGGAATGACAAACACAAGCCCAATCACAACAAACACTATACCTGCGGCGATTCCGAAAGCTCCCTGGGCCTTGCTGGGACGATAGGTGATTTTTCTTCTCACGAACCGGCCTCCTCCTGCGCCGCCTCTTCCCGGTCTGCCAGAGCCATAGAGATCACTCGGTCCCCCTCTTCCTTGAACCGCATGACAATAACACCCTGGGTTGCCCGGCCGCACTGCTTGATAGCGTCCACCGGCGTGCGGAGCAAAATGCCCGCCTGGGTCACCAGCAGCAGATCTTCAGACCCGTCCACCACCTTCACGCTGACGATGCCGCCGGTCTTCTCCGTCAGCATGTAGTTCTTGATACCCAGGTTGCCCCGGCCGATGACCCGGTACTCCCCTACCGGCGTCCGCTTGCCATAGCCTTTTTCCGTGATGGAAAGCACGCTCTTCCCGGGAACGGCCCGGGCCGCTCCCACGACATAATCCCCCTCCCGGAGCTTGATACCCCGGACGCCCATGGAGGTTCGCCCAGTGGGCCTGACGTCGTTTTCATCGAAGCAAATTGCCTGGCCGTCGTGAGTCGCCAGAAGAACATTCATGCTCCCATCCGTCTCCCGGACGGAGATCAGCTTGTCACCCTCCTCCAGAGTGAGGGCGCGGATACCGGTGCTGCGAAGATTTTTCAGGCAACTTCCCGGCAGCCGCTTTACCGTGCCGTTCCGGGTGGCCATAAAGAGGAAGCGGCCGTCGTCTTCCAGGGAGCGAGTGTGAATCATGGTCTCGATCCGCTCCCCCTGCTCCACTTGAAGGATGTTTACAATGTTGGTTCCCTTGGCCGCCTTTCCGGAGAGGGGAATTTGATATCCCTTTTTCCGGTAGACCTTGCCAGTATCGGTGAAGAAAAGGATATAGTCGTGGGTGGAAGCGGTAAAAACATCTGCCACCGCGTCTTCCTCCCGGGTGGTAATGCCCTTCTTCCCCATGCCGCCCTTGGACTGGGCGGCGTACTCGCTGACGGGGGTACGCTTGATATAGCCCGCCTGCGTTAAGGTGAAAACGCACTGCTCCTCCTCAATCAGGTCCTCGATATCAATCTCGTCCTCCACATCCTGAATCTCTGTCACACGGTCGTCGCCGTATTTATCGGCGATAGCGATCAGCTCCTCTTTGAGAATCTGGCGGACCAGCTCCTCATCGGAGAGAATCTTCTGGAAATAGGCAATGCGCTCTTCCAGTTCCTTGTACTCATTTTCCAGTTTTTCCCGGTTCAGTCCCTGGAGAGCAATCATCCGCATGTCGCAGATGGCCTGAGCCTGCACATCATCCAGGCCAAAGTGAACCATGAGGTTTTCTTTGGCATTGTCATAGCTGGTGCGGATGACTTTGATAACCTCATCAATGTGATCCTGGGCAATCAGAAGACCCTCCAACAAGTGGGCACGTTCCTGAGCCTTTTTCAAGTCAAACTGCGTGCGGCGGACGATTACCTTCTCCTGGTGCTGAATGTACTCGTCCAGAATGTGCCGCAAAGATAAAATCTTAGGCTGAAGTTTGCCGTTGACCTCCACCAGGGCCAGCATATTGATGGCAAAGGTGGTCTGAAGCTGAGTCTGGGCAAAGAGACGGTTCAAAACCACTTGTGGATTGGCGTCCCGTTTCAGCTCGATGACAATACGCATACCGTTGCGGTCGGACTCGTCTTGAATATTGCTGATGCCCTCCAGGCGCTTGTCCTCCACTTGGTCGGCCATGTTCTTGATGAGCATGCGCTTATTAACCTGGTAAGGGATCTCCGTAATAATGATGCGGGTCCGGTTCTGCCCGAATTCCTCCATCTCATGCCGGGCGCGGATAGTCACCCGGCCCCGGCCGGTGGCATAAGCCGCCCGGATACCGGAGCGGCCCATAATGATGCCCCTGGTAGGAAAATCCGGCCCCTCCATATGCTGCATCAAATCTGAGAGCGTGGCGTTGGGATCATCCAGCACACAAATAGTAGCTCCCACAACCTCCCGGAGGTTGTGAGGAGGGATGTTGGTGGCCATGCCCACGGCGATGCCGCTGGAGCCGTTCACCAACAGGTTCGGAAAGCGGGAGGGCAGAACCTTAGGTTCCCGCCTGGTCTCGTCGAAGTTGGGGTCCCAGTCCACAGTATCCTTTTCAATCTCCCGGAGCATTTCCTCGGAGATTTTGGCAAGCCGGGCCTCCGTGTAACGATAGGCTGCCGGAGGATCGCCGTCCACGGAGCCAAAGTTGCCGTGGCCGTCAATAAGCATGTAGCGCATTGAAAAGTCCTGGGCCAGGCGGACCAAGGCATCATACACCGACTGATCGCCGTGGGGGTGATAACGGCCCAGCACGTCGCCCACTGCGGTGGCGCACTTACGGAAGGGCTTGTCGTGGGTCAGGTTGTCCTCATACATGGCGTAGAGGATGCGGCGGTGGACAGGTTTTAATCCGTCCCGCACGTCCGGCAGGGCCCGGCCCACGATGACGCTCATGGCATAATCGATATAAGATTTTTCCATCTCCGGAACCAGAGGGGATTCTACAATCCTCTGATTCGGAAAGCGGATTTCTTCGGGATCGTATTGGGGTTTTTTAGACATTTGCAGTAATTCCTCCTTCTTTGGAGCTTATGTCATCCACTCGGACAGTTCCTCTTCAGCGCCAGAGGCGTCAAAAACAAACACATAATCCTGTTCAAAGGGCAGCACCCAACGAAGCTGATCAAAAGTATCCCGCCAGATTCCACTTCGTCCTTCGGCGGATAGTACGCCTCTCAAGGTCCCGGAGCTGTTGATTCTCTCCGGCTCCGGAATACTTACATCCGAAACCGGATAAATTGCCATTACCTCCATTCTTTGGACCTGTTCCTCCACGGCGAAAATATACGCGTCCACAAGGTCCCTGTCCTCCTGGAGGGGAAGCTGTGATTTTAGCTCCTCCGCAAGATGACGGACCTCCGCCTCCCAGGCATTGGCCTGACAGCCTGCCACCACGTTCATGACGAGCGTCGTCCCGTCATATTCGAGTCCGCCAAAAAACCGGTCAATGGGATTTTCCTCCGGAGCGCTTTTTTTCAGCTCCTCAACCTGGACCCGCAAATTGGCATTTTCCGCCTCTAGACCCACGATTCTCTGCGTCCTTTCTCCTGTTCCACAGGCGGTAACCCCCAACATAAGCGCTGACGCACAGACCGTACAGAGTATTTTTTTCATAACGACAGACTCCGTATCAGTAGTCCAGATTCACTACATATCTGGCGTTCTTCTCGATGAATTCCTTCCGAGGTTCCACCTTCTCCCCCATGAGGATGGTGAAAGTCTCATCCGCCTTCACTGCGTCGTCCAGGGTGATCCGGCGCAATGTCCGGGTGGCCGGGTCCATGGTGGTCTCCCACAACTCATGGGGGTTCATCTCGCCCAGACCCTTAAAACGACTAATCTCCACCTTGGCGTTGGGATTGTCTCCCCGAAGCTCCGCGGCGATGCGTTCCCGCTCCGGGTTGTCGTAGGCAACCCGGGTAGTCTTGCCCCGGGTGAGCTTAAAGAGGGGCGGCACGGCGGAGTAGACATAGCCCTGTTCAATCAGAGGCCGCATGAAACGAAAGAAGAAGGTCAAAAGCAGCGTCCGGATGTGGCTGCCGTCCACGTCGGCATCGGCCATGATGATAACCTTGTGATAGCGGAGTTTGTTGGCGTCAAACTCGTCCCCGATACCCGCGCCCAGGGCAATGATGACCGGCTGAAGCTTGTCATTTCCATACACCTTATCGACCCGGGCTTTTTCCACATTCAGCATCTTGCCCCACAGGGGAAGGATCGCCTGGAAGCGGGAATCCCTTCCCTGGGTGGCGGAACCTCCAGCGGAATCGCCCTCAACGATATACAGCTCGGTCAACTCGGGGTTATTCTCGTTGCAGTCCCGGAGCTTATCCGGCATAGCCGCACCGCTCAGGGCGGTCTTGCGCCGGATGGATTCCCGGGCCTTCTTGGCGGCTTCCCTGGCCCGGCTGGCGGTGAGGGCCTTATCCAGGATCATCCGGCCGACCTGGGGATTTTCCTCCAGAAAGGTATCCAGTTTTTCCGCCACCAGGTTGTTCACCAGGGTCCGGATCTCGGAGTTACCCAACTTGGCCTTGGTCTGCCCCTCAAACTGAGCGTCGGTGAGCTTCACGGAGATGACGCAGGTCAGTCCCTCCCGGCAGTCTTCGCCGGAGACCTTCTCGTCGTCCTTGAGCATTTTCGACTTTTTCCCGTAGTTATTCAGCACCGTGGTCAGCGCCCGCTTGAACCCCTCCTCGTGCATGCCTCCCTCAGGGGTATGCACGTTATTGGCAAAAGAGAGAATCGTCTCGCTGTAGCCGTCGTTATATTGGAGGGCTACCTCCGCTATGGAGTCGTCCTTTTGCCCGGCCATGTAAATGACCTCCGGGTGGAGGGCGTCCTTGCTCTTATTCAGCCACGTGACAAATTCCCGGATGCCGCCGGCGTAGCACATGGAGTCCTCCTGCTCCTTGCCGGGGCGGCGGTCTACGGTTCGAATCCGCAACCCCGCGTTCAAAAAGGCCTCCTCCCGCATGCGGGTGTGGAGCGTCTCATAGCTGTATACCGTGTCCTCGAACATCTCGGGGTCCGGCTTAAAGGTGACGGTGGTGCCGGTGCGGTCCGTTTTCCCTACCACCTTCATCTCCTGGGTGATCTGGCCACGGGAGAAGCGCATCTCGTAAATCTCCCCGTTTTTATGGACCTGCACTTCCAGCCACTCACTGAGGGCGTTCACCACCGAAGCGCCCACGCCGTGGAGTCCGCCGGAGACCTTGTATCCGCCTCCGCCGAATTTGCCCCCGGCGTGCAGAACGGTGTAAACCACCTCCAATGCGGGTTTGCCAGTCTGAGCCTGGATGTCCACAGGAATACCCCGGCCGTTGTCCACCACGGTAATGGTATCACCCTCGTTGATCTGGACAAGGATTTCCGTGCAAAAGCCCGCCAGGGCCTCATCGATGGAGTTGTCCACAATCTCATAAACCAGGTGGTGCAATCCCGAGGCGGAGGTGGAACCGATATACATGCCGGGCCGCTTCCGCACAGCCTCCAAACCCTCCAGGACCTGGATTTCCGACGCGTCGTACTCGTTGGACGCGTCCACGGCGGTAGTACTCAGGATCTCATGATCTTCCATATCAAAACTCCTTTGCATTCTCAGAGCGGAAAAAGCCGGGATGGAGGGACGGAGCCGTCCGTCGCGCCTTTTCCCACTCTGTTCAAGATTTCTGGAATATGTGAGCGACAAGCCGCATAGGCTGTCCCATCAAAGAACCCCGCGCCCCCTTTTCCGGGAGGCAAAGCGGCTGTAAGCCCAATAAGCGGCCCAGCCCAAAACCGCTCCCAGCAGAACAAACAGCGCCGCAACGCCAAAGAATATAAAATCCCAGATTTCGTGGCCTCCCATGGCATTGATGATGTGAAACGCGGTCAGCTGGTACTGTGCTTCCAAGACGGCCAGCACCCCAATGCACAGCATGGGAAACCAGCGGGCTTTCTTTCTCTTGTAAAGCAGGAAAAATTGGAACGCCGCCCCCGCAGCCGCCAGCCCCATGGCGATGCAAAAAAGAATTTCGTCTCCAGCAAAAAGGGGATAGGGGGAAAAATAGAGACATGTGAGAACAAAGGAATACCCAAATGCCTGATGCACCATACCGTTTCTCCTTTCATTCCATCTTTCCGCTTTCCGCCCGCTTTTTCAAAGCCGCGGGGCTGAGCTGGCTCAAATACACGATCTGATCGTGGTAAGGATGGTCGCAGACCACGAAGGACCGGGGCAGGTCCCCGGACACATCCAGCACCACCCCTTCCCTCTCCGCCGCGGCCAGGTAGTCCCGGGTCCGCTTTTCATAGCTGCACTTATCCAGGTCAAAAACGCCGATAATCCGGCTCAGGGGCACGATTTCGTTTTGCCCAAGGTGCAAATACATACTCCCCTCCAAAAACAGTCCTCACCGCTGCGTTCCTCATGCGATGGTCCCCTGCTCCACGCGAAATACTTTCCCGCCCGAGAGATCCGCCAGCCGGTCCTCCTCACAGCAGGTAATGAACACCTGTCCCCCCGCGATGCGGTTGAGGACAAACTCCTGCCGCCGGGGATCCAGCTCGCTGAGCACATCGTCCAGCAACAAAACCGGGTATTCCCCCGCCGCGTTCCGGAAAATCTCCCGCTCCGCCAGCTTTAACGCCAGGGCGGCAGTCCTTGTCTGGCCCTGGGAGGAATAGGTCCTGGCCTCCCTCCCGTCGATGCTGACCAAAAGGTCATCCTTATGTGGTCCGGAGAGGCAAAGGCGGGAGGCCAGCTCCGCCGCCTGATGATCCTCCATATGCCGCCGGAGATGCTCCGCCAGCACACCGGCCTCCGCGCCGGGGTTCTTCACAGAGGAAACAGTTTGATATGCAAGGGCCAACTCCTCCCGCCCGCCGGAGCATTCCCGGTGGCAAGCTGCCGCGTATTCCTCCAGGCGAAGACAAAACTGATAGCGGTACTGAATCAACACAGCCCCTAAACGGATCATCTGTTCATTAAACTCCGGCAGGGCAGACAACAGATCCGGCCGCTCCCCAAAGTCCCGGAGAATGCGGGTTTTCTGCGCTCTGGCCCTTTCGTAACCCGACAAGGCTGCTGCATACCGGGGACGAAGCTGGCACAGCGCTGTGTCCATGAAGCGCCTCCTGGCAGCGGCTCCTTCCCGGATCAGATACAGGTCCTCCGGCTGGAAGAACACAGTGTGATAGACCTCTCCCAAGGCCGCACCAGTTTTCACGCAGACCTGGTTTACGGTGATCTTCCTCCGCCTTCCCCGAAAGAGATCCGCCTGAATCCGGAACGTCCGCCCCCGGGACTCCACCCGGGCCAGCAGCCGGGCGGAATCCTCCTGGAAACCGATCATCTCCCGGTCCGTCCTGGCCCGTGGAGATCTCCCGCTGGAGAGGTAGACAATAGACTCCAAAAGGTTTGTCTTCCCCTGGGCGTTCTCGCCGCAGATCACGTTACAGCCTGGACCAAATTCCACCGCCTGACAGGCGTAGTTCCGGAAGTTCTCCAACTCCAGACCTTCAATCCGCATACTTGACGGTCAGTTGCTCCCCGGCAAAGCGCACTTCGTCTCCCGGACGAAGCTTCTTTCCCCGCTGAAGACAAGGTTCTCCGTTAACCAGTGCCTCACCGGCCTGGATGCGCTCTTTGGCCTCGCCGCCGGTCTCCACCAATCCCACGTATTTCAGCAGGTCCTGAAGCTTGATAAACTCCGTTGAAATGGAAATTTCTCTCATAGCGCCACCTCAATCCGAGTTTTTCAGCCGTACCGGCAAAACCATATAGAGAAAGCTGTCCTTTCCATCCGTGGGGACCAAAATCGCCGGAGATACGCTGGTATTTAACTCAATCCGAACTGTGTCTGCTGGGGCGTAGCGCAGCGCCTCCATCAAATAACGGTTGTTGAAGCCGATTTCCAGTCCCTCGCCGTCTCCCTCCAGGCGGCAAACATCCTTGGCCTCGCCATTGCCGGTTTTGGCCGAGAGAAGGACCCTCCCCTCCTCGAACCGGCAGCGGACCGGGCTTTTCAGCTTATCCGAGATCACCACGCTAACCCGGTCGATACTCTCCATCAGGAACTTGCACTCCACCGTCACGGCCACGGGGTTCTTCTTTGGAATGGCATTGCGGTAATCCAGAAACTCCCCTTCCAGGCGGCGGCAGATCAGCTCCACGCCGCCTACGGTGAAGAGAATATGCCGCTTGCCCAGGGTGATTTCCGCCGGCTCCTCGGAGTCACCGCAGATGCTTTTCACCTCATTCAGCGCCGAGCCGGGGGCCACAAAAGAGAATGCGCCTCCCTCCAGCTTTTCCAGCGGCTCCTTCCGCACTGCCAGGCGAAACCCGTCCACGGCGGCCATAGTCAATCCGCCCTCGCCGACTTCAAAGAGGGCTCCGGTGTGAACAGGGCGGCTCTCATTGGAGGACACGGCAAAGGCCACCTCCTCAATCATAGCCCGCAAGACCTTTCGCTGGATGGATACGGCGTATTCGTCCTCTACCTCCGGCAAGTCGGGGTAGTCCCCGGCGGAGAGGCCGGGGATATCAAAGTCTGCGTCACCGCAGCAGAGGCGGACCTGCATTTTGCTGTTGACGGTAAAGAGCACTATATCGTCAGGCATGCGGCGGATGATGTCGCCGAACAGCCTGGCGTTAAGGACCACAGCGCCCTCCTCCTCCACGGCAGCGGACACTTTGGACCGGATGCCGGTTTGCATATTGTATCCGGAGACGGTCAGCCCACCTTCCCCGGCCCGGAGCAGCAAACCCTCCAGTGCTGGTATGGTGCTTTTTTGAGCAACCGCCCGGCTGGTAACGGAAATAGCGTTTTGCAAAAGAGCTTTTTCGCAGCTAAATTTCATGTTGGAACCTCCTCGCGCCTCAGGCGCGGAATGGACAGCTCCCTGTAAGAAGGTTCAGCGGTTTTTACAGGGTGCTTGAGACCATTCTTCAAAAAAGAAAAATAGAATATTTTAGAAATAGAAGCCGTAGAAGAGAAATTTGTGGAAAAGACAAAGAATTGCAGAAAACACAATGCTTTGCCGGTTCACAGCCCCCTGTCGAAAACTCCGGCGGTTTTCCACGGGGTTTGTCGGAAGACAGGTTATCCACAGGAAGGTTTTTCCCTTCCACAGCAAATTGTGGAAAATGAAGGCGGGAAAAAAGCCGGCGTCAATGCCGGGAGGTGATGTTGGTTTTCAGCTCCTTTACCATTTCGGCAAAGGAGGGGTCTTTTTTCATTTTCTGTTCCACCTGACGGATGGAGTGGATGACGGTAGAGTGGTCCCGATTGTCAAAGAGCTGGCCGATGTTATCCTGAGAGAGGTTCGTCATGGTCCGGATGAGATACATGGCAATTTGCCGGGCCTCCACTGCGGCGCGTACCCGCTGCTGGCCTTTGACGACGGATTCTTCCAACTGGTAATACCGGCTGACATAGGACAAGATGCCCTCCGGTGTGGGGATGTACTCGTTGCTGCCCTTCAGAATGTCCTGCATAGCCCGGGAGACGGTGTCCTCGTCGGTCTCCTTGTCCAGCAGTTCTTTGTAAGCCAGTACCTTGTTGACGGTGCCCTCCAGCTGGCGGACGTTGGCGGTGACTTTCTGGGCGATGAGGACGGCGATCTTGTCCGGCAGATTCATCCCCAGCAGGGCCGCCTTGTTTTTCACGATGGCAAGCCGGGTTTCAAAATCCGGCGGCGTCACGTCGGCCAGGAGGCCCCACTCAAAGCGGGTTCGAAGCCGGTCGTCCAGCAAAGTCATCTCAGAGGGGGGGCGGTCGGAGGTCAGCACGATCTGCCGCCCGGACTCATAAAGAGTGTTGAAGGTGTGAAAGAACTCATTTTGCACCTGTTCCTTTCCGGCCACGAACTGCACGTCGTCCACCAGCAGCAGATCCGCCGCCCGGTATTTCGCGCGGAACTCGCTGCCCCGGCCGGAGCGGACCAGCTCGATAAACTCGTTGATGAACTCGTCGCCCTTGATGTAGACGATCTTGGAGGAGGGATCATTCCTGCGGATGACGTTGGCGATGGCATAGAGCAGGTGGGTCTTGCCCAAGCCGGAGTCTCCGTAGATCAAAAGGGGGTTGTAGTTTTGAGCGGGGTGCTCGGCCACAGCCATAGAGGCGGCGTGGGCCAGTTTGTTGGACGGGCCGACCACGAAGGTCTCGAAGGTGAATTCAGCATAGGTAAAGCGCTCGGAGATCTTTTTTTGGGGTGCTATCCCCTGAAATTCCAGCAGACCGGCGTCGTCGAGGATTTTGACGCCAAAGTCGGTGGAAAAAAGGTCATGGAGGGCGGCCTTGATGCTGTTGAGAAAGAGGGACTCCAGATAGCCCCGTTTGAAATCGCTGGGGCAATGAAGGTAGCAGACGCCGTCCCGGATGTCTACGATCTTGAGTTCGTCGAACCAGGTGGCAATGGTGGTTTCGGAGAGGGTGCCCCGGAGCTGGTGAAGGACGTTTTCCCAAATATCGGTGACGGAATTCAAAAAGGAAACACCTCGCTTTTCTATTTTGGGTGTTGAAATACAATTATTTATTATAGCAGAAAAAGGATTCCTTGGCAATACTTATTCTAATAATAAGTGATTGAATTTAAACCAGAATCTGTGGATTGACGCGGGAAAGGGGTAAATTTTCCGGCAAGTAGCATTTTTTTCCGGCGCATCCTCCCAGGAAGGGAATCGCCGGGAATGACGGAGATGCCGCAAAGAACCAAATCTTGACATGGCAGGCGGATTCTCTTATAATGATTTTGTGCGGCATGAATAGATTTGCCGTCCGTCAGGAAACGAACGTTGTCAAAATCATTCAAAAAGCGGTAAGCGGCGTTCATAAAAGGAGGAGCAGCACTATGGACTTTATGAAAGAGTATGAGAAGTGGCTGAACAGCCCTGCCCTGAGCACGGAAGAGCGCGCCGAGCTGGAGGCCATCCGGAACGACCCCAAGGAGATCGAATCCCGATTTTATGGCCCCCTGGAATTCGGCACCGCCGGACTGCGGGGCACCATGTATACCGGATTGCACAATATGAACATTCATGTCATCCGTTGGGCGACTCAGGGCTTCGCCGACGTCATCGCCGCCGAGGGAGAAGAGGGCAAAAAGCGGGGCGTAGCCATCTGTATGGACTGCCGGAACCACTCCGCCGAATTTGCCCGGGCGGCCGCGGAGGTCTGCGCCGCCAACGGTATCCATGTGCGGATCTTTGAGTCTCTCCGTCCCACTCCGGAGCTGAGCTTTGCCGTGCGGGAGTACCATTGTCAGGCGGGCATTAATGTCACCGCCAGCCACAACCCCAAGGAATACAACGGCTACAAAGTATACTGGCAGGACGGCGCCCAGCTGCCCCCCCACCACGCCGACGCCATCGCTAAGCGCCTGGGAGAAATCGACGTCTTTGACGGTGTAAAGCGTATGGATTACGACGAGGCGGTCAAAGCTGGCCTGATTGAGGTCCTGGGCGCAGAGACGGACGAGAAGTTCCTCTCCAACGTCATGGCCCAGGTCAACGACAAGGAGACGGTGACCAAGGTGGCCGACAGCTTCAAAATGGTCTATACCCCCTTCCATGGGACCGGTCACAAGCTGATTCCCGAGGCCTTGAAGCGCCTTGGCGTCAAACACCTGATCTGCGTTCCGGAGCAAATGGTCATCGACGGGGATTTCCCGACGGTGGTCTCCCCCAACCCGGAGAATCCAGAGGGCTTTTATCTGGCGGTGGACCTGGCGAAGAAAGAGGGCGCGGACTTCATCCTGGGTTCCGACCCCGACGCCGACCGGGTGGGCATCATGGTCCGCACGAAGGACGGCGAGTTCAGAGTTATCACCGGCAACCAGACCGGCGTGCTGTTGCTGGATTACCTTATCGGCGCGATGAAACGGGCAGGAACCCTGCCGGTGAAGCCTGTGGCGCTGAAGACCATCGTGACTACGGAGATGGCCCGGAAGGTGGCGGAAGTCAATGGGTTGCAGTGCTTCGACACCTTCACCGGCTTCAAGTTCCTGGCGGAAAAGAAGGATAAACTGGAGGGCAGTGCAGAGGGTAAGGTCATCTTCTCTTATGAGGAGAGCTATGGCTACATGCTGGGTGACTACGTCCGGGACAAAGACGCGGTGACAGCGGCGCTGATGCTGACGGAAATGGCCGCCTGGTACGCTGCTCAGGGAAAGACCCTGGCGGAGGCCCTGGAGGGTCTGTACGAAAAGTACGGATATTATGCGGAGCATACATATAACCTGGTCATGCCCGGCCTGGACGGTTTGAAGGATATGGCGGAGCTGATGAAGAATCTGCGGGAGAATCCCCCAGCAGAGATCTCCAGCGTGAAGGTGAGCCAGTTCAAGGACTACAGCGACGGATCCGTCACTGACTGCGCCACCGGAGCGAAGGGCGCTATGGAATTGTCCGGGTCTAACGTTCTGCGCTTTGAGATGGTGGACGGCACCTCCGTTATTGTCCGCCCCTCCGGCACGGAGCCGAAGATCAAGGTCTATATTCTCACCCAGGGCAAGGATGCCGCCGAGGCCAAGGCCAACGTGGATAAGTATGGTGTCTGGGTGAAGTCCCTGCAAAAGTAAAAAAATTGCAGAAATTGAAAATTTGATGAGCAAAAAAGGCCCGCCGTATTTTACGGCGGGTCCTTTTTGCCTGCCGAAAATATAAGTTTGGTCTCTTCAGCCTATCAGAGTTTTCAAAGCCCGCTGGAGAACAAATGACATCTGTGGATAAGAGGCCCGAAGCAAAGACGTTGCTTCCGTCTTTTACCATATGAAAATTGACGAATTTTTAACCAGCATTTTGGATGGGAAGCATAAATGTGATTTTGACCAAAATTTTAGTTGTAATCCTCCCTTAACTGTTGTATAATTCATATATTGGACGCTTGCGGCCCCGGCCGCATGGACAGCAAAAATAAGGAGTGGAACGAACATGAGCTATTCTGTACAGAACATCCGCAACGTCTGTCTGCTGGGGCACAGCGGCAGCGGCAAAACCGCCCTGGCCGAGAGCCTGCTCTACATGACCGGCGTCATCGATAGAATGGGCCGCGCTGCCGACGGCAACACCGTCTGCGACTACGACCCTGAGGAGACCAAGCGTCAGATTTCTTTATCCCTCTCTCTGGCGCCCCTGGATTACAAGGGCTGCCGTATCAATGTGCTGGATACGCCTGGCGCTTTTGACTTTGCGGGTGAGGCCATGGCAGCCCTCCGGGCCGCCGATGCCGCCATCATCGTTTGTTCCGCTAAGGACGGCGTATCCGTGGGCCTGGAGAAGGCTTGGAAATACTGTGAGGAGCGGAATATGCCCCGCTTCATCTACATTTCCAAGACTGACGAAGACAACAGCGATTACAACGCCACCTTTGAGGCCCTCCGCTCCCGCTTCGGCAACAAGATTGCCCCGGTGGTGGTTCCCATTTGGGATGGCGACAAGCGGGTCACCGGTATTATTGACGTATTGAACAAGCGGGCCTATGAGATGCAAAAGCTCAAGCGCGTAGAGATCGAGGTCCCTGCGGATAAGGCCGATGTGATTGCAGAGTTTAACGACGCGCTGAAAGAGTCCGTGGCCGAAACCAGTGAGGAGCTGATGAATAAGTTCTTCGAAGGCGAGGACTTCACCTATGCCGAGATGATTCAGGGACTTCGCCAGGGCGTGCGGGAACTGAGTCTCTTCCCCGTCCTCTGCGGCTCGGCCATCAACTGCCTGGGTTCCCTGATGTTAATGGACAACATCGTGGATCTGCTTCCCAACCCAGTGGAAGGCAACTATCACAAGGCTACCAAGGCCGACGGCGAGACGGAGGAGTTTGTGGTCTCCCCCGGCGGCGTGCCCACGGCCTTCGTGTTCAAGACGATTTCCGACCAGTATGGAAAGTATTCCTTTGTGAAGGTGCTCTCCGGCGCTATTACGCCGGACATGCCCATGGTTAATGCCCGTACCGGCGAGAAGGTGAAACTGGGCCGCCTGTATACGATTCGCGGTAAGAAGAACTCCGAGGTCAAGGAGTTAGTCTGCGGCGATATCGGCGCCATTGCCAAGATGGACATCAAGACCGGCGATACCCTCTGCGACGAGCGGAAGGTGGTCAGTCTGAAGAATATTCCCTTTGCCGAGCCGTGCTACTCCGTGGCGATTCAGCCCAAGACCCGGGGCCAGGAGGATAAAATTGCCCAGGGTCTGAGCCGCTTGAATGAAGAGGATCCCACCTTCTCAGTCAATAACAATGCTGAAACCCATCAGATGGTGATTTCCGGCGCGGGAGATATGCAGATCGACGTGCTGGTCAGCAAGCTGAAGAGCCGCTTCAACGTGGAAGCGGAGCTAAAGCCCACCCGGGTACCCTACCGGGAAAAGATTCGCAAGACTGTGCAGAAGCAGGGACGGCACAAGAAACAGACCGGCGGCAGCGGCCAGTTTGGCGACGTGTGGATTCGCTTTGAGTACAATCCCGAGCAGGAGGATATGGTCTTTGCTGAGGAGGTCTTCGGCGGCTCCGTGCCTCGGAACTTCTTCCCTGCGGTGGAAAAGGGCCTTCGGGAGGCGTGCGTCCATGGACCTTTGGCGGGCTATCCAGTGGTAAACCTCAAAGCCGTACTGTACGATGGCTCTTATCACCCTGTGGACTCCTCTGAAATTGCGTTCAAAACCGCCGCACAGCTGGCCTATAAGGCGGCTCTGCCGGAGGCGAATCCTGTGCTTCTGGAGCCGGTGGGCGAGCTGAAGGTGACGGTACCGGACAGCTGCATGGGCGATGTTATCGGCGATTTGAATAAGCGCCGGGGCCGCGTAATGGGTATGGACCCCACTGGCGATGGAGATCAGGTGATTTCGGCCGAGGTTCCCATGGGTGAAATGGGAACGTACGCGATCGACCTCCGGGCCATGACTCAGAGCCGGGGAAGCTTTACATTCCACTTCGTGCGCTATGAGGATTGTCCCCCTGCCGCTCAGGAGAAGGCGATCGCCGAGGCGAAGGCTATGGCGGAGGGTTGAGATATTGCCCCCGCCTCCTGATTCAAAATGCATGTTCCTGGATTTCAGCAAAACCTCCCGCTCCGTTGGAACGGGGGGTTTTGCCGCGCATGTCGGGAAAAAAATTTGAACAATTTAAAAAATTTATGGGAAATTCTAGATTTGTCGCATTTGCAACTAGAAGTTGTTTTCAGAACCTGATATACTCTAGTCACTGTCTGAGAAGCAAAGAAATTCAAAATATTCTAAGGAGGATTTTATTTATGAAGAAATGGATCTGCCCGGTTTGCGGCTATGTTCACGAGGGTGATGTTCCCCCTGAGAAGTGCCCCCAGTGCGGTGTGCCCGGTGCGAAGTTTAAGGAGCAGGGCGCAGAGATGACCTGGGCTGCTGAGCATGTGGTCGGTGTGGCCGCAGGAGTGGACGCTGAGATTCTGGAGGGCCTCCGGGCCAACTTCCAGGGCGAGTGCACCGAAGTTGGCATGTACTTGGCTATGGCTCGGGTAGCACACCGCGAGGGCTATCCCGAAATTGGCCTGTACTGGGAAAAGGCCGCCTATGAGGAGGCTGAGCACGCCGCCAAGTTCGCCGAGCTGCTGGGCGAGGTGGTCACCGACTCCACAAAGAAGAACCTGGAGATGCGGGTCGAGGCCGAGAACGGCGCCACCGCCGGCAAGATGGCCATCGCCAAGAAGGCCAAGGAGCTGGGTCTGGATGCCATCCACGACACCGTCCACGAGATGGCCCGGGACGAGGCCCGTCACGGCAAGGCGTTCAAGGGCCTGCTGGAGCGGTACTTTAAGTAATCTTCAAATTCGGAGGATCAGCCAATGGACAAGTATGTCTGCCCCTGCGGGTATGTATATGACCCCGCTGCCGGCGACCCGGAACACGGCGTTGCCCCTGGCACTCCTTGGGAGCAGGTTCCCGAGGATTGGGTCTGCCCCATCTGCGAGATGGGCAAGGACGTGTTCGAGAAGGAATAAGCTCAAACGTTTTTTGAGAAGAACGGATAAATCCGTTCTTCTCTTTTTTGCGTCATTTTCCGCCCGATGTGCAAGTCAGTGTGTAACTCTCGCCTAGTATTCACTTTACAGCTTTTACATCTGCAACTCGAATTAATTGCACCTATATTAAGCGGCTTTTTGCTTATTTACAAAGTTAGTTGCGAAAACAGGCAACTTTTGAAGAAGTTTTTACAAATATGCGGCAAAAAATAAGAAGTTTAATCAAAGAATCAACGACTTTTCATAAGTTTTGAAATCGCCGAACTAAGAACCTATCCCGAAATTAACGATAGACATGTATGAATTTACGCCAAACAATGACAGCGCAGGCAAATTGAATGAGGGCTAGATAATTGGCGGCTTTCTTTTCAAAGCGAACCAAAAGCTTACGAAAGCGATTGAA
>JAAVYM010000087.1 GCA_022791135.1 Oscillibacter sp.
AACAGAATAGGGAATGCCGGCCTTAATGGAGACCTGACGGGCCACGTTCTGGCCCTGGGCAGCGGTGAGGATGCAGCTGAACATGACCTCATCCACGTTCTCCGGCGCGACGCCGGCCCGGTTCAGGGCCTCTTTGACCACGATGGCGCCCAGCTCCGCAGCGGGAGTGTTCTTCAGACTGCCGCCAAAGGAACCGATGGCGGTACGGCAGCAGTTCACGACATAAAGATCTTTCATGATGTTCCTCCGTTTTGTAATATTTTGGCGGCTCGGCGGGCCGCCGGAGTCTCAACGGGCAAGACGGCGGCTGGATTGCCAATTTTTTGACAAGCCGTTGGCCACCTTCTCTGCGTACCATTATAGAGACTCCTCCTCGTTTCGTCAATGGCCTTTCGTCAGGTTTTACAATTTCGTTAAATCTTTGACAAAATGAGGACCGTTTTCGTCAAGGTGACGAATTTTTCCAAAACCGCAATCCCATATCCCTTTCTGCCACGCGCCTCTTCCGGGGGGATTCCGCCTTCTTTCTCTCCTCCCAAGCCCTCGAAACCCGCGGAGTTGGCGTTCCGGATTCTCTCAGCTCCCGGCGGCCCGCAGCTCCTCCAATGCCGCGTCAAAGGCGGCGGCGTCCAGGAGGTCATAGGCCGGGACCGTTTTCACCAGGGCCTCCCGGGCGGCGGCTTGAAGCAGCTGGTCAAAGGCCTCTTCCGTTGGGGCCGTTCCCTCCGCCGCCAGACGGCGGAGAATTGAAAAGCCCTCCTCCGACTCCAAAATACCGGAGAACTGGCCCTCCTTCAGAGCCTGCGCCGCCTCCTCCAGAGACGGCGGAAGACTCCCGTCCCCCGGCAGCAGGGTCCGGGGACCGGCTGTGTCATCCCCCTCCGCCGCCAGGGCCGGAAACGCCGCCGCCGGGTCCTCCGCGCTGTTGAGCCGGGAAAATACCTCCGCCACCCGCTCCCGGGCTGCCTCCCGGTCCTCCCCTGCGCGGATGAAAATTCGGTCCACCATCAAGCCCTCCACCGTATTCAAGCGCTCAAACAGCTCGCTGCCCTCGGTGAGGCAGAGGTCATAGAGCTTGGCATAGAGCATTCCCACCTCTGTCAGCTCCTCCGAGCGCAGGCGGTCCAGGCCCAGGTCCGCCAGCTCCTCCAGGTAAACCTCCTCCCCGCCCCGGGCCTCCGTCTGCTCCGCCCAGGCTTCCGCCAGGGCAGCCCGCTCCGTTTCGCTGAGGGTGCAGCCGTAGCGCTCCGCCCAGTTCTCCACCGTGGCGTACAGAGCGGTGTTAGCCAGGGCCTGGTCCTTTGCGTAGTTCGCCAAGGTGCCGCCGGTGACCGGGGCGTTCCAATCCAGGGTCAGGCCGGCGTCCTTGTACTTCTCCCGAATTTGGGCACAGGTGAAGGCCAGCCAATAGAGGTACCGCCAGGCTGGGACCTCCCGGCCGTCCACCGTCAAAAGGGCCACATCCTCCCCAAGCCCCGCCGCCTGTCCCAGCAGCGAGGCGTTCGTCTCCTCCGGTTTTCCGGCGCAGCCGCTTAGTCCCAGGCACAGCGCCAGCGCCAGTGCTGCAATGCGTTTCCTCATGTCTCCCACTCTCCCCTTAAGGTTGTCCGCCACAAGTATATTGGGCGGTAAGGGAAGATATGACAAGGCGCGGAGGTTTTTCCTCCGCGCCTGTTCTTATTCCCGCATTTGCAGCTTGAAATCCTCTACCAGCTCCATGGCGCTCTCCAACGCGTCCGCGCCAGGCTTCAGCTTCAGTTTCAGGGCTGGGTCCTCCCCCGCGGCTACCGTGAGGCGCCGGCGGTACTTGTTCAGGCCGCAGAGCCGCACCACGGCCTCCGGCCGGAAGACCGCCAGCTGGAAGCGGAGGACATCCCCCTTCTGGCTGATGTCCGAGATACCTGCCCCGGCCGCCGCCGCCCGCAGCAGCGCCACGTCCAGCAGGGCCAGCACCGGCTTGGGGGCCTCGCCATAGCGGTCCAGCAGCTCGTCCAGCAGGTCCGAGGCGTCTTCTTCGCTGCGGATAGCGGCGATGCGGCGGTAAAGATCCATTCTCTGCTCCGGAGAGGAGACATAGCGCTCCGGGATGTTGGCGTTCACCGTCAAATCGGCGGAGCACTCTGTCTCCAACGGCCGCTCCTCTCCCCGCTCCTCCAGCACCGCCTCTTCCAAAAGCTTCAGGTACAAGTCGTAGCCCACGCTCATCAGGTAGCCGGACTGCTCCGGCCCCAGCAGGTTTCCCGCTCCCCGGATCTCCAGATCCCGCATGGCGATGCGAAAGCCTGAGCCAAACTCCACATATTCCCGGATGGCCGAAAGACGCTTGGCCGCGATCTCCTGAAGCACCTTTCCCTTCCGGAAGGTCAGATAGGCATAGGCCCGGCGGGCACTGCGGCCAATGCGGCCCCGGATCTGGTGGAGCTGGGCCAAGCCCATCCGGTCCGCGTCTTCGATGATAAGGGTGTTTACATTAGAGATGTCGATGCCAGTCTCAATGATAGTGGTGCACACCAGTATGTCCGCCTCCCCCTCCACCATGGCCCGCATGACGGCGGAGAGTTCCTGCTCGCTCATGCGCCCGTGGCCGGTGACTACACGCGCTTCCGGCCCCAGCAGTTTCTGAATGCGGGAAGCGGTGAGGTCGATGCTCTCCACGCGGTTGTGCAGGTAATAGATCTGCCCGCCCCGGCTCAGCTCCTTGCGCATGGCGTCCTCCAGGATAGCCCAGTCGTGCTCCAACACGTAGGTTTGAACCGGCTGGCGGTCCGCCGGGGGTTCCTCGATTGCCGACATGTCCCGCAGACCCGACAGGGCCATGTTCAGCGTTCTGGGAATCGGAGTGGCCGAGAGGGTCAGCACATCCACCTGGCGGCTCAGCTCCTTCAACCGCTCCTTGTGGCTGACGCCGAAGCGCTGCTCCTCGTCAATGACCAGCAGCCCCAGGTCCCGAAACGCCATATTCTTTTGCAGCAGCTTATGGGTGCCAATGAGCAAATCCACCCGGCCGTCCTTCACAGCCTCCAGGATGCGCTTTTGCTCTTTGGGGGGTGTGAAGCGGGAGAGCACCTCAATCTTCACCGGGAAGTCCCGGAAACGGCCCATGGCCGTGGCGTAATGCTGCTGGGCCAGGACCGTGGTGGGCACCAGAATGGCCGCCTGCTTCCCGTCCAGCACGCACTTCATCACCGCCCGGAGGGCCACCTCCGTTTTGCCATAGCCCACATCACCGCAGAGCAAGCGGTCCATGGGCCGGGAGCGCTCCATGTCTTTTTTGATCTCCGCTACTGCTCGAAGCTGGTCTTCGGTCTCCGCGTAGGGAAACGCCTCTTCAAACTCCCGCTGCCAGGGAGAGTCCGGGGAAAAGGCAAAGCCAGGGCGGCGCTGCCGCTCGGCGTAGAGCTGGGTCAGCCCCTTGGCCAGATCCTTGACGGCCTTTTTGGCCCGGGTCTTCTGCTTGGCCCACTCGGTCCCGCCCAGCTTATTCAGCTTCTGCCGGCTCTCGCCGTCCTCGCCTCCGCCAATATACTTGCTCACCAGGTCCAGGGCCGTGGCCGGCACGTAGAGGCAATCCCCTCCGGCGTAGTCAATTTTAATATAGTCCTTTTCCACTCCGTCCACCGGCATCCGTTGAATCCCGGCAAAGCGGCCCACGCCGTGGTGGGTGTGCACCACCAGGTCCCCGGGCTTCAGGTCCGTGTAGGACTGGATCTTCTGACGGTTGGAGCTTTTTTTCGGCCGCGCACGTTTTCGGGCCGGGTCCAGAAGCTGGCCCTCGGTCAGCACCGCCAGCCGCAGCGACGGCCACTCGCACCCGGCGGACAAGGACCCCACGGCAATCCGGATCTCCCCCAGGGCCGGCATAGCCCCTCCCCGCAAGTCCAGGGCAGCGGAAATCCCCCGCTCTGAGAGAAGACTATGGAGATTCTTCGCCCGGGTCTCTCCGCCGCACAAAAGAAGAACCGCGCTGCCGTTTTCCCGGTACTGCTCCAGGTCGCTGACGGCGGTCTCCAGGCTGCCGCCGTAGGAGCTGAGCTGGCGGGCGTTGACGCTGAGAATTCCCCGGGGCGGGAAGGGGTAGCGGGAGGTGGGCAGGGCGCCTGCCATGATAACGGGGAACACCTCCAGGGCGGCGTAGAACTCCTCGGCGGAGAGGAGCAGCTTCGCATAGTCCCCTACCAACAGCCCGGCCTCCATCAACACCTCCAGGTCCTGCCGGTTCTGGAGCAGGGTTCCCCGCACCCGCTCGTCCACCCGCCCCGCCTCGCACAGCATCACCAGGGCGTCGCCGGGCAGATAGTCCAGGCCGGCGGCGGCCTTCGGATAGACGGCGGCCAGGTAGCGGTCCATTCCCTCGGGGATGGAGCCGTTTTGCAGGCGCTCGCCGTCCTCCCGCAGACGGGCGGCGGCGGCAGAATTTTTCTTCTTCCCCGCCAGGGCCAGCAGCTTTGCCCCCAGGCCCTCCAGGCCCCCCTCCGCCTGCCGGGGCAGTACCTCGGCGGCGGGGAGGAGCAAAGCGGACTCCAAATTTTCCGTCCGCCGCTGAGTGCCGGGGTCAAAAAGACCCATGGAGTCAATCTCGTCGTCAAAGAACTCACAGCGGACCGGCTGGTCCATCAGGGGGGAGAACACGTCCAAAATGCCGCCCCGGAGGGCAAACTGCCCCACGCCCTCTACCTGCTGGCAGCGGGTATATCCAGCGCACAGGAGCCGGTCCGCCAGCTCCTTCAAATCCCACCGCTCCCCCGTCCGTAGCGTCAGTGACAAAGAGGACAGCAGCTCCGGCGGCAGCGTCCGGGCCATCAGGGCGTCCGCCGTGGCCACTACCGCCTTTGGACTCCCCTGGGCCAGGGCATGCAGCGCCGCCAGGCGGCCCCGCTCCCAGTCCCGGGAAGCCACCGCCCCCGGCCGCAACTGCCACTCCCGGGCGTAGAGAGTCACCGGCGGCGTCCCCAGCAGGGACACCAGGTCCCTTGCCAGCTGGCGAGCCTCCCCCTCGTCGCCGCACACAAACACTGCTGGCCGCCCCGCCGCCTGGGCAACGGCCGCCCCCAGACAGGCCCGGTGAACCGGCTGAAGCCCAGCCACAGCGGCGGGGCAGCCTCCCCCTTCCACCCGGCGCAGCAGCTCCGCCGCCTCCGGAAGGGCCATCAGTTTTTCCAGAAAATACTTCATGACGCGCTTCCTTTGCCGGTATTCCGGCTCAGTTGAAATCATTCATTGCTCTTTGGCAGCCGTGCTCAATCACGCACTCCGCCGCCTGGATGGCCCTCCGAAAGGACTCCAGCAGCACCTCCCGCTCCTTCTGGGAGGGGACGCCGATGACCCAGTCAATCATGCCATCCTTGTCCTCCGGCGCGCCGGTCCCGATCTTAATCCGGGGGAAATTCTGGGTGCCCAGGTGGGCGATGATATTCTTGATACCGTTGTGCCCCCCGGCGGAACCGCTGGGGCGCACCCGCAGCTTCCCCACCGGCAAGGACACGTCGTCATAAATCACCAGTACCCGCTCCGGCGGAATCTTATAAAATTGGGCCGCCTCCCGGACTGCCTCGCCGGACAGGTTCATATAGGTCTGAGGCTTCATCACCAGGCAGCGGGCGCCTGCAAACTGCATCAGATTATATGCGGACTTGAACTTCACCTTGTTCAGCTTGACGCCTGCCTGCTCCGCCAACAGCTCCACCGTGAGAAAGCCCATGTTGTGGCGGGTGTTTCGGTACTTCTCCCCGGGGTTCCCCAGCCCCACAATCAGCCACTCCACCGCGGCGCCGTTCGCTTTTCCTAACAGCATGGTTGCCTCCGCCTTTCCAGCTAAAAATTTACGATTTCCGGACAGCCCACAGAGGCGGGAAAGCTCTCCTTCCCCGCCTTGTGTATGTTCAATATGGGTGATTTATTACGAAATAGGCCTATTCCTGCCTCAGCGGAACAGCTTGGAAATGGAAACCTCCTGGTAGATCCGCTCAATGGCCTCGCAGAACATGGGGGCCACGGAGAGATACTTGATCTTCCGGCTCAGCTCCGGCTTAATGGCCGGGATGGTATCCAGGAGGGCCAACTCCTGGATGGGACTGGCGTTGATGCGCTCGATCGCCGGACCGGAGAGAACGCCGTGAGAGGCGCAGGCGTGGACGCTGTGAGCGCCGTTGTCCATCAGGGCCTGCGCAGCGTTGCAAAGGGAGCCGCCGGTATCCACCAGATCGTCAAAGAGAATGCAGTCCCGGTCCTCCACCTCGCCGATGACATTCATGACCTCGCACTGATTGGCCCGCTGACGGCGCTTATCCACAATGGCCAGATGCATATGCAGCTTCTGCGCAAAGGCCCGGGCCCGGGAGACAGACCCCACGTCCGGAGAAACCACCACCATATTCTCACAGGCGGAGCCGAACTTCTTGGCGTAGTAATCCACGAAAATGGGGTTGCCCGCCAGATTATCCACCGGGATGTCGAAAAAGCCCTGGATCTGAGCGGCGTGGAGGTCCATGGTCAGCACCCGGTCCGCCCCGGCGGCGGTGATCATGTTGGCCACCAGCTTGGCAGTGATGGGGTCCCGGGCCTTGGCCTTCCGGTCCTGACGGGCGTAGCCGTAATATGGGACAACGGCGGTGATGCGGCCGGCAGAGGCCCGCTTCAGCGCATCAATGATGATCAGCAGCTCCATCAGGTTGTTGTTGACCGGACCGCAGGTGGGCTGGACAACAAACACGTCGCTGCCCCGGACCGTCTCATACAGGGAGACGAACACCTCGCCGTCGGAGAAGGCGCCGACCTCGGCCTCTCCCAGCTTCGTGCCCATCTGTGCGCAGATCTCCTTCGCCAGCTTCAGGTTCGCGTTGCCGGAAAACACCTTGATATCTTTCCCGTGTGAAATCATATCCAAACGCTCTCTTTCCATGATCGGTGCCCGATCATAATATTTGTTGCCCGGCTCCGACGGCCGGGCTGATTTACCCGTGTTCCGCCGGGGTACCCCTCTGCCGGAGCAGCGCCTCGATCTCGGCGATGGTCTGCGGCCCATAGACCGGAAGCCAGCCGGGAATCAGCTCCGCCCCCTGGACATGGTTGCTCATCCGTTCCCTCCAAGTCTCCCGCAGTTCCCGGCCGGGGGCGGCATAGGCAAAGCCCGGCCCCGCCTCCGCCATGGGAAAGGCCGCCCGGGGCAGCACCAGCACCGGTTCCTCCGTGTCCAGGAAGCGGGCCAGATCCTCCCACTGCTCGGAGATCTCCGCCTCCGGCGGAAGGCAGCGCCCCGCTTCTTCCGCAAAGCGGGGACCGCAGACAGCAAAAAGCCGCCGAACGCCTTCGGCTCGCAGTTGCTCCCCTGCCCAAGCCAAAATCGGGCGGGACAAAACGGCTTCCAGGATCAGCGGTTTCGCGCCTTGAGGGACGGCGGCATCCTCCTCCAGGATAAAAACGGCTCGCTCCAGGCGGCTCATGGGCTTCCCCTCCTCTGCGTAATTCCTTAAATTTTTGATAAATGACAAAATCATTATATCAAATATTTGGGGAAAATCTAGTGGGTGAACCGAATTTGTTTCTAAATTTTTTCCAAATCTTTTTCCGTTTCCGCCGCTTTTTTGTCGGACTCTACGGAACCGGCCCAAAAACCGCCCGCCTCTTCCAAGTTTTTTCGTCGTTTTGCAGAATTTACACGTCCCCTCTGGTGAGTTTTTCTGAAAATTGCAGTTTTTTCAAAGAATACAGTTGAATTTGAACAGGTAATGGATTACAATAACACTATTCTGAAAGAAAGCGGGTTTACGCGCCATGCTGCACATCGTGCTGGTGGAGCCGGAAATCCCTCAAAACTGCGGGAACATTGCCCGCACCTGTGCCGCCACCGGCTCTCAACTCCATCTGGTCCGCCCCCTGGGCTTCGATATCTCCGACCGGGCGGTAAAGCGGGCAGGCTTGGATTACTGGCACCTGGTGAAGGTTTCCGACTACGAAAACCTGGAAGAGCTGTTTGACCGCCATCCGGAGGCACTGGAGGATCTCTGGCTCACTACCACCAAGGCCCCTCAGCCTTACGCCGGGGCGCACTTTACCCCGGACAGCTGGCTTTTCTTCGGTAAGGAGACTGCCGGACTGCCCCGCTCTTTCCGGGAGCGGTTCCGGGAGCGGTGCATCCGCCTGCCTATGGTGGATGAGGCCCGGAGCCTGAATCTGAGCAACACCGTGGCGGTCTGCGTGTACGAGGCCCTGCGGCAAACCGGTTTTCCCGGCCTGCTGGGAACCGGGGAAATGGCCCATGTTTAAATCGGCGCTTGCGCCGAGAAATAAGAGCTTATCCGCAAAATGTACGCGCGCGGATCGCGC
This sequence comes from Oscillibacter sp., assembly GCA_022791135.1. Taxonomy (GTDB): domain Bacteria; phylum Bacillota; class Clostridia; order Oscillospirales; family Oscillospiraceae; genus Oscillibacter. The sequence goes on from JAAVYM010000087.1 coordinate 8,323, forward strand.
TGCCCGGTTCCCTGTCCGGCAAGGTGCCTTTTTCCGGCGGTTCGCCGCCCGGTGAAGCCGCGGCACGGCAGTCCGCGTGCGGGTCATCTGCGGATAGGTTCTAAGGAGCCGTGCCAACCGGCAAACCCGCGTCCTTGGCGGGCCGTTTTCCGTCTGTGCTGCGCTTTCCCTTTTCGCCGGACGAAAGCGTCTCCCGTCAATCCACGCATGTTTGCCCATTGGCACAGCTTCTGAGTTCTTTATATTTTTAGGAGGAGTCCTGAGATGAATTACAACAAAAAAACCGTCAAAGACATCGATGTATCCGGCAAGAAGGTCCTGCTCCGCTGCGACTTCAACGTCCCTCAGGATAAGGAGACCGGCGCCATCACCAGCGACAAGCGCATTGTCGCCGCGCTGCCCACCATCCAGTACCTGCTGGAACAGGGCGCGGCCGTCATCGCCTGCTCCCACCTGGGCAAGCCTAAGAACGGTCCTGACCCCAAGCTGAGCCTGGCTCCGGTGGCCAAACGTCTGGGCGAGCTGCTGGGCAAGCCCGTCATCATGGCTACCGACGTCGTCGGCGAGGATGCCAAGGCCAAGGCCGCCGCCCTGAAGCCCGGCGAGATTTTGCTGCTGGAGAACACCCGCTTTGAAAAGGGCGAAACCAAGAACGACCCCGCGCTGGCCAAAGCCATGGCCTCTATGGCGGAGGTCTATGTGTCCGACGCCTTCGGCGCGGTGCATCGCGCCCATGCTTCCACCGCCGGCGCGGCCGACTATCTCCCCGCCGTCTCCGGCTTCCTGATCCAAAAGGAGCTGGATTTCCTGGGCGGCGCTATCGCCAGCCCCAAGCGCCCCCTGGTGGCCATCCTCGGCGGCGCCAAGGTGTCCAGCAAGATCGGCGTCATCAACAATCTGCTGGAGATCGCCGATACCATCATCATCGGCGGCGGCATGTCCTACACCTTCTCTGCCGCCCAGGGCGGCAAAGTGGGCGACAGCCTGCTGGAGGCCGACTGGCTGGACTACTCCAAGGAGATGATCGCCAAGGCCGAGACCAAGGGCGTGAAGTTCCTCCTGCCTGTGGACACCGTCTGCGGCGACAGCTTCGCCCCTGACGCCAAAAGCCAGGTAGTCAAGGCCGGCGAGATTCCCGACGGCTGGCAGGGCCTGGACATCGGCCCTGAGACCGTAAAGCTCTATTGCGGCGCTGTGGCCGGCGCGGGCACCGTCATCTGGAACGGCCCCATGGGCGTATTTGAGTTCCCCGCCTTCGCCAAGGGAACCGAGGCCATGGCCGAGGCCCTGAGCAAAACCAGCGCCATTACCGTCATCGGCGGCGGAGACAGCGCGGCGGCAGTGGAGCAGCTGGGCTACGCCGACAAGATGAGCCACATCTCCACCGGCGGCGGCGCTTCCCTGGAGTTCCTGGAGGGCAAGGAGCTGCCCGGCGTGGCCTGCCTGCTGGACGCCTGAGTTCGGCCCTCCCTTGAAAACTCCCTGCCGCTCCGGGCGGCCGGAGCCGCTTGATGCCTGCGGCGGCCATGCCGCCGTGCAAACCGGCTGATTTGTTTTTCCGATGGGGATGGGGAAAACCGGGGGACGACCTGCGGTTCCCCTCCCTTTCCCAATAAAAATGTCCTGGGCGGAAGAATGCTCTTTCTATTTTCTATAAATCCGGGATTGCGGCGCTCCGAAGGGAAGAAGCATAGCGGTTTTTTCCGTGGAAAGTGCAGAAAAAGCCCCGTGTGCCCTTGACATTTCCCCATGTTTCGGCTATATAATAGTTGGTCGCTATTGAAAGCCCAACAGCTTCCCGCGCGATTTCCTAAGCCTACCCCACATTCAAGATATAAAGGAGTTTTGAACATCATGAATCGCAGATACCGCAAGACTGTCATTGCCGGCAACTGGAAGATGAACATGACCGCCACCGAGACCAAGAAGTTTGCCGAGGACATCCGCAAGATCATGCCCCGGGCCAAGTGGTGCGAGACCCTGATCTGCGTCCCCGCCTGCAACATCTCCACCGCCGCCAAGGCCTTTAAGGACCTGCGCATTTCCGTCGGCGCCGAGAACGTCTATTTCGAGGAGAAGGGCGCCTACACCGGCGAGGTATCCGCCGATATGCTCAAGGACCTGGCCGTCAAATACGTCATCATCGGCCACAGCGAGCGCCGCCAGTACTTCGGCGAGACCGACGAGAGCGTCAACAAGAAGGTCCATGCCGTGCTGAACGCAGGCATGAATCCCATCATCTGCGTGGGCGAGAGCCTGGAGCAGCGGGAGACCGGCATCACCAGCGAGTGGATTGCCCTCCAGGTGAAGAGCGCCCTCTTCGGCGTACCTGCTGACAAGCTGCGCCGCTGCATTATCGCCTATGAACCTATCTGGGCCATCGGCACCGGCAAGACCGCCACCGCCGAGCAGGCCGGCGAGGTCTGCTCCAATATCCGCGCTACCATCCGCTCCCTCTACGGCGCCCGGGTGGCCCGGAGCGTCACCATCCAGTACGGCGGGTCCATGAACGCCAAGAACGCCGCCGAGCTGCTGGCTCAGCCCGACATCGACGGCGGACTCATCGGCGGCGCCTCCCTGAAGCCTGACCAGTTCGTAGAAATTATTAACGCGGCGAATCAGGAATAACGCTGCCTCAAAAGGGGGGGACAAAGTCCCCCCTTTGGATTCTCCCTCACCGGTCTGCGGGCCGGTGACGCCGCCTAAAGCAGCTGGGGCAGCGTATTTTTGTGACACGCATGTCGCCGCAAAAATAATTTGATTTTCTTTCTCCGCCTCTGGCGGAGAAAACCGGGGACCTACGGTCCCATGCCCCTCCCCTTGGCCGCGGCATGGGAGGAAATTCCTTATCAGGCCGTTTAATTCTGGCCAGATCAGGGAAGGAGATTTTTTATGAACAAAACACCTACCACTCTGATTATTATGGACGGCTTCGGCACCGGCGGCGGCGAGACGGGCAACGCGGTCAAAACCGCAAAAACCCCTCGGCTGGACGGCTTTTTCCAGGAATTCGCCCACACCACTCTCTCCGCCTCCGGGCTGGACGTGGGCCTGCCCGACGGGCAGATGGGCAATAGCGAGGTTGGCCATACCAACATCGGCGGCGGCCGGGTCGTATTTCAGGATCTGCCCCGGATCACCCGGGCGATTGAAGACGGCAGCTTCTTTTGCAACCCTGCCTACCTCCACGCCATGGACGCCTGCCTGGAAAAGGGTTCTGCCTTGCATCTGTTCGGGCTTTTGTCTGACGGCGGCGTCCACTCCCACCTGACGCATTTGTTCGCCCTGCTGAAAATGGCAAAGGACAAAGGTTTGACCCGGGTCTATATTCACGCCTTCCTGGACGGGCGGGACGTGTCTCCCACCTCTGGCGCAGGCTTCGTGGAAGAAACCGTTGCCAAGTGTCGGGAAATCGGCGTAGGCAAGATCGCCACGGTCATGGGCCGCTATTATGCCATGGACCGGGACAAGCGCTGGGACCGGGTGGAGCAGGCTTATGACGCCATGGTTTACGGTGAGGGCGCTGTCAGCAATCCCGACCCCGTGGACGCAGTGAAAAAGTCCTATGAGAAGGGCGTGACGGATGAATTTGTAGAGCCGGTGGTCTGCGACGCTGACGGGTCTATCTCGGACAACGACAGCGTCATCTTCTTCAACTTCCGGCCCGACCGGGCCCGGGAGATCACACGGACCTTGGTGGATCCGGAGTTTGACGGGTTTACCAGGCAGTTCTTCCCCCTGACCTACGTCTGCAACACGGAATACGACGCTTCCATGCCCAATGTGGAGGTGGCATTCCCCCGGGTGCTGGTCAACAACGGCCTGGGCGAGTACCTCAGCCGGATGGGCATGACACAGCTGCGCATTGCCGAGACGGAGAAATACGCACATGTCACCTTCTTCTTCAACGGCGGCAGCGAGACGGTCTTCCCAGGCGAGGACCGTGTGCTGATTCCCTCCCCCAAGGTGGCAACCTACGATCTTCAGCCGGAGATGAGCGCTCCCGAGGTCTGCGAGAAGTGCGTGGAGCGCATTGAATCCGGGAATTATGATGTCATCATCCTGAACTTTGCCAACTGCGATATGGTAGGCCACACCGGCGTATTTGACGCCGCCGTAAAGGCTGTGGAGACCGTGGATAAATGCGTGGGTAAGGTGGTGGACGCCACGCTGAAGATGGGCGGCATCGCCATGATCACTGCCGACCATGGCAACGCCGAGCAGATGCTGGAGCCGGATGGGAGTCCCATGACCGCCCATACCACCAATCCCGTACCCTTCATTCTCTGCGGCGCGGGGTCTCAGCTGCGGTCGGATGGGCGGCTGGCGGACATTGCGCCCACTATGCTGGATGTGATGGGCCTGGCCTGCCCGCCGGAGATGGATGGAAAGACTTTGATTGTACAGTAAGTACTTTTTCTCGAAAAAAAGGCTCCAAAAGAGCTTTCGATTCGCTCTGGATGTCTGACGGTCAACCAGGCTGGAGCAACGGCAACATAAGTTTTCGAGCCGCCCCAATGGGGCGGCTCTTTTTGTGCTCAGGCAAGTCCTGCTACCGCTACGTATACATTCGAAATTTCGTACCAGGTGGCAAAGTCCACGCTGCCGGTCTGAGGCAGGTGGAAAATCTTTTGGAACTCGGTCACCGCCGCCTGGGTGGCGGGTCCGTAGGCCCCATCTGCCGGGATTTTGGGGATGGCGGGGAAATTGTCCCCGATGCGGTTCAGCTGCCCCTGCACGGTACGAACCGCCTCTCCTTCGCTGCCCAGGGTCAGCACCTCGTTACCGTAGGATAAGGGGACACCCTCCACCCTCTCTGCGCTTTTTAAGTAAATTTCTGCGCCATAGTATTTTTTCAGGATGCTGACAGCATCCCATCCCTGTTCTGCCAGGGCCTGGGAACCCCACTGGCTTAGCCCGCCGCACTGGGTCCGCCGACCGTCGCAGTATTGGGTGAATAGAGGCTGCGCAATGCCCTCTTTCGTGACGTAGGTGGTGAAGAGATCATCCACCACGACGCCCACCTCCTCAAAGATGGTCCGCCCGTGGGAATAGGACTGGTCAAAAGCCGTAGAGCTGGTGATGGTGAAGTCATAGCCCTTCCCCCGGTACCACTCGGTGTAGACCCGGTTCAAGGTGAAAGACAAGATGGCCAGGACGTTGGCCTTGATGGCCTCGGTCCGCCAGGTGGAGTAAATCTCGCTGCATGCTACATTCTTGATGTAGTCTTTGAAACGGACCCAGCGGTTCAGGGCGGAGGTATCGTCCGGCCGCCCATCGTGGACCACCACAAACTCCGGAATCACCGGCTCCGGCAGAACCACCAATCCCTCCGGCTCCGGCAGGGGCTTGACCTCCTCCTCCGGCGGGCGGGAAGAGGGTTCCCCCCAGAGGCCGTGGGGCGGAAGCAGCACGTTGCGCACGTTGAAGCCGCCGGGCACGGCCCCCGGGAGGGCCGCCCTCTGGATCGCCAGGCCGGCGGGCAGCAGCTCCACCCCGCCGATATGAAGGGTCTGGTAGCCCTCGGCAGAAACGGTGACGTTGTAGAGAGCGTAGGGCCGCCGGTCCGATTCCCCCTCGACTACGGACCACTCCATCGGCGGCGCGGGCAGCTCCATAGACGGGGTCTGGCCCGAGAAGTCGGTAACGGCCTCCTCTAAAAGCTGCCCGTTGGCCGGGTCCGTTACCCAGACCCGGGCATTCGGAATGGGGTCGGGGTTTTCCCCTGCCGTGACAAAAACTTGCAAATCGCCTTTGTCCAAATAAGTTGGATTCATAAGGGCGCTCCTCCTTTCCGTATAGTATCTTATGCGGGCGGAAGCGCCGGGACACCACTCCGGCGGCCGGAACCGGCTTCTTCCCGCAATTGCATCGGCATAGGAGGGCTGTATGGAATACATCGTCAAGTATACGGGAGACATTCTCTCCCTGGGCTATCCCACGGAGCTGCTGGACGCCCAGTTTGCCATTTTAGAGCTGGAGGGGGAGGATCCGGAGCGCCTGCTGGAGTACCAGCAGGTCACCAGCTTCGAACCCGCCCGCCGCCTCAGCAGCCTGGCAGACCGAAGCCTGGAGGTATCCTGCATCCCGCCGGTCCAGAGGAAGACCGGCCTGGGACTGACGGGACAGGGGGTCCTTATCGGTTTTGTGGACTCCGGGCTGGACCTGAACCACCCGGAATTTCTGGGCGAGGATGGGTCCAGCCGGGTCATCGCCCTTTGGGATATGACGGCGGAGGGCACGCCGCCTCGGGGCTTTCTTCACGGCGCAATGTATACAAAGGAGGAGATTGCCGCCGGGCTGGCCCCTTCCGCAGACCAATCCGGCCACGGCACCGCTGTTGCCGCCACTGCCGCCGGACGCAGCGGCGCGGCCCCCGGCGCTTCCATCGCGGCGGTAAAACTGGCCAGCGCCCGGACCACGGACATTATGCGGGCCATTAAATTCCTGCTGGATCAGGCGGAGGAGCGGGCCATGCCCTGTGTGGTGAACCTGAGCTATGGTACCAACTGTGGGTCCCACCAGGGACAGACGCTATTTGAGTCTTACATCGACCAGTCCGCTCAGCGGGGGCGGAGTGTGGTGGTGTGCGCCGCCGGAAACGAGGGTTCCGGCGCCCATCATTTCCGGGGACGGCTGATTGAGGGGGAAACTCTGGATGCGGAGTTCACGGTCTCCACCCAGCGTCAGCAGATCTATCTCTCCTTGTGGAAAAACTTCGCAGACGAGGCGGAGTTTGAGCTGGTGCTGCCCAACGGGCAGTCCACCGGGCTGCTATCGGAGGGAACCCGGTTCCTCCGGTTCGGCACAATTCGGGTGGCGGTGTTTTACGGCGTGCCCACCCACTACACCGTCTCTCAGGAGGCACTGTTCCTGCTGGACGCTCCCGCCGGGGGGCTGGACGGCCTCTGGAAGCTGCGCTGCTATGGCAGGCGGGTTGCGGACGGGCGCTTCGATGTGTGGCTGCCCACGGTGGAGGAGGTCAGCGACCGCACCGCCTTTTTGCAACCGGAGCCGGATTTAACCATTACCCTTCCGGCTACGGCCCTCTATCCCATTTCTGTAGGGGGCTTCCGGCCGGAGACAGAGACAATCAGCCCCTTCTCCGGCCGGGGGGACCAGGACTGCGCGGGGCGGGTTCTGCTGGATCTGGCAGCACCGGCGGAGGGGATTCGGGCTGCCAAGCCCGGGGGCGGCTACAGCGTCTTCAGTGGCACCAGCATGGCGGCCCCCTTTGTCTCCGGCGCGGCGGCGCTGATGATGGAGTGGGGCGTGGTTCAGAAAAACGACCTGTTTCTCTATGGCCAGCGGGTCAAGGCGTTCCTCTGCAAGGGGGCGCTGCGCAGTCCCTTTCTCACCTATCCCAATCCCCAGTGGGGATACGGGCGGCTGAATCTCTGCGGGACCATGAACGAGCTGGTCAACCATTTGGAAAGGGGGCTTTAAGCATGCGGCTTTCACCGGAAACCCTGGAATTTATTCACGCACCCGACACGGTGGACTTCGTCACCCGGGCCACCGACGCTTTTTTTGAATACGCCCGCAGCTCTAGCGATGTGGTGGTGGGGCAGATGCTTGCGGGGCGGTATGTCCTAGGTTACATCAAGGCAGAAAATTTCCCAAAGCTGCAGGAGGCCCTGGGCGCCGCCTTCGTCAGCTCCGTGCCCGTGGTGCTGGGGCTGCTGGACCGCCCCGCCCTGGAGGCAGCAGGCATCTCCCAGGTTCATGGCCAACCCTATTTAAACCTGAAAGGACGGGGAGTGCTCATCGGCTTCGTGGACACGGGCATCGACTATACCCAGGAGGTCTTCCGCTACGAGGACGGCAGCAGCAAAATTCAGTACCTCTACGACCAGACCGCCGAGGGAGATCCCCCTTCCGGTTTTCTCCTGGGCCGGGAGTACCGCAAGGCGGATATTGACGCCGCTTTAAACGCTCCGGACCCCTATGCCCTGGTGCCGCAACGGGATGAGGACGGCCACGGCACCTTCCTGGCCTCCGTGGCCGCCGGGCGGGAGACGGAGGACTTTGCCGGCGCTGCCCCGGACGCGGAGATCATCGCCGTGAAGCTGAAAAAGGCCCGTCCCTTTTTCCGGGAGAAATACTGCGTCCCGGCGGACCAGGAGCACGCCTATGAGTCCAGCGCAGTCATGCTGGGGGTGGAGTACATTCTCCAAAAAGCCCGGGAGCTGGGCCGCCCGGTGGCCATCTGCATCGGCCTGGGGACCAACGCCGGAAGCCATGACGGCTACAGCGTTTTCGAAGAGTACCTGAGCGGCGTGTCCATCCAAAAGGGCGTGTGCCTCTGCGCGGCGGCGGGAAACGAGGCGGAGGCCCGGCATCACACCGGCGGCATCCTCCAACCGGGGGAAAAGCCGGGAAAGGTGGATTTGAAAGTGGGGGAAAACGCCGGGGATGTATACCTGGCGGTGTGGAACACCGTGGCGGACCGGATTTCCCTGTCGGTGCGCTCTCCCTCCGGGGAGCTGGTGGGCCGGGTACCCGCCCGGCCGGGGATCGCCCCCGCCGCAGACGTGAAGCTGGTGTTGGAGGCCGCCAGGGTCCAGATCGAGTACCACTTCCCAGTAGAAGGCAGCGGAGGGCAGCTGTCCATCATTCGCATTCTAGGAGCCACGCCCGGCGTGTGGACCATCCAGCTTCACGGGGACATTCTGCTCAACGGCAGCTACCAGGTCTGGCTGCCCATGACAGGCTTTGTCTCCCCCACGGTGGAGTTTCTGTCGGCTACACCGGATTACACAGTCACCTGCCCCGCCTCCGCCATAGGGGTCATCTGCTGCGGAGCCTATGACAGCGCCGGGAAGAGCCTTTACGCCAAAAGCTCCCGAGGTCCCGCCTGGGACGAGCGGATTCTGCCGGACCTGACGGCCCCTGGTGTGGGGGTCCGGGGCATCTATCCCTATGGCCCCGGCCTTATGAGCGGCACCAGCGCGGCGGCGGCTGTTCTGACCGGCGCCTGCGCCCTGCTGCTCCAGTGGGGCGTCCGGGAGGGCAATGACCCGGCCATGGGGACCTATCAAATCCGGGCCTATCTAATCCGAGGCTGCCTCCGGCGGGCGGATATGACTTATCCCAACAACCAGTGGGGCTATGGCTCCGTCCAGCTGATGCAGACCTTCCACCTGATGCGGGAGCTGTAGGGTCCCTTCGCTTGTTTCCCCGTGCGTCCAGCTGGGGGAATACTGCGGAGCAAGGGACTGATCCGGCGTTGCAATTGTCCCCGGAACATGCTATGATGGGATTGGAAGAAACTTCCGCGCCTCTCCCCGGCGCCTGCTCATAGACGCTTGGGGACAGCATCCTCTTTGCGCCCTATCTCTCAAAGGAAGGCGATCCTATGTGGATACTCTTTGCGTTCGGTTCCGCGGTCTTTGCCGGCCTCACCGCCATCCTGGCCAAGTGCGGCGTCCGGCGGATGGACTCCACCCTGGCTACAGCCATCCGCACCATTGTCGTGCTGATGTTCTCTTGGCTGATGGTCTTCCTCACCGGGGCGCAGTCCGGCCTCGCGGCGGTGGAGGGGCGGGTTATGCTGTTCCTGGTTCTCTCAGGCCTGGCTACCGGAGCCTCCTGGCTCTGCTATTTCAAGGCTCTTCAGCTGGGAGATGTCAACAAGGTCACCCCGATTGACAAGAGCAGCACCGTTCTCACCATCCTCCTGGCCTTCTTTCTCCTGCACGAGCCAGTCAGCGGAGGCAAGGTCCTGGGCATCGTGTGCATCGGCGCAGGGACTTTCCTGATGATCGAAAAAAAGCCCGGCCAGGAGGAGCAGAGCGGGCTTTGGCTTCCCTACGCTCTGGGTTCCGCCCTCTTCGCCAGCCTGACGGCAATCCTGGGGAAGCTGGGCGTTAGCGGCGTGGACTCCAACCTGGCTACGGCCATCCGCACCGGCGTGGTGCTGGTCATGGCCTGGGCTATGGTGCTGATTACCGGGAAAGCCGCCCTTCTTAAGACGCTGCCCCGGGAAGAGCTGAGCTTTCTTTGCCTCTCGGGTTTGTCCACTGGAGCCTCCTGGCTCTGCTACTACCGGGCGCTGCAAGACGGCTTCGCCAGCGTGGTGGTACCTATTGATAAGCTGAGTATCCTCGTCACCGTCGCCTTCTCCGCCCTGGCACTTCATGAGCGCCTGTCCCGCAAAGCAGGCCTTGGCCTGGCCCTGATTACCGGCGGGACCCTGTTCATGCTGTGGCTATAGACGGCGTCCGGCCTCAAAACATATGACAAGCCGCCGGAAAGACTTTTTTCCGGCGGCTTTCTGGCGGATTTCCCGCCGTTTTCCTCACAAAATCAGCAGCAGCCCCAGGGCTACCAGCAACTCTTCGTCCGCATCTTCCCGAAACAGGAAAAACAATAGTGCCAGCAGCAGCAGATCCCCGGTATCCACGTGGTCTAAATGGAACTGATCCAAAAAGTGCTGTAGAATTCCAGTAAGCCCATCCGCCGCCCGTCCTCCGCGGGCCGGTCCACCGGGCGGGCGCCCCGGCCGGTTCGGCAGAGGGCCGCCTGACGGATTCCCTCCCGGCGCAGATCCCTCCGGGGGATGAAACCCCGGCGAAGCCCCTCCTGGCGGAGGCGGTCCCGGCGGGGGATTCTCCGGCGGGTGAAATCCAGACGGAGGGCCATCCGGCGAAGCAGTCCCCATTGCAGGGCCGCCTGGAGGCGGTCCTTCCGGCGGGCGGGAACCCGACATGGGTCCGCCCGGCCTGGACTCCTCTTCCGGAATGCGAGCGTAAGAGCCGTTGTCGTTGCGGATGTAGCGGTTATACATGGCTCAGCCCTCCCAGCCCGACAGGAATTTCCTCCCCAGATGGAACAGCCGCGCCAGTTGGAGCGCCCGCTCCACCTTCTCCTGCCGGTCACTGCGCAAATAGGGCCGCAGGGCATAGAGCAGATTCCGGGCGTTGGACTCCCGCTGCCCTCCCAGCTCCTGAATCAGCGGCAGCAGCCGGGTAAGGAGTCCCGCATCCAGCCCACCGGCCAGGGAGGACAGCAGGTCCCCCCCGCCACCGGACGGGGGCGGGGGCGCCTGAGCCGGCTGCTGGGCCGGCGGGGAAGCAGCCGGCCCGCCCAAGGACTGGGCCAACTGCATAATTTGGGACATGGCCTCCGGGTTCGACAGGATATTGTTCAGTTTTTCATCAAATTCTGCCATACAGGCCAGCCCCCTCTTCTCTTACCGCCGGACCGCCTTGTTAATGCGCTCCACCAGTTCCGCCCCTTCGGGACTCTGCATAACCTGGCTGACCATCTGCACCATAGCCGCAGTGTCCCCCTTAGCGGCGGACTGGACCGCACGCTGCAGTCCCGCGCCCTGATCCCCCTGGGTCAGCATCCGCATCAGCGCCTGCCCGTCCTGGGATTGCATCAACGCCTTCAGCGCCGCCGGGTTCTTCCGAAGCTGCTCGGCCATCTGGGCCGACTTCTCATCCATAACCTTTCCTCCTTTGCAGTCTTCAAAGCAGTATATGACGGCAAAATCAAAAACGTGCCTGCGCATTGCGCACAGGCACGAAAGCTCCTTATTTCCTGCCCCTTGCCAAATCGCAGTCCCCAGCCAGGGGACAGCTCTCGCACTTAGGGCTGCGGGCGGTGCAGGTATCCCGGCCAAAGAGGACCATCCGATGGCAAAAATTGTTGGACTCCTTAGGAGGCAGGACCTCCCGCAGCTGCTTTTCCACCTGAAGGGGATCCTTGGACCCGTCGGTCAGACCCAAGCGGCCGGTAATACGGATGCAGTGGGTATCGCAGACATAGGCGGGCTGGCCGTAGACGTCACCCAAAATCAGGTTGGCCGTCTTCCGCCCCACGCCGGGGAGGCTGGTCAGCTCCTCCATCGTGCCGGGGACCTTCCCGCTAAACTCCGACAGCAGCTTCTGGGCGCAAAGGACTATATCCCTGGCCTTCCCATTGTAAAAGCCACAAGAATGTATGTACTCCCCCACCTCTTTCGGGTCCGCCCCGGCAAAGCTCTCCAGGGTGGGAAAGCGGGCATAGAGGGCAGGCGTCACTTGGTTCACCCTGGCGTCGGTGCACTGAGCGGAGAGCCGCACCGCGAAGAGCAATTCATAATCCTTTTGGTATTGCAGGGAGCAAAGCCCCTCTGGATAAATCCCCTTCAGCGTCTCAATGATGCGTTTGACGGCGGCTTTGGATTTCATGGCGGTCCCTCTTTTTCTTTTTATTTGTTCAGTATAGCATGAAATCTGCCGGCAGGCAAGACCGGAAAACTCTGGTCCCTTTTACGGAAGGTATTGCTGAACGAAAACTTCGGCAATGTCACGAAATCAGATTGAACTAAATTGAAGCCTATGCTATAATCCATAAAATAAGCCAGTATTTGTGAGGTTAAAAGATGGAACGAGCGTTCTTCTTAAAACGCATCGGATCGGGTTTTCTAGATGGGTTCAAGATGATATCGGTTTGGCTGAATTACTATGGGGAAAGCCGGAAGTTACCAAATATATTTGCGCGAATGGCATATTCAGTTTGGATGATGTTATAAATCGTCTAAACACAGAAATTTTTAATGGATCGGCATATCAAATTCAATATTAGCCAATTTTTGAGTTAAAAGCAACCAATTTCATTGGGTGTTGTGGCTTAAAGCCTTAAGGAGCAAATGAGTATGAAATTGGTTTTCACCTACTGCCTGACTTCTGGGGGAAGGGATATGCAACAGAGTCCGCAAATGCTGTGATATAATATGCATTTACAGTTCTCAAAGCCAAAAAGTTATTTGCTGGACACAATCCATATAATAGTAAATCTCAAAAATTATTGAATAAGCTTGGATTCACCTATATTGGTGACAAATTTTATGAGCCAACCGGCTTATATCATCCATCTTATGAGGTGCGTGATCATATAGCGCATATATAATAAACGCTGATTTATTGGGGGAGCTGTTTGTAAGGCTGCTTCCCCGCTTTGGATACTTTAACGGATAATTTTGTGAATAGCGTCAAGCAACGCCAGCCTGAAAAGGAACAAACTCTGCTTTCTCCCAGGGCGGAAAAAACAGTTGTGCAGCTTGTCTTTTTATGTTATAGTAAAATTGTCTTATAGTAAGCAGGTAGCTGCTGATCAGACACCTGAAAAAGGATTCCCTCTATTTTGTGGAACGGATTTCACCCCTATCGGAAACGCGGCCGCACGCCGCGAAAGCGCCCGCCCGCCTCGGCGGATATTCGGGCGGCGTTTCGATCGATTTTTGCCGGGGCTTGAGGAGGTACCGCCGAATGTCGTTAAAAGATAAGATTGCGTCGTTCTTCTTTTCCAGTAACTCCAAAGAAGAAGAGACGGAGGAATTGTTTCTGGAGGAGCAGCCGGCGCCCTCAGCTGCCCCGGAATCCCCAGAGACCGTCATTGCCGACCCTTCCCTGTTGGAAATTCCTGCGGATCATCCGATCCGCTCCCTCTGTGAGCTTTGGAAAACGCAGTCGGGACAGGCGCCGGGACTCCGGCTGTCCATGGACGAAGACGGCGCGCTGCCGTCAGATCTGGTTTCCAAGGAGAAAAACCGCCTTCAATCTTCTCTGAAAAGCGTGTGTTCCTCCCGATGGAAGTCTACAAAAGGCCGTGTCCGAGGCAAGCATAATAAGAAAAAGGCGGAGGAGGAAGATGAGCCAATCGTCCTGGATGCCCGGCCTTGGTTCTTCCTCTCCTCGGATAAGCTTTGCGCCTGGATGCTGGTCTTTCCTCCAGTGGGAGAGGGGGCGGAGCTGTCACGGGAAATGCTCCAGCAGAGCTTGTCGGCCCAAGGTATTTGTTTCGGTCTGGATATGGCCCTTCTGGACCGTCTTCTCCATGGCCGGGACCGGTATTTCACTCTCTATCTGGTGGCAAGGGGCAAGCCTGCCTTCGATGGCCGGAATGGAAATATCGTGGACTACTTTCCACGTGTCATTGAACGGGTGCTGGATGTCAATGAATTCGGCCAGGTGGATTACACTGCGCTAAACCTGATCTGCAATGTTACCGAGGGACAGGAAATCTGCCGCCTTATCCGCCCCACGGAAGGAGAGCCGGGCCGGAACGTACTGGACCAGGAGGTACCGGCTAAAAGCGGCGCCTCGGTTCCCCTGCCTAAGGGGCGCAATACCGAAATCAGTGAGGACGGGGATTCCCTGGTGGCCACGATGCCAGGGCATGTGGAGTTCAGCGGCCACAGCTTTCAGGTCAAGCCGGTACTGGACATTGACGGCGATGTGGACTTTTCCACCGGAAATATCAACTTCGTGGGGGATGTCAACATCAAAGGCGATGTGATCAGCGGCTTTTCCGTCCGAGCCATGGGGAACGTCTACGTGGGCGGCGTGGTGGAGGCCGGCAGCACAGTGGAAGCCGGCGGCGATCTTACCGTCGTCAAGGGAATTCTGGGCGACGGGTCCACCGCTATCCGAGCTTCTCGGTGTATTTTCTCCAAGTATATTGAAAATTCCATCATTTGTGCGAAGGAAAACCTGCAGACCGACTGCATTGTCAACAGCAAGATTTACTGCGACGGGGACGTCGTAGTCCGCTCCGGCCGGGGGAGCATCATGGGCGGGCGGACCTGGGCCGGCAAGAAGGTCAGCGCTAACGCTATCGGCGCAAAGTCGGAGATCCGGACCGCCGTCTCCATGGGCGGAACACCCTGCGCCAGCTTCGAACGGGAAACCCTGCGCAAGGAGCTGAAAGAGCTGGACCAGGAACTAGAGCGGCTGGAAAATCAGCTGGACAGTCCGGCCAAATCCAGTTTGATGGGAAAAGTTCGAATGAAGATATCCGTGGCCGAGCACAAGCTGAGTCATCTGGACGAAGATGCGAAAGAGGAGCAGGAGGAGGAAAACAACTCCCGCATGGAATTTGGCGTTGCCTACGCAGGGACGGAAATTCGGTTTGGAGACGCATTTCTCCGTCTGCGGCAGGAGTCCCGGCACTGCACAGCAAAGCTGGTGTGTGATGAAATCGTCTTAATATAGTGTTTTTCCGGCAAGAGATTGGTTCAGAAGGCGGCAAGGGGTACTTGCTGCCTCTGGGCCTGTGTGCAAATCCTCCCAGCGCTAAAATCCCGGCATTTTGGCGGGGATTTAGCGCTGGGAGGTGTCTCGAGGCACTCCTTTTTAGAAAGAAAAATCAAAAAATGGAATGGGCGGATGGAAAACACCGCTGCTGCTGAGCCAGCCCCGATAATTGTCTTTACATACAAACAAGGCATTCCGGTCCGAGAGGGCGGGAAGCTTTTGAAGATGCGGATTCTGGAGTGCTTTCAGGCAGATCTATCCTGGGAATGCGTACTGAACAAGCGGGATGTCTTTCGGGGGTTTTTTGACAGGTTTGACCTGGACACAATTTGCAACTACTTCCGAAAAAAACCGGCCGCCCGGCAAAATAATCCTGAAATCAAAGGTTCTTTATGAAACCGAAAGAACCTCCCCATCCGATGCCATCTCAAAGGAATTGAAAAAGCGGGACGCGAAGTTCGTGGGGATCACCATTCTTTATGCCTATCTACAGGCGGTGGGCGTCATTTACGTCCACGAAGAGGGGTACTTTCTGGAGCATAAATCGGAAACGAAAGGAGATCATTATGAGTAACATCATTGTTTTATTTGAGGTGAAACCCACCAAGGAGGGCATGAAGCGGTATCTGGATCTGGCGGCCATGCTGAAACCGCTACTGGCGGGGTTTGAGGGCTTCATCCGCGCAGAGCGCTTTTCCAGCCTGAACGAGGAGGGCAAGCTGTTGTCTATGAATGTCTGGACTGACGAGGCAGCGGTGGAGCGCTGGCGGAACACGGTGGAACACCGGATCAGCCAGGCGGAAGGACGGGAAAAGCTGTTTGAATCTTACCGTATCACCGTCTGCACGCCCATCCGGGAATACTCAGATACTGATCGGGAGCAGGCCCCCGCGGATTCCAACCGCTATTTCGGCGTATAAGCCGGTACTTTATCCAGGAAAAGGCCGCCCCTTTAGGGCGGCATTTTCCTGCTGTTGCCCGGTTCCCTCGGACCTTCTGAGCGGCGCAAGCGTCACGGCATGCCTGTCACTGCGGAAGTTCTCCCGTTCCCCAGCGGCGCTCCTTGCCATAGGCGGGAGCCCCATGCCACCGGAATCGTTCGCTTTCCATAGCCGCTCCCTCAGTCAGAGCGCTTCCATCCAGACCGGCAGCAAGCGGATTTCCAACAAAGCGGACCTGGCTCAGAAGGCAATCAGGACAGCCTTACCGCGCCTCATACAAATAGGCCGCCGGGTCCACGGCAGCGCCGTCTATCAGGAGTTCAAAGTGCAAGTGCGGCCCGGTGGACATGCCAGTGCTGCCCACGGCGGCGATGACCTGGCCCAGCTCCACGGCATCTCCGGACTCCACCTGGACACCCCGGCAATGGGCATAGAAGGTTTCCAGGCCTTTCCCGTGGTCCAGACGTACAAAATAGCCGTCTGCGGCATTGAAACCAGCCTCCTTCACGGTCCCCTTCCCGGCGGCATAGATGGGCGCTCCCTCTTCCATTCCGCCGATATCCGTACCGTTGTGCTTCACGGCGTCCCCGCCGCCGGGGATAACCCGCTCCCCAAAGCCGTTGGTAATCTTGCCGCCATCCACAGGCCAGACCCACCCGGCATCCTCGGGAATGCCCGCTTTGCCCTCCGGCAGGGGTTCCTGCGCCAGGGGTCCGCCCTCCGGCAGCAGCTGCGTCAGCGAAAAGCTATCACCGGCGGTTCCATAGCGCACATCCATCGTCAGTTCCTCATAGGCGGCGTCCGCCACCGCGAAGGAGTAGGTCATCCGGGGAATCCATTCCGCCTTCTCGCTCTCCTCCTCCAGGTAATGGACGCTCATACCCATGCCATCTTCCGTCATGACCCGGCCCCGGAAGAAGATACCCCAGCGCTCCTCGCTTTCCGGGATGGTGAAATAGACATTCCCGCCGTCATAGCGCACGCTGTTCACCAGAAGCTCCACCTTCAGGGCGTCCGGCGACAGCTTTCGATCCCGGGCAATCGAATCCTCCTCCTCTTTGGTTGCCAGGCGGAGGCCGGTGAGCCTGCCGTCCTCGTAGACGGTGTAAAGCTCCACGGAGTCCGGGCCGAAGGCGCCGTTTCCGCTGTGCTCGGTAATCCACGTCCCCTCCTTCTCGTCGTAGATGCCCCGGACCTCCCGGCCCGCAAAGGTCATAGTCAGGCCGTTGCCGTCGAGATCCGGGTCTTCGAAGGCATAGTGCAGGCCAAGGGGAACGTAAGGGGCCAGGATCCCATCCCACTGGGCGGCCACCTCTGCGGAAATCTGGGCCGCGTATTCCGCATCGGTAGGATCCTTATCGCCCGATAGGATTGCCTCTGGAGGCTTGGCGGAGGTGGCAAAGGCCGTGGTGATCCCAAGCATCAGCGCCAGGGCGGCCGCACAGGCCAGCATTGATTTTTTCTTGACACTCATAATTTCTTGAATCCTTTCTTCCATGCCGTCTTTCCGGGAAAAACCGCATAGAGGCATACTCTGCTGCTCCGCCAGACGGAGCAGGGTCAGGGCATAGCGCTTCCGGCTGTCCAGCCCCAGAGCCAGAACCGCCGACTCGTCACAGCGCAGCTCCATGTCCCGGTTTGCCAGGACATAGAGAAGCCACACCGCCGGATTGAACCAGTGGACGCAGAGGGCCACTGCCAGCACCAGCTTCAAAAGGCCGTCCAGGCGCCGGATGTGGACGGCTTCATGAGCCAGGACGCAGGACACTGCTTCCTCGTCGTCCAAATCCAGCGTCCCGGGCAAAAGGATCACTGGCCGCACCAGCCCGTAGGTCAGCGGAGCGGCAATCTGGCCGCTGATTCGGACCTGAACCTTCCTGCGCAGCCGGAGCCAGTTCTTTAGATCGGAGCAGTCCACCGGGAGAGACTCCCGGAAGCGCCGCCGCCAGCGGACAAAGCGAATCAGGAACCAAAGGCTCAACAACGCCCCTACCGCCAGCCACAAGGCTGTCCAAACAGGAAACGGCCGGGACGGTGGAGCGGCAGGAACCATCGCCGGAAGCGGAAAAGTCCGAACCAAAGGGGGGCTAGCAGGCGCCGAAGCCGGCGCAAGCGGAGCCTGAGGGCGGAGGGCCGCCAGCATCGTATACACACTGAACGGCGAGGGCAGCGCCACAGGAATCAGCAGCCGCAGGGTCGCCGCCCACCACAGCGCCACGAAGGTCCCCTTGGGCAGGCGGCGGAGGGCCAACTGCCGCAGGACCGTTACAGCCAAGATGAATATTGTCCCGGAAAGGGTCAACTCCAGGATATCCATGCCCGCCTCACTCCCAATCGCGGATCATCTGCCGCAGGCGGCTCAGCTGCTCACGCGTCAGCTTTTGGCTGCTGAGCAGGGATGCAAAAAGCAGGTCCGGAGAGCCATCAAACAGCCGCCCAACCAGCTCTTCCGTCTCTGATGCCTGAACCTCTTCCTTGGTCACCAGGGCATGGCAGAGAAAATTTGGTTCGCTGCGGAGGATGGCCCCCTTGGCCACGCATTTTTTGATGACCGTGTAGGTCGTGTTCACATTCCAGCCGGTCTCCTCTCCCAAAACCACGGAGATCTCTTTGGCCGTGCGGTCCCCCAGACGCCAGAGGACATCCATTACCTTCAATTCTGAATCAAAAAGCTTCATGCGCAATCGCTCCCTCTCCCGGAACTTCCCCTGTCCCAGAACCCCGCCGGGCCTGGCCACCCTCTTGACCCGCCCTTCCGGGAGAGGCGGAGCAAAGGGAAACTATCGCGATAGTTTATGGGGGTATACTATCACAGTAGTCTCTCTTTGTCAATAGGATTTCCATCGTTTTTCAGGAATTTTTTGTAATCTGCCTGTAGTCCTGGTTTTTCCTCTTTTACCACTTGTGCTTTGGTGCGAAATCGTTTATAATATATTTGTAATACTGGTGCCAACAGGGGCGGGAGCCGCTCCTTGCCAATAACCGGGAAAGAAAGGACGTTCTCATGATTCAATTCAAATCTGAACAAGGTGAGATCTCCGTCAGCAGCGCCGTGTTCTCTAACATCACAGGTATGGCCGCCACAAACTGCTTCGGCGTCAAGGGCATGGCCTTCCGCTCCATGACCGACGGGTTGGTCCACCTGCTGCGCCGCGAAGCTATGAGCAAGGGCGTCAGCATCACCTATCACGACGACGACTCCATCTCCATCGAGCTGCACATCATCGTGGAAAACGGCGTGAACCTCCCCGCCGTCTGCCGCTCTATTATGAACGAGGTACGCTATGTCGTGGCCAAGAACACCGGCGTCACAGTCCGGGCCGTGGACGTCTGCGTCGACTCCATGACCCTGTGAGGGAGGAGGAAAGCCAATGAATGATCAGATTACCGGCGCGCTGTTTAAGCGCATGATCCTCCACGCGGCCGCCTCCATCACCGCCCAGAAGCAGGCCATCAACGACCTGAACGTCTTCCCCGTCCCCGACGGCGACACCGGCACGAATATGTCCATGACCATCGCCGCCGCTGTGACGGAGCTGCGCAAATCTGACCCCACCTCGCTGGATCAGGCTGTGTCCATCACCGCCTCCGCCCTCCTCCGGGGGGCCAGGGGCAACTCCGGCGTCATCCTCTCGTTGCTGTTCCGCGGGCTTTCCAAGGGACTGAAGGGCCTGGAAACTGCCGATGCCGCCACGTTCGCCGCCGCAATGCAGGAGGGTGTCTCCTCTGCCTACAAGGCCGTGATGAAGCCCGCCGAGGGTACGGTGCTGACCGTGTCCCGCCTGGCTGCTAAGCGGGCGGCGGACTGTGCCGAGACGGAGACGGACCTGGAAAAGGTCTTGGACGCTGCCGTTCGGGAAGGCTACGACGCTCTGGCTCAAACCATTGAAATGAATCCGGTTTTGAAAAAGGCCGGAGTAGTGGATGCCGGCGGCAAGGGTTATCTCCTCATTCTTGAGGGCATGTTGGCCGAGTTACGGGGCGAGCCAATGCCGGAGTCCCCGGAGGAGGAACCCCAGAAGGCCAAGGCCGACTTCGACGTCTTTTCTACCGACGAAATTACCTTTGCCTTCGACACGGTGTTTATCGTGCGGAAGAATGCACCAGACGTAAACCTGGACCCCTTCCGGGCATACCTGAACAGCATTGGTGACAGCCTGGTCATCGGCGAGGACGACGAGGCGTTCAAAGTCCATGTCCATACGAACATCCCCGGCAGCGCCCTGACCGAGGCCCAGAAGTATGGCACGTTAGAGCTTGCAAAGATCGAGAACATGCGGACCCAGTATGAGGACGTTGCTGCCGGGAAAAAGGCCCAGAGTGTGGACGATCTGGAGATGGAGGAAGAGACGGACGGCCATGTGGTGGCTGCGCCGGAGAAAAAATATGGCTTCCTCTCCGTCTGCGCCGGCGACGGCCTGGCGGCGGTGTTTCAGGATCTGGGGGTGGACAGCGTGGTGTCCGGCGGGCAGACAATGAATCCCTCGACGGAGAGCATCCTGGCCGGCGTAGATCAGATTCCTGCTGAGACCGTGTTTGTGCTGCCTAACAACGGAAATATTATCATGGCCGCCCAGCAGTGCGCGGCGCTGACAGAGAAAAATGTGGTGGTCATCCCCACCAAGACCGTTCCCCAGGGAATTACCGCAATGATGAACGTGGACTTCGAGGCCCCGGACGCCCAGAGTATTGCCGAGGCTATGACGGACTGCCTCTCCGGTGTCACTACGGCTCAGATTACCTACGCCGCCAGGGATTCCGATTTTGACGGCTTCGACATCAAGGAGGGAGATTACCTGGCCCTGGAAGAGGGAAAGCTCTTCGGCACCGACGGGTCCCTCTACGTCCTTTTGGAGAAGCTGGCGGCAGACGCTGCCAGCCGGAACGCCTCCTTTATCTCCCTGTACTCCGGTGAAGACGTCAAGGAGGAAGACGCTCAACAGGCCGGGAAGCTCTTCCAAACCGCCTGCCCTGATGCGGAAGTTATGGTCCTCTCCGGAGGCCAGCCGGTCTATTATTATATCATTTCCATGGAATAGTCCCCGAAAAGTTTTAAAGGACTCCGGGCGGTTTTGCCGCCTGGAGTCCCCTGCTTGATTTAAAAAATGTGTTCTCCGGCCAGCGGTTTCCCGGTCGGAGCGGCAGTATTGCATACGTTTGGGGAAACGGCTCAGCTTTGAGCCGTTTCCTTTGCCTTGCGCAAAAGGAGGTTCTGGGATGACTGTTGGACGCTTCGCCCCCTCTCCCAGTGGACGGATTCATTTAGGAAATATCCTCTGCTGCCTGCTGGTCTGGCTCAGCGCCCGGCAAAAGGGCGGGAAAGTGGTTTTGCGTATGGAGGATCTGGACACCGCCCGATGCCCCATGCGCTACGCTGAGCAAATGATCCAGGATCTCCGATGGCTGGGCTTAGACTGGGACGAGGGGCCGGAGACCGGCGGACCGGATGCGCCCTATTTTCAGAGCCAACGGACCGGGCTTTACCGCAACGCCCTAGAGCGGCTGGAGGCGATGGGCCTGGTCTACCCTTGCTTCTGCACCCGGGCGGAACTGCACGCCGCCAGCGCTCCTCACCGGGGGGACGGCTGCGCCATTTACGCCGGGACCTGCCGGAATCTGACCCCTGCCCAGCGTGCCGAGCGTTCCAGGCGACGTTCCCCCGCCCTCCGCCTTCAGGCACCCGACCAGGAAATTTCCTTTATAGATGGGCACATGGGGAGTTACGCGGAGAACCTGGCGCGGGACTGCGGGGATTTCCTCCTCCGGCGGTCCGACGGTATGTTCGCCTATCAACTGGCCGTGGTAGTGGACGACGCCGCTATGGGTGTGACAGAGGTCGTGCGGGGGGCGGACCTTTTATCTTCTACGCCCAGGCAGCTGTACCTTTACCAGCTTTTGGGTCTGACACCGCCGGAGTTTTACCACTTTCCCCTCCTCCTGGCCCCCGACGGGCGTCGCCTCTCTAAGCGGGATGCCGATGCAGGGCTGGAGGCACTCCAGGGCCGGATTTCAGCGAAGGAGCTTCTGGGGAAGCTAGCTTGGCTGGCGGGCTTCCATCCTTCCGGCACGCCGCAGTCCGCCGCGGGACTATTGGAGGAGTTTTCTTGGGAGCGAGTACCCATGGAGGATATCCGACTGCCGGAAGGGCTGTTTGACCTTTGAAAATTTGAATATCCCCGTTTTCGCAAAAATGCCCGCCGGTATGGAGGCTATGGCCGGAAAAGAAGACGGCGGGCAGCCCCGTCCTTCAGCTCACAGCGCCCCATACCGGCGGGTGCTTCTTTTTTCGTTCATAGGAAAACCGAACAGTCCTTCGGCTCCTGAAAATTTTTCTCCAGCATGGCCACATGAGACAAGAAAGCGGGATCGTCAAAATACTTGGCATGGTGCGTACACTTCCGGACGCACGCCTGGCATTTGATGCACGTCCCCGGTACCTCTGCCACATTCTCCGGGTTTATTGCCCCCATAGGGCAAGCCCGGGCGCAAACGCCGCAATTGCAGCATTTGCCCAGATCCGTCTGGGGCTTGGCTTTCAGGAACTTCACCGGATCCCCATCCAGGCCCTTGGGGATGTAGTATGGTGCGCCCGAGTCCCCCGGAACCTCCACAGGTGAAAAGGACTCTGGAAGTCCCTGGAGCTTTGCAGCGATCTGTTTGGCAAAATTCTGGATTTTCCGCCTGTCCTCCCAGTCGGGACGGCCCTCCCCCAGTGCGTCGGTGAAGGCATGCCGTCCCGGGAAGGCCCCCGCCGCTACGGTGCGCAAACCGTTTGCTCCCAGAATCGCGCAAAGTTCTGCCAGGGAGTTGTCAAAGGCACGGTTGCCAAATGTCACCACTGAAACTGCCGGCGTCCCGTTCCCCCGGAGCTTGGCCTTCAAGTCCGGCAGCAGCTTGTTCGGCGTCTTCCCGGCGTAGGTGGGAACTCCCACCACAGCCAGCTCTTCCGCTTCGAAGTTCAGCGCCTCCGCCCGCTCCGCCGGCCTTGTGAAGCTCCGGCAGCGCAGAGGCAGGGACAGCGATTCCGCCAGAGCCTCCGCCAGCGTGCGTACCACCTTGTCCGTCACTCCGGTAGCGCTGAAATACACCGCTGTAATTTGCCTGAGTTCCATAACCGCCTCCATTTTTTCCGCCCCGGTGAACATATACACCGGGGCGGAGATTTTTTGATTCGTCCTTTTCGCCGGAAGACAGGGTTTTCAGAGAGAAAAATCCTCATCCTTGAGCTTCTTCGTGTCCAGCGTCGCCGGGCGGGGCGGCACCCGCTTCATCGGGTCGTAACGGAAAGACCGGCAGGAGTGCTCCACAGGAACAACGCCCTTTTTCACGCAGACCACTTCCCGCTCGTTCAGCTGCTGCCCCCATTGGCAATATGCACAGCGGGGGTCTATGTCCTTCCGAAACAGCATCTTCCTCTCACTCTCTCTCCAAAAAATCAATGAATTTAAATCGTGCTCAGACAGACCTTCTCCCCCTCCGCAGATGCATTGACACCGATGATGGGGTTTTCATAGCTGTCGATGATCCGCGTGGCCATGGGGTCCTCCAGCTCCTTTTGAATCGTGCGGCGGAGGTTCCGGGCGCCATAGGTCCGGGAGTAGGATTTTTTCGTCAGGAAGTCCACCAAAGCGGCGTCATAGGTAAAGGCGATACCCTTCTCCTTTAAGGACTCCTTCAGCTCGTCCAGCATGATACAGGCGATGGACTGGAAGTTCTCCTCAGAAAGGCGGTTAAAGGTGATGACTGCGTCCACCCGGTTGATAAACTCCGGGCGGAGAAACTGCTGGAGGGCCTTCATGGCCTTCTCGCTGTCCTGCTGGCTGAGGCTGCGGTCGAAGCCCACGGTCCCCTCCTTGGTGGCGCTGCCGGCGTTGGATGTCATGACAATGATGGTGTTTTCAAAGTTTACCTTCCTGCCGTGGGCATCGGTGATCTCGCCGTCGTCCAGGATTTGCAGCAGCACGTTCAGAACATCCGGGTGAGCCTTTTCAATCTCGTCAAAGAGAATGACGGCGTAGGGCTTGCGGCGGATCTTCTCCGTCAGCTGCCCCGCCTCGTCATAGCCCACGTAGCCCGGTGGAGAACCCACAATCCGGGAAACGGAGTGCTTCTCCATAAATTCGGACATATCTAAACGGATCAGGGCATCCGGGGTGTTGAACAGGTCCGTGGCCAGCTGTTTCACCAGCTCCGTTTTTCCCACGCCGGTAGAACCCACGAAGATGAAGCTGACAGGCTTGTGCTTCGGCGAGATACCCACCCGGTTCCGGCGAACGGCGGCTGAGACAGCGGCGATGGCCTCGTCCTGGCCGACGACATGCTGCTTGAGCCGCTCCTCCAGCCGGCTCAGGCGCTGAAATTCCTGCTCCCGGATACGAGAGGCGGGAATCTTCGTCCACAGCTCGATGACGTGAGCCAGGTTTTCCATATTCAGCTGGGGAACGCCCTTTTCATTCAGATTCTCCAGCTCCGTATTCAGCTGCAGCTCCTTGCTCTTGAGCACCGCCAAACGCTCGTAGTCCGGCTCCTCAGTCTTCTCCTCCAGCATGGCCCGCTCCTTCTCGTAGTCGTCCAATTCTCGCTGAATCTGCATCCGGCGGGAGATGTCCGGGTCCTTGAGGTTCAGGTCGCTGCTGGCTTCGTCGATCAGATCGATGGCCTTATCCGGCAGGAAGCGGTCCGTGATGTAGCGCTCGCTGAGGAGCACCGCCTGGCGGAGAATGCCCTCCGTCAGCTTGATGCCGTGGAATTCCTCATATTTGGGAGCCAGGCCCTTCAAAATCTGAATAGACTCCTCTACAGACGGCTCGTTCACTGTCACCGGCTGAAAGCGCCGCTCCAGGGCGGAGTCTTTTTCAATGTGTTTGCGGTATTCGTTAAAGGTGGTGGCGCCGATGACCTGGATCTCTCCCCGGCTCAGGGCAGGCTTGAGGATATTGGCGGCGTTCATGCTGCCCTCGGCGTCCCCGGCGCCCACCAGATTATGAACCTCATCGATCATCAACACGATGTTGCCCAGGCGCTTTACCTCATCGATAAGACCCTTCATCCGGCTTTCAAACTGGCCCCGGAACTGAGTCCCGGCCACCAGGGCCGTCAGATCCAGAAGGTAGACCTCCTTCTCCCGGAGCTTAAAGGGCACATCGCCTCCGGCGATCCGCTGGGCCAAGCCCTCGGCAATGGCGGTCTTGCCCACGCCGGGTTCACCGATGAGGCAGGGGTTGTTCTTCTGACGGCGGTTCAGAATCTGAACAACACGCTCAATCTCCTCCTCCCGGCCGATCACCGGGTCCAGCTTGCCGTCCTTAGCCTTCTGGGTCAGGGAGATGCAGTAGTTCTCCAGATATTTCCGCTTACCGTTCTTCGGCTCCTTTTTCTCCCGGCGCTCGGTGCGGCCCTCCTCGCTCTCCTTGGACTCGCCGCCGGAGAAAAGCCGGTTCAGGAAGGGGAAAGTGGCGGTCTTGCCCTCTTCCTCCTCATCACCCTCCTCTCCGCTGGGCAGGTCCTCAATGTTCTCCACGCCGTTCATCGCCTGCATCATTTCGCTGTTCAGCGTTTCCAGGTCCTCATCGGAGATGCCCATGCGCTTCATCATGTCATCCACCTGGGGAAGCCCCAGCTCCTTGGCGCACTTCAGGCAAAGGCCCTCGTTGATGGTCTTTTCGCCGTCCAGCTTAGAAATGAACACCACGGCGACGTTCTTTTTGCATCTTGAGCAAAGTGTCGGCTGCATACCTCTTAAACCTCCACGCGCCGTCCGGCGCTCTTGATTGATATCTTGCCCTTAAAAGGTCCTCTGGCCCCGTCAGGCTGCTCCCTCACACACCCAAGAACGCCAGGGCATCCAGCGGGGTGTGCGTGGTGAAAAACCGAAAAATCTGGCTGCCGCCCTCCCCGTCAAAGGAAATTCCCAGAAGGCGCAGAACCCATGCCGCTAAAAACAGCAGCAGCGCGCCCTCCAGAATTCCAAGAATGCCGCCGCCAAAGGCGTTCAGCCCGTGAAGGCCCGGCAGGCGCAAGCACGCATCCAGCAGGCGCACCAGCAAGTGCAGCGCAGCCGTCAGCAGGACGAAGGAAATCATGTACAGCACCCCATAAAGCACGGAGCGGGCCACGCTCTCAACCGCCGCCGCAACCAGGGAAGCCCCGGTATCCCGGACGGCCCTCTCCGCCTGGTCTGCCAGAGCATCCCGGCGGGTCTCGTCAATGCCCAGCAGCTCCAGCAGCTCCAGCAGGGGAAACGGCTCTTCCGGCGTTTTATCGGGAAACCGCTCCCGAATAGATTCCTCCAGCCGGGTCTCCAAACGCTTTTCAATGGCCGGAGCTACCAGCTTTGCCGCCGGATCCGACAAGGCCGAGGCAATGATCCCCGCCCCTGCCAGGGACAGCACCACCACCAGCAAACCCGCCAGCGTCCGCAAAAGCCCCCTCCAGGCCCCCAGCACGGCAAAGCCCGCCAGCACGGTTAGGGCGATTGCATCTATTATAACAGGTGTCGTCAAGCTTTCCTACCTCTTCCCTTGTAAACGTTTTGTGAACTCACCCATCATTTTTTGCTCTTCAAGGCAAAAACAGGCGGGCGGAGTCAGCGGACAGCAGCAGCACCGTGCCATCCGGGCGCATCAGGGCGCTGTGGGCATCCCCAATCCCCTGCAAGGAGGCGTAAGTCTGCAGCTCTTGATTATAGACAACCAGATGATCTGCATACAGCACCGCCAGATACCGGCCGGAGGCGGAAATGTGCAAAACCTCCTCCCGGACTTCCAGTGAACCTAAGACCTCCCCACTTTTATCTACGGTAACCAGGCGTCCTACGCTGCCGGAGCGGTAACGGTTCAGCAACAGAGCCGCAAAACCATGCCCCCCCAGGTCGTATTCCCGAAGGTAAGAGCCGCTGTAGGAATAGGACCCGCTGATCTCGCCATTGGCCCCGGCATAGGTCAGGGCCGTGTCTGAGACTGTGACCAGACGCCCCTCCTGCTCTCCAATAGCCGCCACCAGGCCACCGGAGATGCTATAATCCGCCGATGGTTCCGTCTCCGGCATATCATAGAGCACGATATTGCTGGTAAAAACGCCGTTTTCCTGTCCCAAGGTCACCGCCGCCAGCGTCTCTCCCTGGACATACCCGTCCAGGACAAAGCGCTGGGAGGAGCGGAACTTGAAAGCTGGATCCCCCGGCATCTGGTCATAGACGGTGACGCTGCCCTTGCATCCCCGTTCCTGGGCCGTCACCGCCAGGACGCCATTCTGGTTCAGTGTGACGGCGATATAGGGTTCTTCCTCGTCGGCGGTCAGCTCCATCAAAAGGCCCGTCTGGTCCAACACGTAAAGGGACGTGCCTCCCACGTCGTAGGCCACCGCCCGGCCACCGCCGGTGGCCAGGGCCGGGGCTGTCATCGTCACCTGGGCGGACCAAACCTCCTCCCCGTAGCCATCAAACAAGCGCAACGATGCGTCGGACAGCACCACCAGGCCCTCTCCCAGGAGGGCAAAACGGTTTTTGGAGGCGGCATCGTAATGATAGGCCACCTCGCCTCCCGCCTGTTCCGAGCGGCCATAATGAAGATAGCGGCGAAGAATGTCAAAGCCGGTGCCGTCCCGGTAAGCCGCAAAAAGCACCACCAGCAGCACCGCCGCCAGCATCAGCGCAAAGCTTAAAAAACCCCGGAGGGGGCGGTGCTTTTCCGCCTCGTTGGATTTGTCTTTTTCACTCATTCAGCCGTTCATCCTCATACCAGATTCTCGTTAGATACAACCCGCCTGGCGGTACCGTGGGTCCCGCCAGGGTACGGTCCCCGCTCTCTAAGATGGCGGGGATATCCTCCGGGGTGAACTTTCCCTCGGCGGCGTAGAGCACTGTGCCGGTGATGGCCCGAACCATGTTGTACAAAAAGCCATCGGCGCAGACCTTCAACTCCAGCAGTTCCCCGTTTCGAGTGACGTCGCACCAGTAGATAGTGCGGACGGTGGTCCTGGTCTCCGTACCTACGCTGCGGACGGCCCGGAAATCATGCGTCCCCACAAACATATGGGCCGCTCGGTTCAAAAAGTCCTCGTCCAGACGCTTTGGATAAAAATAGGCCCGGTCCACGTAGAATGGGTTTTTGAAACGGGAATTGTAGATGCGGTAAGTATACTCTTTCTTGATGCAAGCGCCGATGGCGTTGAACTCCTCCGGAACCTCCACCGCCTCCCGGACGGCGATATCCTCCGGGGTGTTGGTATTGATGGCGTAGGGTATCCTTTCAAGGGGGATGCGGCTTTCCGTACGGAAATTCGCGACGTAACGCTCCGCGTGGACCCCGGCGTCCGTCCTTCCGCAGCCCGTCAGGTGGACAGGCCCCCCGCAGACCTTGGAGATGGCCTTTTGCAGGGTCTCGCAGACGGAGGCGGCATTTTTCTGCACCTGCCAGCCGTGGTAGGCGGTGCCGTTGTAGGTAAGTTTCAGGGCGATGTTGCGCATGTGCCGCCTCCTTCTTGTCAGTCCCAGGTGAGCTTGGGCCAGAAGTCCTCCGGGCCGTGCTCCCGGGCAATTCCGCTCTCGCCGATGGACCACTGCT
>JAAVYM010000088.1 GCA_022791135.1 Oscillibacter sp.
GTTATATTTCATATACGGCTGATAATTGGTCTGAGGTGTAATAAAATAAATTGAAGGAGGAAATTTTATGTGTGATAATGAACGACTTAATGAATATGCCAGTTGGATAGATGAAGCCACTTCAAAGGAAGAACTTTTAGATACTCTTTATGATATTAGAGACGACTTAACTGGAGAGTATGACGATGATGGTGATGATGACGAAGGAGGAAGACAGTATACTCTCAAGAGATGAACTCATTAACGCATCAGACTGATTCATATAAAGGGCTAATCTCATTGTAGATTTGCCCTTTTATTTTGTGTTCTCAAATGGAATTTTACCTCAATATAACAACCGCATTACGGCTATTATAGCGCAGAAACCGAAAATTGTATATGCCGCCGGTACAATCTCAAGGTACTCTCAAGGTTCCCTCAAAGATTGCTCAAGGATGCCGCTGTATACTCGCCTCACAAAGGAGGTAATTGCCATGGGCGAATATGTTATTGAAACGAACCACCTGACCAAGCAATACGGGACACAAAAGAGCGTGGCGGATCTGAACATCCATGTCCAGCGGGGCCGCATCTATGGACTGCTGGGCCGGAACGGAGCCGGAAAGACCACCACCATGAAGATGCTGCTGGGATTGACCCAGCCTACGTCCGGGACGGTGGCAATCTGGGGGAAATCTTTGCGGGGCAGCGAGAAGGAGCTGCTGCCCCGCATCGGCAGCCTGATCGAAGCCCCCGGTTTTTATCCCAATCTGACCGCAACGGAAAACCTGCGTATCTTCGCCGCGCTGCGGGGACTGAAAAACCAGAACGCCATCAAAAGCGCGTTGGATTTGGTGGGCCTGCCCTACCGGGATAAAAAGCTCTTCTCTCAATACTCCCTGGGCATGAAGCAGCGGTTGGCCATTGCCCTGGCGGTGATGCATGATCCGGAACTGCTGATTTTGGACGAACCCATCAACGGCCTGGACCCTATCGGTATTGCGGAGGTACGCTCCTTCATCCGGGCGCTATGCGACGAGCGGGGCAAGACCATCTTGATCTCCAGCCATATTCTCTCCGAGGTGGCGCTGCTGGCGGACGACATCGGCATCATTGATCACGGTGTGCTGCTGGAGGAAGAAAGCTTTACGGACCTGGAGGCCAAGAGCAGCAAATATGTCCGATTTACGGTTTCCGACACAGAGCGGGCGGCGGAAATTTTGAGGGATGTTTTTTGCGAAAATCAGTTCACTGTGCAGGAGGGCCACGCTCTACGAATGGATTCCACCAGAATTCCTGTGGCAAAGATCGTCTCCGCCTTTGTGCAGCAGGGTTTGGAGGTGTCGGAGGCCGCGACGGTGGAGGAAAGCCTGGAGGACTACTTCAAGCGGGTGACCGGGGGTGAGGGGATTGCTTAAACTGATTTCCTGCGAGCTGGCGAAGCTGAAGCGGAAGAAATTCATTCCCTTTGTGATCCTCTCCGCGTTTATGTTCCCGCTCCCGCTGGCTTTGATGATGCTGACGCCCCGCATGATGGCCCGGTATGACACGAAGGCCGAACTCTTTGATGACTTTTACCAGTTCGTCCTGGGCTATGGAGTGGAACTGCTTCTGCCCTGTGTGATTGGCGTCATCGCCGCGATGCTGTTCTTCGTGGAGCGGGACAACGACACCTTCAAAAACCTGCGGACCATCCCAGAGACCAGCACTCAGATGGTCCTTGCCAAAATCATGGTCCTGTTTCTGTTCGGGCTGATCTTCTGCCTGTCCACAGCTGCCGTCACTATCGCCTGCGGGAGCCTGATTGCCAAGGTAGGCGGACTGGGCTACAAGCTGTGGATGGCGGTGGAGATGGGAGTTTTCGTTACAGCGGGCACTCTGCCTCTGGTGGTGCTGGTGGTCTTTTTCAGCAAGACCTACGTCTTCTCCGTCCTGCTGTGCATTTTTTACAGCGTGTTGAGCCTGACCGCCGAGGGCTGTTTTGAAGTTTTGCCGAAACTCCTGTGCTGGTTGATGCCGATACCCCTTACAAATCTCTGGTGCGCGGGAGATATGGTCCGCCACGGAGTCAAGGGCAGCTTAGGCGGGCTGCAGCGCCTGGTCCCCACAACCATGCAGACTGTTCTGATTTTAGGCGCAATGTCCGTCTTATCCATTCTGCTGATCGACCTGTTGTATAAAAAGAGAGGGGGAGATTGAGATGCTGGTTCTGATGAAAACCGAAGCTTGGAAGCTGAAACGGTATCACATGATTTGGGCAGGCGTTCTCCTGATGCTGCTCTCCGTCCTGCTCACTGTGTTCTCCACTACCGCTCTGGACGGCACTGTCTGGACCTTTCCTTTTTTCGTGGAGCAGGTTATGAAGAACAATATCACAACGATTTTCCCCATGTGTATCGCGCTGATCACCGGATATATCATCAGCCGGGAAGGGGCGGACGATACGCTGAAAAGTATTCTGACGGTTCCTGTATCTTTTCCGGCTCTGCTGTCCGGCAAGCTGGCCATCTGCGGGCTGCTCTCTCTGCTTTTGGGAATCGCCAGTACCGTGTTTACCGTGGCTGCGTCCTTCCTTTTAGGGTTTCCCGGCGGTGAGCTACCGGCAATCATACAAGCCGCGGCGCAGATCACGCTAAACTGTCTGTTCCTTTATATCGCGGTTCTGCCGGTCATCGCCATTGCCGCCCGAATCCCCAACGGGCATCTGATTGGTGCGGTCGTTGCCTTTGTCTATGGCTACGGCGGGATGTTCGCGGCGGGGAACATGACATTGGCCAATCTGTATCCCGTGACCGCCAGCATGGGGCTGGTGGGATACCGCAGCTATGACGAGGCTGTCCATTGGAATCCGCCGCTCTGCATACTCAGTCTGTTGGCCGCGTTGCTGGCCGCTGCCTTTTTTGTGATGACCGCCAAAAAGAGCATGACTGTAAAGACGGCGAAAAAGCCCAAACAAGTCATCACAAAAAAAGGTTGGTAAGGAGTGTCAAACAGCATGAAGAAAAAAGTGAAAATTGCGATAGGCATTGTCGCTGTCCTGCTTATTGGCCTGATTAGCTTTTGCGTGTGGTTCCTCTCGGAATCCGGCAGCGCCGAGTATTATTCCCAAATTGACAACAGCAAGATCGAGCAGGTAGATTCCAAGGGCGGCGTGATTAACCTGAAAGGCAGTTTGCCCTATGCCTATACTCTGCTGTGTTATGACGAAAACGGCGGTGAGAAGAAGATCGCTTTTGGAACATCCAGAAAACTGCGGGATGAGGCTTTCATCTGCCTGACAGTCATGCCGGTTCGGGGCGTCCTGGATTGGAGCGAGGTACAGTATGATGAGCTGCCAACAGCAGTACAGAATCACTACGCTGCTCTGTTAGAAGATGGAAGCTGAGTGCAGCGAATGGCAAGAGCTTTATCTGTATGGGGCTTGTTTTCTGCGGCGGTTTTAAGAGGTTGAAGCCGCCGCCCTTTTACTCTCAAAGGGAGCGACATGGTATCGCTGGCAAACACGGCGGCTGACAGGATTTGGATTATCAAAAAAGCCTGTTCCCCGCCTGGGAGAATTGTGGCTATAAGATTATACTATACGATACGACGCAGGTAAAGTAAACAATTATGCAACTTACCAGGTGGGTCTATAACCTGCTGGGTGAGTTTTGCCGTTTTCTGTCGTCTGCCGACCGGCCTGAAAAATTTTTGTAAATTGGACCATTTGCCGCGCAGACCGACCCAGTTTGGCGGCGTACTGCTGTGTTAGCACAGACGGCGAAGATCATATCAACAGCTACAAGCCACAGGTTGCATTTTACAAAGAATTTATCAAAGGAAACGCTGATTGATTTTTAGCTTGCATCTATGCAGACAAGCTATTACCAGCACATAGGTGACAAAGCGTGAGGATTTTCAGCGGTTAATTAATGACTGTATGAATGTTGACATTGATTTGATCGTTACCGAGTCCATATCAAGATTTGCGAGAAATACGCTGGACACACTGAAATATGTCTGTATGGTCAAAGAAAAGGGAATGCGGTTTTTGAGGAAGAGAACATCCATACCCTCACGATGAACGGTGAATTGCTTCTTGTCATTTTGAGTTCTGCTGCACAGCGGGAGGTCAAAAGCATATCCGCTAATGTCAAAAAGGGTCAGAAAATGAAGATGCAGAGCGGCAAGTTGGTCGGCTTCCAGTGCTCCTCTAGGCTATGACAACCACCCGGAGGACAAAACAATCACCGTCAACGAAAATGAAGCGGAAAGTATACGCTATATCTTCCGCCGCTACATTAAAGGCGCTGGCGGCTCTGTTATTGCACAGAAACTTCAAAACCTGGGCTGCAAGACTAAACGCGGCAGTACAGCATGGGCAGAAACTACCGCGGTCGGCATTATTAAGAACGAAAAATACAAGGGCAACATTTTGATGGGAAAAACCGTTGCCCTTGACCCTATATCCAAGCGCCGCCTGGACAATTTTGGAGAGGAAGATCAATTTTACATCCGAGATCATCATGAGCCATTATATCCGAGGAAGTTTTTAAAAAGGCGAAGGAGATTTTAAGGCGTCGCGCCATGCCAAGACGGTTAAATCTAGATGACAAGTGCGAAAATTCAGCTGTAAGTATGCTTTTAGCTGTATGCTGATCTGACAAGCCAGATCGAACAGCTTCAATCCCAGCAGCGCGATTTGCAAGAAGCGGCTGAAACCAAAACACCATGAAAAAGCGCATCCGAGTTCAGAAGAACAATGAAGCAGGACAATGCGCTTGAAGAATTTGATCGCTATGTTTTTGAAAGTATAGTTGAAAAAGTGATCGCTGGAGGGTATGATGAAGAAGACCGTAAAGACCCAGCCAAGCGGACATTCATTTACAAGGCAGGTTTCTAAAGTTACATGGATGGAACAACCTTTAAGCCGCCGCGAAAGAACAGCAAGGCCGCAAAGCAGGCTGCCGGCTTGTGTTCCCATCCTACCGACAAGGTAAAAACGACGTGTATCCATCATAGCGACGGCATATGTGGAGACGTGCGTTCTCTTGCTGCGGGGAGACCCATACATTGATACGGCGGAGGTGGGCGGTAGAGATGTGGCCGAACATCTGCCCTATAGACGAAAGCGGGAGCCTGTTGAAACTGGCGCGGGTCCAAGATTCGCTGCACCATCTTGCAGAAGGGAAACGAAGGACTCCGCCTTGATATGTCCAAGGCGCCCAATTCAGCCGGGGAAGGAAAGCAAAAACTTCGCCCAGGCCCTGCCAAGAAGGCAGAAGCAAGAAAGACAGCATGCATTTTAGAGGGTACCCCTTTAAAAAAGGGAACTGCTTGAGAGAAATCCCGGGCAGTTCTTTTTATGGGGCCTTCTTTCCGCTGTTTCGGGTTTGGGGGAACTGTTTTTGTTTACTCCTATCAGAATACCTGGAGCTGTCTGCGAACCAAATGTTAAGGAGGGCTTGTTTTTATGAAATTGCTGACACTGAACGCACACAGCCTTCAGGGGGAGGACGCTTCCCGGCATCTTGAGGACTTTATCCAGGGAATACTGCGCATCCGGCCTGATCTGATTGCCCTTCAGGAGGCAAACCAACCTCGGGCTGCTGCCCCTATGGACTATCAGGGACGGCAGGGCTATGTCCAGGTCCCCAGCGGCATTCCCCTTCGCAGGGACAACTATGCCGGAACCGTTGCCCGACGGCTTCTTGCCGCCGGAGTCTCCTGCTTCTGGTGCTGGCTCCCGGTAAAGCTGGGCTACGAAAAGTATGACGAGGGCTTAGCGCTGCTCAGCCTCCGCGCACCCATCGCACAGACGCACACTCTGCTGCTCAGCGCTAAGGACGACTACCAGGATAGGCGCACCCGGAAGGCTTTGGGCGTGCACCTGGAAAACAGCGGAGACTGGTTTTACTCCGTTCACCTGGGCTGGTGGGAGGATACGGACCCCTTCGCGGCCCAGTGGGCTAGGCTCGAGGCCGGGATCAAGGAAAAGCGGGGCCGCGTCTGGCTCCTGGGCGATTTCAACTCCCCTGCTCATGTCCGGGATCAGGGCTTTGACCTGGTGAAAAGCTCTGGCTGGCAGGATACCTATCAGCTGGCAGAGGCGCGGGACGGCGGCGAGACGGTAAGAGGTGTGATTGACGGCTGGCGGGAGCGCCCGGCCGGAGACGGCTGGGAGGGGATGCGAATAGACTATATCTGGTGCAGCCAGACACCAAAGGTCAGCCGTTCCCGGGTGGTTTTCGATGGGGAAAAATATCCGGTCGTCTCGGATCACCTCGGCATTCTGGTGGAAACGGAGGAATGATGAGCCGGACAGGTGGAATCCTGAACGCTGTCTTTGGCCTACCGTCTAAATTCGGTGCTGGCTGCTTCTCAGGCTGCGCCTGGCGGGCCGGACCCGGGGAGCGGGAGGGACTGATTGGCGGGTTTTCTCCCTGCGCTCTACCGGCTGTGGGGATTCTCCCTAACAGCTTTTCTATTTACTCCCCTGGAGAGTTGCCTTAAAAGATTCGCAAGGATGAGAAAAGCCGGACATTTGCGGCTTGTCCTGCATAGAATTGCCTGAGGCTCCGCAGGAAAAGGACATCTCACCTTTTTGCCGTATTTTTGGGAGATCTTCCTCGAGATTCCTGCCCGGCTGGAGATGCAGAAGTAATTTGGCGTACCAAAGGAGGCACTGCGATGGGACGGAAAGCAGCCGATTCCGATATCAGAATGATGATAGCCACCCAGGTGTCCTATTTGGACGGGAAGCCGGGTGTGATGGCGGGTGATTTGGTTGCCCGCACGATAGCCGCCTACGCGGAGGAAGATAACCTGCCGGAGCGGGAAAGAAAACAGCTGGAGACCGCCCGATATGTTCAATCTCAAATCGAGAAGCACTGCTTGAATGACTGCTGTCGCTGGGTTATTCGGGAAATAGACGATGATAACACCAAATCCGGCTTTTACGGCTGCCTGATCGATACGCGGGACGGCGGCTCTATCGTGGGAATGCGCGGCTCGGAGAGCTTTGACCGAAAACAGGTCCTCCACGATTGGGTGGAGGCTGATGCGGGACTGATGAACAGTACGGAGACGCGGCAGCAGTGTCGGGCGGCGGAATTTGCCCGGCATCTTTATCATGTGTATGGGGCTGCTTACGACGGTTACAGCTTTGCCGGACATTCCCTTGGAGGGAACCTGGCGGAGCATGCTGCGGTAACCGCCCCCGCGGGAATGTCGATCCGCCGGTGCGTTAATTTGGACGGTCCAGGCTTTTCAGGCGAGTATATCGACTTGCACCGCAATGATATCGCCCAACGCTGCCGGTATATTGACCACTATCAATACAGCCTCGTTGGCACGCTTCTGACGCCGCTCCCGGGGACGAACTACCAGACCATTGCCGCCCACAATGACAAGGATTCAAAGGGCCTGTCTGCATTCATCGTCCGCCACCATACGCGAAATATCGAATTTAACGGGAATGGCCAGGTAAAACCGGGAAAGCGTGATGCGGTTTCCATGATTACGGATCCGCTGTCCAAGGACTTGGATGCCATGGACTTCTCGCCGCTTTGGCTGGTCTGCCCGCAGCTTGCGCTTATGCAGGCAGTTACCCGAGAGGGATGTGCCGCCCTGCTCAGCATAAAAACGCAAGCCGGGCGTATGCTTGGTTCTGCCAAAGGAACTCTGCGGGGGGGCGGGGGAACAGATGGCGAAATGGCTCTTCTTCCCAGCAAAGCCCTGAATGCCATAGGCGGGATGGGCTGCACGCCCAGTGACAATAAGGCGCGGCAGGATGTATTCACACGTTGGCATTTCTCCCGAGAATTAGTCAAAAAGAGGAGGCACGGCATTTAGCCGTGCCTCCTTGTCCATCAATCAAATCAGATATGAATGCCGCCCACGAAGTATGTATTGTAGTAACCATCGGTCAGGTCGCTGTAGATGACGCCGCCGCTCCTGGAAGAAGAGGAGTGAATCATCTGGCCGCCGCCGATGTAGATACCGGCGTGAGAGCACGCCTTGCCGGCGTTGCGCGAAGGATCGTTGAAGAACACCAGATCGCCGGGCTGAAGCTCGCTCAGGCTATAAACCCGAGTACCCAAACCGCTCTGCCACTGGCCGGTGGCGGTGTGGGGCAGGGAGACGCCGAACTGCTTGTACACATACATGGTGAAGCCGGAGCAGTCAAAGCCGCCGGGGGCTGCGCCGCCATAGCTATACCGGGTGCCCAGGAACTGCCGGGCAAAGTCTACGATGCTGCTGTCGCCCATGCTGGCGCCGGGGGTAAGAGGAGTCTCATTGGTCAGGCTGATGTAGTCGCTGCGGACATAACCCTCGCCATATGTACCGGCAATGTGATACCAACCGTTCTCGATGCCGGTGACGGTGATGCCGCTGCCGAGGCCCAGGTTGTTCACGATCTCGCTGTCGATATTGGACTCGGCCCGGACGTTGACGCCCCTGGCATTGATCCGGCCGTAGTATTCGAACTCGGTCTCTTCGCTCATCGTGAAGAAGTCGGCGGAGACATAGCCGTCGTCCCCATTGTGAGCCACGTGATACCATCCATCGGCCTCGCCCAGCACGGCGATGGTCCAATCCTTGTCCAACATGGTGATGACAGACGCGTCCAAGGAGGGGGCGGACCGGAGACGGAGGGAGGAGCCGGTGGTCTTGCCGATGCCGACGACCAGAGGGTCACCGTCGGCGGCAAAGGCGGAGACACTTAAAAACAACATGGTCATGACGGAGAGCGCCAGAACCTTGGCGGCTTTTCCTGCAAGTCGATTCATTGAGGTAGCTTCCTTTCTCGTATCTTTTGTAAACGGTTGGGGTAAGCGGCCGGTTCTACTTCTCCTTGCCCGCCAAAGCCCGGTTCAGCCACACGGTAGCAATGTCCATCGCCGCGTAAAGGCTGTCTTTTTCGCTCTTTTTGACCACCCGGTCCCGGGACTTCAGGTCCGGGTCGGTGAGTTGGAGTTGAATGGAGACCTTGGAAGCCAGGTCCAAGTCCTGCTCCTTCTTGGTGTCCAGCACCTGCATCATGATGATATATTTTTCAGCCATCGTGCCGTAGTAGATCAGATTGCCTGCCCGGCGAAGCGGATGACCCTTATAGATAAGGCCTTCGGTTTTGCTGTTCTTATTTCCAGCCATAAAAACCTCCTTGAAGAATTTTGTAACCAAATTGTAACATCTTTTTCCCAGTTTGTCAACATTCTGAGATGAGCAATCTGACGAAAAAGGAGAGTCTTTTTCGGTCAATACTGACAAAAAGCAAAAAAATCCCGTGAAAAACACCAGCCACTTTTCCTGAGGCATGCTGTTTTTCACGGGATAGCTGTCGAAAATGGTGACAAATTGTTACTCTTTTTGTTACTGCCCCAGGTATTTCCGCACCAGCACCTGCAGCAGCTCATCCCGGTCGATCTTGCGAATCAGGGTCCGGGCGTTGTTGTGGTTGGTGATATAGGTGGGGTCCTCGGACAGGATATAACCCACAATTTGGTTGATGGGATTATAGCCCTTTTCCTCCAGCGACTTGTAAACGGTGGAGAGAATTTGATGGATCTCTGCGTCCTTTTCCAATGCGAGACTGAACTTTCTGGTGAAATCGTCCATAGGTACACCACCTTCTTTTCTAGAGTATCCTTAGTATACTCGATTTTTGCCGGACTGTAAAGGGTTTCCCGGGGAATTTTACGAAAGATTTTTACTTATTCCCCTCTGATTCACCGGAGCACAGCATTCAGCTCTGTTTTCAGCAGCTCCAAAATGCCCTTAACATCCTCGTCAGCCTCCTGTGCGGTAAGGCTCCGGTCATCGGAGCGCAGCTCCAGATTGAAAGCCACGCTCTTTTTTCCCTCCGGAATGCCGCTTCCGGCGTACACGTCAAAGAGGGACACGGCCTTCAAAAGCCCCTTGGCTCCCCGGCGGATGCATTCCTCCAGCGTTCCCACGGGGAGGGCCTTGTCACAGACCAGGGCGATGTCCCGGGTGACAGCAGGGAACCGGGGCAGGGGCTGGTAGACCGGGACTCCGGCGATGCTTGCAAAGAGGGCGTCGAAGCTCAGCTCAGCAGCGTAGAGTTCGCAGTCCGCGTCATAATTCTCCGCCACGGCGGGGTGAATCTGGCCCAGCACGCCCAGACAGCGTTCCCCGCTGTAGACCTTGGCGCAGCGCCCGGGATGGTAGGAGGGATTCTTCCGCTCCGCCTCGAAGCGGACGCCGGGGATGCGGAGTCCGTCCAGCACGGCTTCCGCCGCGCCCTTGAGGGCAAAGAAATCCATTCCGCCGCCGTAGCCCCCCAGGGACAGCACCTTAGGTTCGCTGGCCATGCCGGAGCCGTCGTTCTTGGCGAAATAGGTCCGGCCCAGCTCATAAAGGCGTACCGCCTTGTTGCGGTAGTGGCAGTTCCGGGCCAGGATCTCCAGCATGGAGGGCAGCGTGGTAGTGCGCATGATCGAGGTATCCTCCCCCAGGGGGTTGAGGATCTTCATGGAGTTTCGAAGGGGGGAGTCCGCCGGGAGGTTGATTTTATCGTAATAGGCGGGGCTGATGAAAGAATAGGTGATGATCTCGCTGTACCCCGCCGCCCGGCAGAGCGCCCCGGCGGCGTTCTCCGCCTGCTGGAAGGGGGTCCAGCCCCGCCGGGGATTCAACCCGGAGGAAAGGGTGTCGGGGATCCGGTTATACCCATAGAACCGGGCGGCCTCCTCTGCGATGTCGGACCAGTGTTCCACATCGGAGCGCCAGGAGGGCACGGTGATGGTGTTTCCCTCCAGGCCGAAGCCCAGCTCCCGCAAGGTCCGGCGCTGCTCCTCCTCAGGGACCTCCGCGCCCAGGAAGCGATTGATCTTCTCCGGCTCGAACTGCACGGAAACGGGCTGGGGAACGTAATTCAAAATGTCGATGACGCCGTCCACCACCTCGCCGGCTCCCAGCAGCTCCACCAGCTCGCAGGCCCGGTTGACGGCGGGGAGGGTGTTGAGGATGTCCAGGCCCTTTTCGAACTTGGCGGAAGCCTCCGTCCGCATCCCCAGGGCGATGGCGGTCTTGCGGATGCAGGTTCCGTCAAAATTGGCGGACTCAAACACCACGTCCGCGGTGTCACCCACGATTTCGCTGTTCAGCCCGCCCATGATGCCCGCCAGGCCCACGGCCCGGGTGCCGTCGGCGATGACCAGCATATCCCGGTCCAGTTTCCGGACGCCGCCGTCCAGGGTAGTCAGCTCCTCGCCGTCCCTGGCCCGGCGGACCACGATTTTCCCGCCCTTAACATAGCGGTAGTCAAAGGCGTGCATAGGCTGGCCATATTCCAGCATCACATAGTTCGTGATGTCAACGATGTTGTTGATCGGCCGGACGCCGCTGGCCCGCAGCCGCTCCCGCATCCACTTGGGGGAGGGGGCGATTTTAACATTGCGCACCATCCGGGCGGTATACCGGGGGCAGAGGTCCGCATCCGGGGTTTCCACATCCAGAAGCTCCGGCAGAGTGCCGGGCGCGCCGCCCCGGACCACAGGCTCGTGGAGCCGGAGAGGCTTATGGAAGGTAACGGCGGCCTCCCGGGCCAGGCCGATGACGCTGAGGCAGTCGGGCCGGTTGGGAGTGATCTCGAACTCCACCACATGGTCGTCCGCTCCGATGACGGGTTTGATGTCGTCGCCGGGCTTGCAGTCCTCATGGAGGACGAAAATACCGTCGGGGATGCAGTGGGGGAACTCCCGCTGCTCCGCGTGGAGGTCGGCCAGGGTGCAGATGGTGCCGGATTTGGTGTTATAGGCCACCATATCCCCCTCGTGGAGGTTCTGGCAGGCGGTTTGCGCCCGCACGGCAGCGGGACCGTCCCCCTCGCCATAGACCAGGGTGCAGATCCACTGGCCGGACTCTTCCGCAGCCTTGACATCGCCCACCTTCGCGGCCACGACGGAACCATAAATTTTATGGCCGGGCTGAATATCCGCCGGAATAGAGGGCTTTTCCGGGTCGATGGGCTTATAGTCGTTCAGCAGGGCGGCGGCGGTGATCACGGCGTAGGGGAAATCCCGCTCGTCCAAATTCAGCTCCTTGAGGGAGCAGAGCATACCGTTGGACAGCACGCCCCGGAGCCTGCCCCTTTCAATCTTCTTGCCGCCGGGAAGGATAGAGCCGTGGAGGGCCGCCGGGACCAGATCGCCCTCGTGGATGTTCCAGGCGCCGGTGACGATCTGGACAGGCTCTTCCAGCCCCGCGTCCACCTGGCAGACCCACATATGGTCGCTGTCTGGATGGCGCTCCATCTTCTCAATGCGGCCCACGACAACATTTTGAATTTCCGCCCCCAGGTCTTCGGTAACTTCCACCTTGGACCCGGAGATGGTCATGGCCTCCGCAAAATCCCGGTCGCTCACCGATCCGGCGTCTACAAATTCTTGTAACCATTTACGGGATAGTTTCATATTCTTAACTCCT
Source organism: Oscillibacter sp. (assembly GCA_022791135.1). GTDB lineage: Bacteria > Bacillota > Clostridia > Oscillospirales > Oscillospiraceae > Oscillibacter. The sequence goes on from JAAVYM010000088.1 coordinate 12,412, forward strand.
CTTTCCTGTGAAAGTGAGCGGTCAGTCCCACTCGATTTCCCCGCCGTTCTCCTGGACGAAACGGCAGAGCGTTTCCGCGTCTTCCGCCAGGGAGCGGATGATCTCCTCAAAGCGCTTGGCTTTCGCCTCGTTTTCCGGAGTCAGCGGCCAGTGGGCCGCATACATACCCGCCTCCGGGTCCGGGTCCATTCCCTCCAGGATATCGGGTTCGTGCTCTTCCGGGTAATACCGGAAAAGCGCGTCCCAGTTGTAGGCGTTCATATAGGCGTCCGGGCAGAGGGCATACAGCTTTTCCCCCAGGGCCATGACCTTGGGGTCCTCCGCCTCAAACGAGATACACATTGTCGTTATAGGTGAACACCGATACATAATCTGCCATGCCAAACTCTCTCATTTCGTCAAAACTGCTCCAGGAAGCGGATATCGTTCTCAAAAATCAGCCGCATATCGCTGATTTTATAGCGGCCCAAGGCCAGTCTCTCCAGGCCGAAGCCAAAGGCGAAGCCGGAGTATTCCTCCGGGTCGATGCCGCAGCCAAGCAGCACTTTGGGGTGGACCATGCCCGCCCCCAGCAGCTCGATCCAGCCCTCGCCCTTGCAGGTGGGGCAGCCCCTGCCGCCGCACTTATAGCACTGGATATCCACCTCGCAGCTGGGTTCCGTGAAGGGGAAGTGGTGGGGACGGAAGCGGGTGACGGTGCCCGGGCCGTAGATCTCCCGGATGACGGCGTTCAGCGTGCCCTTCAAGTCGGCCATGGTGATGCCCTTGTCCACGACCAGTCCCTCGATCTGGTGGAACATGGGGGAGTGCGTGGCGTCCACCTCGTCCTTCCGGTACACCCGGCCGGCGGAAACCATGCGGATGGGCACGCCGAATCCCTCCATGGCCCGGATCTGCATCGGAGAGGTTTGGGAGCGGAGGAGGATGGAGGAGTCCTCCGTCAAATAAAAGGTGTCGGTCCAGTCCCGGGAGGGGTGGTTTTCTGGGGCGTTGAGCTTGGTGAAATTGTAATCCGCCTGCTCAATCTCCGGGCCGTCCATAACCTCGAAGCCCATGTTCAAAAACAGCTCTTTCATTTCGTCCAGCACAGAGTACATGGGGTGCTTGTGCCCCTGGAGGGGCTTTGCGCCCGGGATGGTGACATCCACAGCCTCCGCCTCCAGGCGGGCCTCCAGGGCTTTTCGGGAGAGGACGGCGGACTGGGACTCGATGGCCTTTTCCAAACTGGCCCGAACGTCGTTGGCCAGCTGGCCGATGATGGGCCGAAGCTCAGCGGAAAGCCCGCCCATCTGCTTCAAAACGGCGGTAAGCTCGCCTTTTTTGCCCAGGTACTTGACCCGGAGCGCCTCCAGGTCCGCGGAGGCCTGTGCGCCGCCGATGGAATCCAGCGCATGCCTGCGGATGGCTTCTAACTGTTCTTTCATACGGTAATAACTCCTTTTCTTGGATATAGCAGCAAGCATTCAGCCGCGTTTCAGGAAAGTTTCCGGCGCGGCCTTCATGGTGATGGTAAAGCGGGGCAGGCCATGAAGCCCGCCGGAGAGGTCTGCGGCATATTTTCCGGGGCCGGTCACCACAGTCAGGGGAAACAGCTCCTGGAGGAAGGCGTCGGCTCCGGGGTCCGTCTTGCCGAAGGGATAGGCGAAAAACGAAGGCGCCGCGCCCAGCTCAACGGCGATGCGGTCATAGCTGTACCGCAGGTCGTCCAAAACACGGCATTGAAAGTCCAGATCGGACTCGCCCTTCCGGCGCTGAACGCCGTTGGCCTGACCGGGAACAAAGTTCCCCATCCGCTCATCCAGGTTGTGAATCGCAAAGCCGTGGGAGCCGATCTCCACCAACCCGGAAGCGGTCATCTGCCGGCACATATCCCAGGAGAGAAAGTTTTCGGCGTTTTTGTCCGGCATATAGACCATCAGAGCGATGGCCGCCTTGGCGGAGTATTTCTGGAGCAGGGGAAACGCCAGGTCGTAGTTGCTGCGGTAGCCATCGTCAAAGGTGATGAGCACGGGCTTTTCCGGCAGGGGCTGCGCCGCGGCCAGTTCCCGGGGGAGGACGGTATGATAGCCGTTTTCAGCCAGCCAGTGGAGATCCTCCTCCAGCCGTCCCACGGTGACGGTCATGTCGTTGCACGCCTCCCCGTCGCAGACGACGTGATGGTACATCAGCACCGGAAGCTTTGCGGCATAGGCCGCCGGTTCCTCGGGGCGGGAGGTGGCCTGGACCATAGGGGTCTCCTGGACCTGCGCCGCCGGTTCCGGCGGGGAAACGGCAGGCAGCGGCGGCGGAAACGCAGGCGGGGAGACGGAGAGAAGCGCGGAGAGCACCAGCGCCAAGGATAGAGAATTCATGCCAGCTCAGATCCTTCCTAAAAGAGATAAAGGAGCGCCGCTGGGCCGGGAAAAAGAAAATCCCTCCGCCCCAACTATTGGGACGAAAGGAGAGACCTTCCGCGGTACCACCCAGCTTCGCGCCAAGCGGCGCGCTCTTAAGGCCCCTGTAACGGAGGGGGGGACCGGCCGTGTCTCCACGGCAGCTCCCGGGCGAACCAAACGGCGCCTCGCAGACGGGCTTTCAGCCGGCGGCCTGTCCTCTCTTGGCAAAGCGGAATCGTTATTTTCCCGTTCATCGCGGATACAAAATATTCAGCTTAACTATTATATATAACACAGCCGGCAGGGAAATGCAAGAGGGAAAATCATCGCTCAGGGCCTTTTTCCGAGGCTCTTTTGCCCCCGCTCCCTCCGCCGCGCGCCCGTCATCTCAACGCCGCTCCTTCTGCCGCCGGGCGGCGGATTCATGGGACCTGGCGGCTGCGCTGCCGGGCTTCGCTCGTAAACTGAATGGACTCCAGGATATGCTTTTCCAGCAGCTTCAAAAAACGCTCCGCGTGAGCGGACAGCTTCCCGCCTTTCAGGGCGATCCAGCCGATGCGGATGCCGCTTTTCTCCGCCAGAGGAAGGGTGATGATCTTCCGGTAACCGCTGCTCTTGGTAATCAGGCCGCTGCCGGTGGTAAAGCCGTCGGTGTAAGACAGTACCCGCAGCATGGTGCTGCGGTTGTTCACCCGGATCTGCCGGGCGGGCCTTTTCAGGGACATCATCCGGTACTCCTCGGAAAAGTCCACCGCTACGCCCTGCTCCCGCTCGAAAGAGATGTAGGGATACCCTCCCAGGTCCGCCTCCGTCACCGCCGGCAGCTCCGCCAGGGGATGGGCACGGCGGACATAGACACAGGGGGCCACCACGGCAATCTCGTGAAACACCAGGGACCTGGAGTCCAGGAAGCGGAAAATCATCTTCTCCGACAGCTCCGTCAGGCAGATGACGCCGATGTCTGCCCGGTGGTCGTATACGTCGTCGATGACCGCATCCATGTCCACTTCCCGGACGGAAAACTGATAGCGGTTGGCCTCCGGCTCCTGAAGCAGCTCAATGAAGGCATCCTCCGTAAAGGGATAGCGCTGCGAGGACACGGACAAATAGGTGGCCGGGGCGGCGTTCCGGGCCTCACCGTAGCGGGTCTCGATCCACTGTTTCTGCTCCAGCAGGGAGGCCGCATAACCCAAAAACTCCCGTCCATCCGGCGTAAACTCCACACCCCGGTTGCTGCGGACAAAGAACTGGATACCCAGCTCCTCCTCCAGCTCCCGGACAGCGGTGGAGATGCCGGACTGGGAGAGAAAGAGCTTGTTTGCCGCCTTGTTAATGGAACCGCACTTGGAAATCTCTACCAGATAAGTCAGCTGCTGAAAGGTCATAACGCCTCCATAAGATGCCCCGCCAGGCGGGCCGTGTCTTCAGGGGTTCGCTCACTTCCTGTCAGAAGCATTATAAACCAGGCGCCCGCCGCTTGTCAAACAGCTATCAGTAAAATTGCTAACAAATTCCCGGAATCTCATACTAACACCTTGGAACAGAAAATAGTATAATAATTATTAAAAGTTGACAAAAAGCCAAAGCAAGGCACTTTGACTCCTGGTCAACATGACGGCAATTGCGCTGTTAAACCCGTCTCTCCGCCGCCGCTTACGTACCCGCCGGGCGCGATATGATGGAAGCTGCCACATAGCACTAAAAGCGAAATCCAACTTTCCCCATCAAAAACCGGCGTCTGACGGCGCAAAAAAGAAAGGAAGGTACACGATTATGAACTGCAAGAACAAGGGCTTCGCCACTCGCCAGATCCACGCCGGCAAGGTTGAGAACTCTGCCGGTTCCCTGTGCGCCCCCATCTATCAGACCTCTACCTTTGAGTTTGCGACCGTGGAGCAGGGCGGCGCCCGCTTCGCCGGTAAGGAGGAGGGCTATATCTACAGCCGCCTCGGCAATCCCACCACCGCCCAGGTGGAGGCGAAGATGGCCTCCCTGGAAGGCGCGGAGTCTGCGCTGGTGGCTGCCTCTGGCATGGGCGCGATTTCCACCGCCCTGTGGAGTTCCGTGGTTGCCGGGGACGAGATCGTGGCGGACGAAACCCTGTATGGTTGCACCTATGCGCTGCTGACCCACGGCCTGAGCAAGTTCGGCGTGAAGGTCACCCTGACCGACCTGAGCAATGTTGAGAACCTGAAGAGCGTCCTGAGCGACAAGACCAAGGTGGTTTATTTCGAGTCTCCCTGCAACCCCACCATGAAGGTCCTGGACATCGCCCTCATCGCCAAGACGGCCCATGATTTCAAGTCCGACATCCGGGTGATCGTGGACAACACCTTCTGCACGCCTTACCTCCAGCGCCCCCTGGAGCTGGGAGCCAACGCGGTGGTTCACAGCGCCACAAAATACCTCAACGGCCATGGCGACGTCATCGCAGGCGTCATCGCAGGCGACGCGGAGTTTGTGGGCACCTGCCGCATGTTTGGCCTCAAGGACATGACCGGCGCCGTGCTCAGCCCGTTTGACGCCTTCCTGATGGCCCGGGGCATGAAGACCCTGGACATCCGCATGGAGCGCCACTGTGCCAACGCCATGAAGGTTGCCGAATTCTTCGAGAATCATCCCGCTGTGGCCAAGGTTTACTATCCCGGCCTGAAGAGCTTCGAGGGCTATGAGATCGCCAAGAAGCAGATGAAGCTGCCCGGCGGCATGATGTCCCTGGAGCTGAAGGCCGACAAGGCCGCCACCGCCGCCGCACTGAACAAGCTGGAGCTTTGCACCGTGGCCGTCTCCCTGGGCGACGCCGAGACGCTGGTGGAGCATCCCGCCACTATGACGCACTCCACCTACACGGCGGACGAGCTGAAGGCTGCCGGCATCTCCGAGGGCCTGGTTCGCGTCAGCGTCGGCCTGGAGGATCCTGAGGACATCATCGCCGATTTCAAGGCCGTTCTGGACCCCCTGGCGTAATTTCTGCTTGAAGCGGCGCCCGGAAAACGGGCTTGCCGCCAATTGCACGGCCAAGCATCGGCATGTCATAAAAATAACCGGGTCCCGGCGATGGAAGTCGCCGGGACCTTTTTCGCGTAAAATACGCCCCAAATTGATTTTTATAACAAACGAATATAATCACAAACGAATTCCGCTGTTCGCTCCGGCCCGATGGAGCTGTCCACGCTCAGCTCATATTGGTGGGAATCGCCCCACATGTGACCAGAAATGCCCTTGTAGTAAGTTCCTCTGGCGGCGTCGGAGCGGGCGACACTTTTCCGGCCCTCCTGCTCCGTATCGCCGTACATTTCCATCACCTTTTTTACGCGATAATCTTTCGGCGCGTGGATAAAGATACGTACCGCGTTTTTCCGGTTCCGCAGGACATAGTCCGCCGCCCGGCCCACGATGACGCAAGAACCCATGTCGGCGATTTTATTGATGGCCTTATCCTGGGCGATTACCGCCTGCTGGACGGCGCTGGTGCTGAGGTACAATTCCCGCATGACGGCGTTTTCGTCGGAGTTGATGCCGGAGATGAACTCTTTTGCAAGACCGCTCTCCTGCGCGGCCAGGGCAGTCATCTCTTTGTAATAGCAGGGGATGCCCAGCTCCTGCGCCACCAGCTGGCCGACGCGTTTTCCGGCAGTGCCGTGTTCCCGGGCAATGGTGATGATAACGCCGGGGCGGGACTTTTGTAGGACTGGCTGGGCGTCCGCAGGCTGACTGTCCTCCGCCTTCAGCTGATTCCACAGGCGAACCATGACGGCCGCTGTCACCGCAATTGCCAATACGTCTGCAATGGGCGCGGCCCAGAAGATACCGGTCACACCCCAGACCATGGGCGCTGCGACTGAAAAAACAATCAGCAGCACGTCCCGCAGGATGGACAGCGGCGCGGCAGCCTTCGCATGGCCAATGGATTGCAGGAAAATGGCGCAGACCTTCTGCACGCAGGTGAACAGGATGAGGGACAGGTAAATCCGCAGGCACTGTACCGCAAACTGTGTGTACAGTTCCCCGTCCGCGCCGAACATTTGGATAAAGAGCCGCGGGAACGCCTCAAACAGTACGGTGCAGATCAGACAGACGATCGCCGTCCATCGGACGATCAGCCCCAGCAGCTCCCGCACCCGGCTAAACTTCTTCGCGCCGTAGTTATAGCCCACGATGGGCTGCGCCCCCGCGGCAATGCCGATGGCGATGTTCAGCACAATCTGGAACAGCTTCATAATGACCACGAATGCGGCCAAGGGGATATCTGCCCCATAGGGCGATACCGCGCCGTATTTCACCAGCAGGATGTTGTTGACAACCGTGATGACCACGATGGACAGCTGCGTCAAAAAGCTGGACGCGCCCAAGGCCATGACCTGTTTCAAAAGGGCGGGGACCGGGCGGAAACTGGAGGCGGAAACGCGGAAGGACTTGCTCCTGGTCAGATAAGCCGCACAGATCAAAAAGCTTACAAACTGGCCCAGGATGGTGGCGTAAGCTGCGCCCCGGATGCCCATATCCAGCACGAAGATTGCCACCGGGTCGCCGATGATATTCAGCACCGCGCCCACCAGCATGGCGCCCATGGCGTACTTTGGGCTGCCGTCCGCCCGGATGACAGAGGCCAGGGTATTTTGCACCAGGGCCAGGGGCATCATGGCGTAGATGATAAAGCCGTAATCATGGGCCAGGGAGAGATTGGCGTCTGTAGCTCCGATGAGGTGCAGAAGGCCGTCTCCCCAGCCGTAGCTGATGAGTATAATCACCAGTCCGCCGAGAAAGGAGAACAGGATGCTGTTGCCCACGCTGCGGTGGATATTCTCCGTTTGATTTTTTCCCAGAGACACGCTGAGGGACGCCGCCGCGCCGTCGCCAAAGAGCAGCGACACGCCCCAGCCGATCACGGTGATGGGGAAGATGACACCGGTAGCGGCGTTGCCCAAATAACCCACTCCGTTGCCCACGAAAATCTGGTCGACAATGTTGTAAAGACAGGAAATAATGAGAGAAAAGATGCAGGGAACTGCAAATTTCAGCAAAAGTTTCCCAGTCTTTTCCGTCCCGAGGTAGTTGGATTCTTGCATAGATGATTCCTCCTTCGATGTGTATACGGACAAAAAAAGAGCGTATGCCAGCGCATATGCCCTTTGAGACCAAACGACACACGCAAAGCATTACCGTACCGTAATCAGGCTTACGTGCAATGCACTGCGTGTGTCGTGGAATGTCCGTATTGAGTTGACGCCGTTTAGTTTAACAGGGCAGGCCGCAAAAATCAAAGGTCAACTTTCACAAAATTTTTTGTCGTACAGCCGGGCAATCATTTCTGCACAGGTAGCCATTCCCAGCGCTCCGCTGTTGAGCGCGGCATGATAATTCTGGACAACGCCCCACTTCACGCCCGTGTAAAAATGATAATAGGCGGCGCGGCGTTTATCCCTGTCCCGGAGGCGCTTTTCCGGCGAGTTATCCCGCACGCCGTATTGCTCAACAATCCGTTTGGCTCTCTTTGCCATGTCCGAATAGATAAAAATGTTCAGGCACTCCGCCTTCCCCCGCAGGATATAGTCGGCGCAGCGGCCCACGATTACACATGGCCCATTTCCCGCCAGCTCCAGAATCACCTGCCGCTGAACGCACCATAAGTCATCCTGAACGGAATGCCCGCTGCAGTCCCGGTCCGAGAAGGCGCTGGACAGCCAGCTGCCGTAGGAGGCGTATTCTCCCCGCTCGGCAATGTACTCCCTGGACAATCCGGTTGCTTCCTCCAGCTTTTCAATCAGCTCCGCATCGTAACAGGGAAGCCCCAGTTTTACGGCTGTCTCCCTGCCGATGGTTCTGCCGCCGCTGCCAAACTCGCGGCTGATGGTTATGATCCGATGGCTCATGCTTGGTCCTCCTCCTTCTCTTCGCGGCTTAAGGTTTTATAGGTGTACCGAATGACAATCACACAAATTACAAACGTCAGCAGATCGGAAACCGGCATGGAGTACAGTACCCCGTCCAGGCCAAACCACAGGGGAAGCAGCAGGGCGAAGCCCACGCCAAACAGCACTTCCCGCACCATGGAAATGGCGGTGGACGCGAAGGCCTTGCCCAGGGACTGTAGATAGATGAACGTGCCTTTGTTCACCGTGGCCAGGATCATCATGCACAGGTAAACATGGAAACATTTTACTGCGTATTCCGTATAATATGCGCTCTCATTGGCCGCGCCGAAAATCCCAATGAGCTGCCGGGGAAACAGCTCTACAATCAACAGCGCCGCGGCTCCGACAATGGCCTCCGCCGCCAGCAGGCGGGTAAACAAGGACTTGGCACGGTCCTTGCGGCCTGCGCCGATGCTATAGCCCACCACCGGGATGCATCCTGCTGCCAGCCCTACGGAGATGGAGATGACAATCTGGAAGAACTTCATCACGATTCCCAGCACCGCCATGGGAATTTGGGCGTAGCTCGCCTGCCCGAAGATGGGGTCTATAGCGCTGTACTTCAGCGTCATGTTTTGAATTGCCGCCATGGCCATGACCAGGGAAATTTGAGACAGGAAACTGCAAATGCCCAGGGGCAGATATTTCTTCGCCAGATGACCGCGGAGGCGAAAGCTGGTTCCTTCCAGACGGACGGCTTTCATATGGCATAGGTACCAAACTGCCAGAGCGGCCGTGAGAATCTGTCCCAGCACGGTAGCCACTGCCGCGCCCATCATTCCCCAGCGGAAGACAAAGATCAAGATGGGGTCCAGAATGATATTGGCAAACGCCCCCGCCAGCGTGGAGGCCATCGCAAATTTCGGGCTGCCGTCCGAGCGGATGATGGGGTTCAGGGCCTGGCCAAACATATAAAACGGGACGCCCAGGGTGATCCAGAAGAAGTATTCCCCGGCATGGCGGAAGGTTTCTTCGTTGATCTGCCCGCCAAACAGGGTCAGGAGCGGCCTCTGAAAGGACAGGTAGAGCACAATCAGAACCAGGCCGGAGACGATGCACAGCAAAACCGCGCTGCCGATGCTCTTATGGGCGGCGTCCTTGTTTCCGGCCCCCAGGCTGATGCTGACAAAGGCGCAGCAGCCATCGCCGATCATTACCGCGATGGACAGCGCCACCACCGTCAACGGGAAGACCGCCGTGTTGGCGGCATTGCCGAAGGAACCCAGGTAATCCGCGTTGGCAATAAAAATCTGGTCTACAATGTTGTAGAGTGCTGCCACCAGCAGCGAGATGACACAGGGGACGGCGTACTTTATCATTAGCTTGCCCAAGCGTTCGGTTTCCAAAAAAGAATTTGCTTTTGCTTCCATACGTTCCTCCATGCAAAAAACAGCGGCAGTCCATGCAGTTGGATTTATACCACATGGGCCACACACTGTTTTCTTTGTGCTGTTATTTACTTGAGATGAATTGCACGACGCTGTTCCGGGGCTTTTCTGCCCGTCTGGTCCATACTCGTGCAAGAGCGGCCGTTTATGTCCGGCCAGAATTCTCAGGCGGAATGAGCCGCCCAGGCGGCGGGAGCGCTGAGAATCGTAGGGGGCATTATAACATCGGCCGCGAGAACCGTGCCTAAAATACGATTGCACTGCATGCGGAATCCCTTCTTTCACACAAAGTAAAAACAACGTGCAGCAATCAACCGGATTTACGCGGTGACGCTACACGTTGCATCGTTAATATAGCACTTTGCAAAGTGAAAAGTCAAGAATGAATTTTTGCAAATTTTTATTGACAGGTTCTTCTTGACAGAGATGTCCTTTTATGGTAAGGTGTATTTTGTAGTTAGACAATACTAACCAAAGCGGCAAAAAGGCATATTACTTTCTTCTCCCCAAGATTATTTTCCCTTGGGGTTTCTCTGGCTGCAAAAGTTAGCGTAAACTAACTATAGCCAAAAATATAATATAAAGGAGTGCTTCACATGAACAAGATTGCAATCGTATTTTGGAGCGGGACTGGCAACACGGAGGCCATGGCCAATTACATTGCCGAAGGGGTTCGGGCTGGCGGCGGCGAGGCGGAGCTGTTTGGTCCCAAGGACTTCCCAGCCGGTCGGCTGACCTCCTTCAGCGCCGTGGCCTTTGGCTGTCCCGCCATGGGCAGCGAGGTATTGGAGGAGATGGACTTTGAGCCGATGTTCGCCGGGCTGGAGAGTTCCCTCAGCGGGAAGCGGATTGCCCTCTTCGGTTCCTACGGCTGGGGGGACGGCCAGTGGATGCGGGATTGGTGCGCCCGCTGCAACGATGCTGGGGCTAACCTCCTGGACGAAAACGGCCTAGTGGTCAATGAAGCGCCGGATGCGGAAGGCGAGGAAGCGTGCAAAGAGCTGGGCAGGAAGCTGGCAGCGTGGTAAGCTGCGGTATCTCCCGGACGTTTGAGGCCGTATTGGTCCGGCAGTGCGCTCCCACGCTGGCAGGGATAAAGCCGGGGTGCATATTCTCGCATTCCCCACCGGAAGTCTCCCGCCAAAAGGTTCGTCAGTGGAACAGGCAGCTGGCGCCCTTGGGCATCCGGGTTCAAATCCTTTTGGAGCGCCCCGGCTCGGTCATCGTCTATGTGTACCGCCAAAAGCATTTGGAACGCATCCTGTCCGATGGTGCACATCAGAGGTTCTTGGCGGAGGCCGGATACGAGGACACAAATTTGGACGGCCTGCTGGCTCAGCTGGCATACCGCCTGGAAACCCGGCCGGAATTTCCCCATGAAAGCGGTTTAAAAGGGCCGGCGCAGTTGACCGGCCCTTTTTTGCGTGAGGATATAAGCATCCACCGCCAACAATAGGCTGAGCATTTTCCGGTTTTTTCGACCATTCAAACGATGCGGCGTTGTGGAAAATGACAAAAAGTGGTTGAGGCGGGAGAAGCCGTGTGTACGGGTTAGCAAATTCTAACTTAAAAAGCAGGATTCTCGTGGAGAGGACTTGACAAGGGGAGTTAGCTGTAGTAAACTAAAGCCGGTTTGGGGTTAGGTTTTACTAACCCCATAAAAAGAGGAGGCGAAGAAATGATGCCGCTGACAATGGCAAAGGTGGGGGAGAGGGCGGCCATCCGGAAGATCACCGGCAGGGATGAGGTGCGCCAGCACCTGGCGGAGCTGGGTTTCGTGGTGGATAGCGATGTGACGGTGATCAGCGAGATCGCGGGGAATGTGATCGTAGAGGTAAAGAACAGCCGAATTGCGCTGGATAAAACGATGGCGAACCGCATTTTGGTCTGAGAAGAGGGAGGAAAAGAGTAAAGTGAAAACGCTGAAAGACGTGAAAGTAGGGGAAAACGTCACGGTGGCGCGGCTCCATGGGGAAGGGCCGGTGAAGCGCCGGATCATGGACATGGGTATAACCAAGGGAGTGGAGATCTATGTGCGGAAGGTGGCGCCCCTGGGGGATCCGATGGAATTGAATGTTCGGGGATATGAGTTGTCTGTCCGCAAGGCGGATGCGGAGATGATCGAAGTTATGTAAAGGGGAGCAGGCTCCCCTTATAGGCCCCCGCCACCCGTCAGCGGACAGGCGCCGCTGCCCAGGGAGGCTGGAGTGGTGGAATTTTCGCCACGCGCATATCGGGGCGAAAATAATGAAAAAGCGGCGAAACGCCGCTGTTAATTACGCCAAAGGTTAGCTAATACTAACGGCGAAAGGAGAGAGCGGAAATGGAGATGAAAATTGCCCTGGCGGGCAACCCGAACTGCGGCAAGACCACGTTATTCAACGCGCTGACTGGCTCGAGCCAGTACGTGGGCAACTGGCCGGGCGTCACGGTGGAAAAGAAAGAGGGGAAGCTGAAGGGGCACAAGGAGGTGGTCATCCAGGACCTTCCCGGCATCTACTCGCTGTCCCCCTACACGCTGGAGGAGGTGGTGAGCCGGTCGTATCTGGTGAAGGAGCAGCCGGACGCCATCCTCAACATCGTGGACGGGACCAATATTGAGCGGAACCTGTACCTGACCACGCAGCTGATCGAGTTGGGGCTGCCGGTGGTGGTGGCGGTGAATATGATTGACCTGGTGCGGAAGAACGGGGACGCCATCGACCTGGGCAAGCTGGGGACGGCCCTTGGCTGCGAGGTGGTGGAGATGAGCGCACTGAAGGGTGAGGGGGGCATGGAGGCCGCCGAAAAGGCCGTGGCCCTGGCCCGGAGGCATCAGGCGGGGGAGCTGCCCCATGTGTTCACGGGAAGCGTGGAGCACGCCCTGACCCACATAGAAGAGTTCATCCAGGGCAAGGTGGCGGCGGGGTATCTGCGGTGGTACGCCATCAAGATCTTTGAGCGGGATGAGAAGGTTCTGGAGGAGCTGAACCTTCCCTCTGAGCTGAAAGCCCATCTGGAAGAGCACATTGCCGACTGCGAGCGGGAGCTGGACGACGACGCGGAGAGCATCATCACCAACCAGCGTTACGCCTACATCAGCAGCGTGGTCACCAAGGCGGTGAAAAAGAAGGCTGTCAAAGGGAGCCTCTCGGTCTCCGACAAGATCGATCAGATCGTTACCAACCGGATTCTGGCCCTGCCGGTCTTTGCGGTGATCATGTTCTGCATCTACGCCATCGCCATGGGGACCTCCGTGGCGGACGGCGGCGTAGGGACCGGCACCTTCGGCACCGATTGGGCCAACGATGTGCTGTTCGGCGAGCTTGTTCCCAATTTCTTTGACGGCATTCTCACCTCCCTCGGCGTCAGCGGCTGGCTCTACGGCCTGATTCAAGACGGCATTGTGGCCGGCGTGGGGGCGGTCTTGGGGTTTGTGCCCCAGATGCTGGTGCTGTTTTTGCTGCTGGCCATTTTGGAAGACGTGGGCTACATGGCCCGGGTGGCCTTCATCATGGACCGGATTTTCCGCCGCTTCGGGCTGTCGGGCAAAAGCTTCATCCCTATGCTGGTGGCCACGGGCTGCGGGGTGCCGGGCATCATGGCCTCGCGGACCATTGAGCAGGACCGGGACCGGAAGATGACCATCATGACCACCGGCTTCATCCCCTGCGGGGCCAAGATGCCCATCATCGGCCTGTTTGCGGGGGCGGTGTTCGGCGGGTCCGCACTGGTGGCTGTGTCCGCGTTCTTCATCGGCATTGCCGCCGTGGTGACCTCCGGCATTATGCTCAAGAAGTTCAAGGCTTTCGCCGGGGAACCGGCCCCCTTCGTCATGGAGCTGCCTGCCTACCATGCGCCCTCTGCCGGAAACGTCCTGCGGGCCACCTGGGAGCGGGGCTGGTCCTTCATCAAGCGGGCGGGGACCATTATCCTGCTGAGTTCCATCATCCTCTGGTTCCTGATGGGATACGGCTTTGTGGACGGTGTGTTCCAGGCGGTGGAGGACAACAACGAGTCTTTGCTGGCGATGCTGGGCGGCGGCATTGCCGTCATCTTCGCGCCCCTGGGCTGGGTGGGCGACATGGCCTGGAAGGCCACCACCGCCACGTTTACCGGCCTGATTGCCAAGGAGGAAGTGGTGAACTTCTTCGGCGTGGCCTACCACTACGCCGGGGAGGCGGACCTGATGGATGATGCCTCCGGGATCTATGCCGCCATCGGCGCGGACTTCGGGGCTATGGCTGCATATTCCTTCATGATCTTCAATCTGCTCTGCGCCCCCTGCTTCGCGGCCATGGGCGCCATCAAGCGGGAGATGAACAACACAAAATGGACACTGGGTGCCATTGGCTATATGTGCGGTTTCGCATATGTGGTGTCTCTGATTGTGTTTCAGCTGGGCGGCCTCATCACCGGGGAGGCGGCATTTGGAATCGGCACCGTTGCAGCGGTGATCCTGCTGGGGGGTATTGTGTACCTGCTGTTCCGCAAGGGCTATCGGGGGGAGACGGAGCATCACCGTCTGACCTCCGTGGCCGCCGCGAAGTGACCGGCTTGGAAAGGAGTGCTTGGGCATGTACGCTGTATTGGGAAATGCGATTGTGATGGTTGTGCTGCTGGCGGTTGCAGCGGCGGCTGTCCGGTCCTTGTGGAAGTCCCACAGGTCCGGCGGAGGCTGTAATGGCGATTGCGGAAACTGCCGCGGCTGCCGCTAAAAGTTCAAATCGGTTAAATTCGATGTGGAGGCATGGGCGGGTGAATCTGCTCATGCCTTCTCCCATGGAGGAGGACGATTCACATGGCAGAATTACGAGAGACCCACCTGCGCTACTTGCTGGCGATCTATGAGCTGGGAAGGGGCAAACCGGACGTAGGAATCCAGGACATCGCGAAAACCTTGGGCTGCTCCAAAGCCTCTGCCACCAAAATGATGGGAATCCTCATGGACATGGCTTTCTTAGTGCGGGAACGCTATGGGAAAGTCTATCTGACAGATACCGGTTTCCTGCTGGCAAAGGACGTGCTTCGCTGTGTGGAGGAACTTTACGCCCGGCTTCCGGCTATGGACCTTGATTTGACCGAGGAAGAATCACAGAATATGGTGTGCACCATAGTCCCAAATATGCCGGAGCATTGCAGGAAACGGCTGTGCGGCAGAGCGTGACGGCGCATAAATAGAGAGGAACTGTTTATGAAAACAGGAGCCAAAAAGGGGGTTTTGGCAGAGGATGGCAAAATCCCATGCGCCACTTATGAAGCGTAGCGGGCAGATGTACGATGAGATCTGTGAAAGGATGCGTTCCAGCTTGACCGTGGATATGCATGTGCTGGAACTTGCCTGTGCAAGCGGACAGCTTTCCTTTAGGCTTGCAGGGTGCGTCCGGCTTTGGGCGGCTACGGATTTCTCCAAAAATATGATTGCGGAGGCTCAAAAAGGGCCATGCTCTGGTAGGCTGCACTTTTCCGTCCAGGATGCTACAGCCCTGCCTTATGCGCCCGGCAGCTTCGATGCGGTGGTTACCTCCAACGCCCTGCACATTATGCCCCGCCCGGAGCTAGCACTGGCGGAGATCAAACGGGTACTGAAGCCGGAAGGGACGCTATATGCGCCAACCTTTATTCATGGCAGCGGGGCCGGGTTTCGCCTGAGAGCAAGAGCGTTGGCTCTGGTGGGTTTCAAGGTTTATTACAAATGGACAGCGGAAGAGTATGAAAGTTTTATTTCGGAACATAATTTCCAAATCATAGAGATAGCCCGGCTTGGCGGAAGCCTCGTGCCACTGTGCTATCTTAGAGGCAAGGGCAAAGAAATGATGAAACATGTATGGATTGAATTGCTCCTTCCTTTCCTGGGGACTTCGTTGGGAGCAGGATGCGTATTTTTCCTGAAAAGGGGTATGAATCCACTGGTGCAGCGGGCTTTGACGGGCTTTGCCGCAGGTGTTATGGTGGCAGCATCAGTTTGGAGTCTGCTGGTACCCGCGATGGAACAGGCGGCGGATATGGGCCAATGGGCCTTTCTCCCCGCAGTTGCCGGGTTTTGGCTGGGCGTTTTGTTCCTGCTGGCATTGGACAAGACGATCCCCCATCTGCATCAGAACAGCACAGAGCCGGAGGGACCCCGTACCCGGCTAAGCCGGGCAGCCATGTTGGTGTTGGCCGTCACCCTTCACAACATTCCGGAGGGGATGGCTGTGGGTGTGGTTCTGGCGGGCTGGATAGCCGGAAACAGCGGCATCACTGCCGCCGGAACACTGGCTCTGTCCATCGGCATCGCGATTCAGAACTTCCCGGAGGGTGCAATTATTTCGATGCCCCTCCAGACGGAGGGCGTAGGAAAAGGACGCGCTTTCCTATACGGCATTCTTTCTGGTGTGGTGGAGCCGTTGGCGGCAGCTGCGGCCATTTGGGCGGCGGGACTTGTCCTCCCGGCCCTGCCCTATCTCCTCAGCTTTGCGGCAGGGGCCATGATCTATGTGGTGGTGGAAGAACTGATACCGGAGGCGTCTGCCGGAGGGCATTCCAATCTGGGGACGTTGTTCTTTGCAGCCGGATTCTCCATCATGCTGGCACTGGATGTGGCGCTGGGATAACGAAAAGGAGGCGGTAAGGACGGGACCTTTGACCGTAAGCCAAAATTAGGCGCTCTAGCAGAAGGCATCCCTGTGAGGCAAAACAAGACGCGCATATCTACCGGCTTACAGCTTTGCCGTTTCGGCGCATGCGTTTATTGGATATCCCAGCCGTCTTAAGGATAATGGCCATGGAAATATACAGATTCATGGGCCGAGTGCACGCCGGCCAGCTTGCCGGCGCGGCCGCAATGGGGGCGGTTTTCGTTTTCTGTTTGGTTGCCCTGTTTTCGATTTTCCTGCTTTGACAGTAAAACACCCATGCTCATCAGCATGGGTATTTTTCGTCTTAGGTTCCCCGGATGACTGCTCCGGGATGGTATAAGCCGGCGGCATGGGCGGAATGCCGCCCCATGTCGCCGGTAATGTCAAGAATAATGCGCAAAAAAGTTTGCAGGCTCTGGCAGAATAGAATCAGCCAGCAATAGAGGCATCCTCCCGGGTAGCCACTAAGTGCTTCATATTCATGTACTTCTTGTTGCCCCACTGTGTGCCAGCTACA
>JAAVYM010000089.1 GCA_022791135.1 Oscillibacter sp.
CTTTCCAAAATCCTCTTTCATTATAGATTGTTGCCATACTGATGTCAACGATTGATTGGTACAATGAAGAAGCCAACAGCAAATAGAAAATGAAAACGGAGGAAAGGCATGATTACAGTCTATGTTTATATCCTTGATACCTTGGCAGATTGGGAAATGGGGTATGCTACCGCAGAACTCAACTCTAAACGCTTTTTCAAAAAGGATGCGCCGAATATATCGGTCAAAACAGTCGGTATCGCAAAAGAGCCTGTCAAGACAATGGGCGGCCTCACTATCATTCCTGATTGCTCCATCAGCGATATTGCAGTAAACGAAAAAAGTGTATTACTGCTGCCAGGAGCAAACACCTGGAATGACCTGAATCATGGTGCAATTATTGAAAAAGCGGGGGAACTTCTTTTAGCAGGTGCTACGGTATGTGCCGTCTGCGGTGCCACTGCTGCATTGGCAAATGCTGGCCTGTTGGATCACCGCCCGCACACCAGTAATGGGATGGGATACCTTGAAATGTGTTCTCCCCATTACAAAGGACAGCACTTCTATGTTGATAGCCCCTCTGTTGCAGACCACAACTTGATTACCGCAAGTTCCACTGGAGCTTTGTTGTGGGCAAGGCAGATCATTGAGCGTTTGGAAGTCTTTCAGCCTGATACGCTGGAAGCGTGGTATAACTATTTCAGCAGTGGCAAGGAGCAGCATTTTTTTACCCTCATGCAGACCTTGCCAACAAATGAATAGAGAGTGGTTTCCTATACACGGAGGGCGGCGCTTCATTGTGAGGCGCTGCCCTTCAGCGGTTTACGCAGAAATCATCCTTCACCGTGTGGGCATTTTGAATCCTGCAAGAGCCTTGTTCAGATAATCGTTGAATGGCTTCATCAGCCGGAAGGTGTCCGCCGCTTTGGCTAAGAACAGATCGCCGTCCGCAAGATCTTCGTCCTGAATGGGGTATTCCAGATACCAGCTTTTATATTTCAGATATTCCGCCTGGGGATGGTCTTTCTCGTATCCAGCCGGGACATTTTTCAGCGCTGACCCGCCCACCGTAAAATGCTCCTGAAAGGTCGGAGCGGTAATGATGGCCTCCCACTCTCCGCCGTGCTCCGAGATGTAATCCCGCGCCATCTTGGTAGCGTCCTTGAACATATCAGCGAACAGGCCGCCGCCCAGGAAGGACTGTCCGCCCGGCTTGAGCATCAGATAGTAGCCCACCGGAATGGGCAGCTTTCCCATGGACGAGATGTGCGCCCGGAAGGCGGGGTTATAGGGGGACTTGTCATGGCTGAATCTGGTGTCCCGAACCAGCTTGAAGGTCAGCTCCTTGGGAGCGTGAGCGAGGATACTGCCGTCAAATTCCCCAATTTTAAGCATCAGTGCCTGGATCAGCTCCTCAAACTGCCCGTTAGCCGCCTGGTACGCGGCCTTATGGGCGTGATACCACTCCCGGTTGTTGTTGGCGCTCAGCTCGGTCAAATAGTCCAAAATCATCTGCGTATTCATCGTTTCATCCCCTACGCTTCCGCAACCGTGGAAAAGGCCGGGCCGTTCAGAAAGTCCCGGATCATCTGTTTCAGCCGCTCAGTAGACTGGTACGCCCGGCAGAACGAGAACTGCTGGGAGTATCCGTCGATCTCCTCCATGGCCGCTTTTACCTCTACAGCGGTATCGCTTGGCTTGGTGGCGGTGAAGTCCAGCTGGTCGGGGGCGATCCGGTGATTCTGGATGGCATAGTTGACGCGGTTGGCGCAATGGCAGGTTCCCTTTCCATACTCTCCGCAGTATTCGGAGAGAAAACCGGCCATCTTTTTCCGCACCCTGGACAGCCGCTGGCGGTAGGCTTCCGGAGTGATGCCCAGAATATCCCCGGCAATCCGGCCGTCCACTCGGAACATCGTACCCAGAATAAAGATACACCGGCTCTCCGGGTCCAGACACTGGAGCATGATGTTCGTACAGGACAGCTTCAGCTCTTCGGCCAGAATCGCCTTTTCCACATTCTGGGTCAGGTCGGGCACATCCTGAATCTTTCCGTTGCGGATGTCATCTCCGTAAAACTCAAAGCTCAGAGGGAACTGGGCGAACATATGCTTCTTGTAGTCATTGAGATGGTTTACCGCAATGCGGAATACCCAAGTAGTGAATGTGCCCTCACCTTTAAAGGATGAGAGATGGGTCATCACTTTCAGAAGAATGTCCTGGGACGCATCCTCTGCGTCATGGAATGTACCCAGCATCCGCAGGGATAGATTGAATACCAGATCCTGCACACCCGTCAGCACGGTTTCCAGCGCCGTCTTATCTCCAGCGGTAGCTTGCTCAATCAGGGCAGACAGGTCTTGATTTTCTTTTGTGCTCATAAAAACACCTCCTGAAGATTAGACTGTCGCAAGCTGGATTTGTGACAAGAAAATCAAACTTTTTTTGCAGATGTGTTTATAGAGCCAGTATAAAGGAGAGCAGCAATGATTACTGGATGTGCATTTGTGGCGTGAAAAAGCCTACCGTCCAGGAGGCCGAGCGCTTCTATGCTGCTGATGTTGCCCTCTATGGCGGCCATGTGCTGGGAGTGTACCCCATTGAGCTGAACACTGCCAGGGCCTGCTATGACTTTGAGCGGGCGGATCGCTGGCCTGTGTTTGGTCTGTGATACATGGGGGAGAAGTTCCCGCAAATCATTTTACTATGGTGGACGGCTACATAATCAGCCGTCCACCATATTTTAAGAAGGGCAGCAATGAGGCGGCCGGCGCCGCATTGGCGGAGGAGTCTGCCCGCCGGATTCGTGCTGCGGAAGAGGAAAAGGCATACTGCGAGGCCCAAAACAAAGAGGCTGAGGAGATGGTTTCGGCAGCTATTCAGATCATCCGCGAGGACGGCATTTTGAGAAACACAACCGTTGTGTTTTATCAGAGCCGGTATCATTTCAGCGCCTATTCTATCGTCAACTACCTG
The DNA here is from genome assembly GCA_022791135.1 of Oscillibacter sp. Taxonomy (GTDB): domain Bacteria; phylum Bacillota; class Clostridia; order Oscillospirales; family Oscillospiraceae; genus Oscillibacter. Next base: position 2,956 of record JAAVYM010000089.1, read on the forward strand.
ATGCGGCTGCACTATGTAAGTGTTCCGCTCCGTACCCAGGGCTGGATCAATGACAAGCTGCACAGCGCCACCATCGAGGATGGAAAATGTGAGCATCTGCAATATTACCGTGCCCAAAATGGCCGTGTATCCCAAAAGTTTTTCGATTGCATGAGGGAATTGATTCAGGCCGTTGCGGAGCAGACCCCGGTGGGTGAGCCAACGAACGCCGCATAAATTATGACGCCGGATCTGAAGCGTGCGGAATACCGTTTCGCTTCGGACCTC
>JAAVYM010000006.1 GCA_022791135.1 Oscillibacter sp.
CCCGGCGTCACCCGGGACCGCATCTACGGGGAGTCCGACTGGTGCGGGCGCTCCTTCACCCTGGTGGACACCGGCGGCATCGAACCCCGGACAGACAACCAGATCCTGGAGTTCATGCGGGACCAGGCCCGGACCGCCATCGAGACCGCCACGGTCATTGTGTTCCTCACCGACATCCGCACGGGCCTCACCGCCTCGGACCAGGAGGTGGCCTCTATGCTTTTGCGCAGCGGGAAGCCCATCGTGCTGGCGGTGAACAAGATGGACTCCACCGGCGCGCCGGACCCGGATTTTTACGAGTTTTATAACCTGGGCCTGGGGGATCCTATCGCCGTCTCCGCCGTCCATGGCCACGGCACCGGCGATTTGCTGGACGCGTGCCTTCAGTATTTCCCGGCGGAGACGCAGGAGGAAGAAGAGGACGACGCCATCAAGGTGGCCGTCATCGGCAAGCCCAACGCGGGAAAATCCTCCCTGGTGAACCGGATCCTGGGGGAGGAACGGGTCATCGTCTCCGATGTGGCGGGCACCACCCGGGACGCCATCGACTCCCGATTTGAAAACGATAAGGGAGCGTTCGTTTTCATCGACACGGCGGGCCTCCGGCGTAAATCCAAGGTGGAGGAGGCGATTGAGAAGTACAGCGTCCTTCGGGCCACCATGGCCATTGAGCGTTCGGACGTATGTCTCATCCTGATTGATGCCTGCGAGGGCGTCACGGAGCAGGATACCAAGGTGGCGGGGTTGGCCCACGAGGCGGGGAAGGCCAGCATTATCGTCGTGAACAAGTGGGACCTGGTGGAGAAGGACGGCAAGACCATGGACCATATGCGGGAGGACATCCGCAAGGGCCTGAGCTTCATGACCTACGCGCCCATCCTTTTCATCTCCGCCAAGACCGGCCAGCGGGTGGACCGGCTTTTTGAACTCATTGATTATGTCTCGAATCAGGCATCCACCCGGATTACAACGGGGATGCTGAACGACGTGCTGGCGGACGCCCAGACCCGGGTCCAGCCCCCCACGGACAAAGGGCGGCGGCTGAAAATCTACTATATGACCCAGGTGGGAATCAAGCCGCCCCACTATGTCATCTTTTGCAACGATTCCCGGCTGTTCCACTTCTCTTATCAGCGCTATTTGGAAAACTGCATCCGAAATACCTTCGGCCTGGAGGGGACGCCCATCCGTATCTCCATCCGGCAGAAGAGCGACAAGGAGGTTTGAGCATGGGAAACTCCATTTCCATTTATTCGGTTCCCTCCGGGCTGGAGCTGATTTTGGTAGTAGTCATCGTGTTGGTGGCCTCTTATTTTCTGGGCTGCTTCAACGGCGCGGTCATCGTGTCCAAGTATATCCTCCGGGACGACATCCGGAAACACGGCAGCGGCAACGCGGGATTGACGAATTTTCACCGCACCTTCGGCGGCGGGCTGACCTTCGCGGTTATCCTATGCGACGTTTTAAAGGCGGTTTTCGCCGTGCTGCTGGGGAGCTGGCTCTTCTCCTGGAACCCGGTGCTGGGGAAGTATTTCGCGGGCCTGTTCTGCCTGCTGGGACACATGTTCCCCTGCATGTTCCACTTTAAGGGGGGAAAGGGCATCCTCTCCGGCGGGACGATCGCCATTATGATTGACTGGCGCATCGCGCTGGTGGTCTGGGGGGGCTTTTTGATTCTGACGGCCCTGACCCGGTACGTATCCCTGGGGTCCCTCTGGGCCGGGGCCAGCTTTCCCTTTATCAGCTGGTACTGCTATCCGGAGGTCAAGATTGTGGTGCTGGCCTTCCTCTGCGGGGGGCTGGTGGTGTGGAAGCACCGGGGCAACGCGGAGCGGCTGCTCCACGGCACGGAGCGAAAGCTGTGCTTCCACAAGAAAAAGGAGGGTGGCTCATGAGAACGGTGGTGCTGGGCAGCGGCGGCTGGGGCACGGCCCTGGCCCTGGTGCTGCTGGACAATGGGCACGATGTGACTCTCTGGTGCCGGACCCCCGCCAAGGCGGAGGAGATGGCCCGGACCCGGGAGAATCCCTTGCTGAAGGGCGTTCCCCTGCCGGAAGGGCTGAATATCACCGGGGATCTGGCCTGTCTGGAGGGGGCGGAGCTGGTGGTCAGCGCGCCGCCCTCCTTCGCCGTCCGGGAGACAGGTGGGCGGATCGCCCCCTACCTTCGCCCAGATTCCGTCCTGGTGACGGTGTCCAAGGGCATTGAGCGGGACACGAACCTCCGGATGAGCCAGATTCTTCGGGAGGCCACGCAGGGCGTATGCCCGGTGGTGGCCCTGTCCGGCCCCTCCCACGCGGAGGAGGTGGGGCTGCGCCTGCCCACGGGCTGCGTGGCGGCCTGCCCGGAGCGGGACGCCGCCCGGCTGGTCCAGTCCGCATTTATGAACGACTGTTTCCGGGTCTACACCAGCTATGATATTGTGGGCGTGGAGCTGGCGGCGGCGCTGAAAAACGTCATCGCCCTCAGCTGCGGCATCTGCGCGGGACTGGGCTTCCAGGACAACACGAAGGCGCTGCTGATGACCCGGGCCATGGCGGAGATCACCCGGCTGGGGGAGCACATGGGCGGCCAGCGGCGGACCTTCGGGGGTCTGGCGGGCATGGGGGATCTGATTGTCACCTGCACCTCCATACACTCCCGGAACAACCGGGCGGGCATCCTGATCGGTCAGGGCAAGGGCGTCCGGCAGGCCATGGAGGAGGTGGGCGCGGTGGTGGAGGGCTACTATGCCGCCGAGAGCGTCTGCCAGCTTGCCGAACGGGAGGGTGTGGAAATGCCCATCTGCCGCTGTGCCTACGAGGTGCTTTATCAGGGCAAGCAGGCCCGGGACGTGGTCCCGGAGCTGATGGGCCGCGCTGGAAAGGACGAACTTCTGGGAACGGCTTGGCTGTAGATAATTTGGCCGGTAAGCTTACGCTTCCGCCGGCCGGAGGACTCGCGGGGCGCGGGTCCTTTTTTTGACCGCGGAGATGCAAATGATTTTTTGGAGAATAACTAAAAATTTCTTTGACAAAGGTCGACCTTTATGCATATAATAGAATTTGTAAGCGGCGGCGCTGGGGAGAAGGCGAAGCCGCAGTTCCTGCGCGGGCGGAGCGAGCCTCCGGCCGCGCGATGTGTGAGGAGAAAGGAAACGACAAAGATGAAGAAGACACAGCAAGCCCCGGATTGCAGCATCAGCAACATCTACCGGCTGGACGGCCGGGTGCCCCTGGGGAAGGCCATCCCCTTTGGGCTTCAGCATATTCTGGCCATGTTCGTGTCCAACCTGGCCCCCATTACCCTGATTGCCGCCTCCGCTCAGCCCGCTATCAGCCAGGCGGAGGTGGCGATCCTGCTTCAAAACGCCATGTTTGTGGCGGGTATCGCCACGCTGATTCAGCTCTACCCCATTTGGAAGGTGGGATCCCGGCTGCCGGTGGTTATGGGCGTCAGCTTTACCTTCGTTGCGGTGCTCAGCTCCATTGCCGCCAACTACGGCTATCCCGCCCTCATCGGCGCGGTGATTGTGGGCGGCCTGATGGAGGGCACCCTGGGTCTGCTGGCCAACTACTGGCGGAAAATCATCACGCCCATCGTGGCGGCGTCGGTGGTGACGGCCATCGGCTTCTCCCTCTTCACGGTGGGCACCCGCTCCTTCGGCGGCGGCTACGCTGAAGACTTCGGGTCCGCCCAGAATCTGCTGCTGGGCGTTATCACCCTGGCGGCGTGCCTGTTGTGGAACACTCTGGCGAAGGGGTACTTAAAGCAGCTCAGCGTCCTGGCGGGCCTGGTGGTGGGTTACATTGCCGCCATCTTCATGGGAAAGGTGGACCTGGGGCCGCTGATGTCCGGAGGGCTGATCTCCCTGCCCCATTTCCTGCCCTACATGCCGGAGTTCCACCTCGGTGCGGTGGCTTCGGCCTGCATCATTTTCCTGGTGTCTGCGGCGGAGACCATCGGCGACACCTCCGCCCTGGTCTCCGGCGGCCTGGAACGGGAGATCACCAGCGAGGAGATCTCCGGCTCCCTGGCCTGCGACGGCTACGCGTCCACCATTGCCGCCCTCTTTGGCTGCCCGCCAGTGACCTCCTTCTCCCAAAACGTGGGTCTGGTGGCCATGACCAAGGTGGTGAACCGCTTTACCATCATGACCGGCGCGGCGTGTATGCTGCTGGCGGGACTGCTGCCGCCGGTGGGCAATTTCTTTGCCTCGCTGCCGGAGTCTGTGCTGGGCGGGTGCACCATCATGATGTTCGGCTCCATCGTCATCTCCGGTATGCAGATGATCGCCAACTGTGGCTTTTCCCAGCGGAATGTGACCATCGCCTCGCTGTCCCTGGCCATCGGCATTGGCTTCACCGCAGCCAGCGAGGCGGATATCTGGAACATCTTCCCGGAGACCATCCGCTCCGTCTTTTCCTCCAACGTGGTGGCGGTGGTCTTCGTGGTGTCCATCATCTTGAGCCTGGTCCTGCCGAAGGATATGGATATCAAAAAAATTGAGGACTGAGACTCCGCTTCCGGCCGGAATGGCGAAAGGCTTTCACGGTTCCGGTTGCGTATTTCCGGGAGCTGTGGTATGATATCCCTACCAGGAACCGGAAAATCAACAGGATTGGAGAACGCTATGAACGAACAGATGAAGGCCATCGCCGCAAAGTACAAGGACGAAATCGTCCGGACCGCCTCTGAGCTGATCCAAATCAACTCCCAGTCCCTCCACGAGGGAGAGGTGGCCGGGTATATCCGAAAAAAAATGGAGGATCTGGGCTACGACGAGGTGGTCGTGGACCGGTACGGCAGCATCTTCGGCACGGTGAAGGGCAGCGGCGGCGGCTGCTCCGTCACGCTGAACTGCCACATGGACGTGGTGGACGCCGGGGACGAGTCCCGCTGGAAGCGCCCGCCCTATGGCGGCGTGGTCGAGGAGGGACGGATCTGGGGCCGGGGAGCCTCGGACACCAAGGGGACTATGGCGATCCAGCTGTATACGCCGGTTTTGCTGCGGGAGGCGGGGCTGCTGCCCAAGGGGGACGTGGTGACCTCCTGCGTCATCGCCGAGGAGATCGCGGGCTTCGGCACCATGGCCCAAACTCGGGAAAATCGGATGCTGACGGATTACGCCATCATCGGCGAGGCCACGGAGAACAATCTCTCCATCGGCAGCCGGGGCCGCTGCTGCGCTTACATCACTATCAGCGGGAAATCTTGCCATGCGTCCCGGCCGGATCTGGGCAGCAACCCCTTCGACTTTTTGAAGCGGCTGCTGCCGGAGCTGGACAAGGTGGAGATGGGCAGCGACGAGCTGTTCGGCAAGTCCTCCATGTGCGCGACGAAAATCGAGTCCTCGGAAAAGGGGACCAACGTGATTCCCAACGAGCTGGTGCTGTACCTGGACTACCGTCAGACCGGCGGGGACACGGAGGATGTGGTCCGGGCCAAGCTTCAGGCGGCGCTGGACCGCTGCGGAGAGATTCCCGGCGTCACTGCCCGGGTGGATATTCTCTACTTCCCCCTGACCACCTACACCGGGGTGGAGGACCGGGGATATCAGGGGGAATATCCCTTCAGCGCCCGGGCGGACGACCCCCACGTGGTCCAGGCCAAGGCGGCCATTGAGGCGGCGGTGGGGCACCCCATTCAGCTCAAGACATGGGACCTGGCTACGGATACGGGGCACCTCACCGCCAAGGGCGTGAAGTGCCTGGGCTACTCCCCGGCGGAGGAGCGGCTGTGCCACACCGTGGAGGACAGCATTTCCATCGAGATGATGGAAGAGGGCATCGTGGGTTACCTGGCCGTCACAGCGGCCCTGGCCAACAACCCGAAATAATCGCCGCTTCCAAAAGCGGAAAAGCCCCCTGCGGCACAAATACATTTGTGCCGCAGGGGGCTGGCTTTTTGGGACGGGGCGTTACCGAAGGACCGTTTCCAGCTCCGACGCCCTGGCCAGCGCCGCATCGATGTTGGGCGCAAAGCCCTCCGGCCCTATCTGCTCGTACAAGCCGGACTTGCGGAACACGGACATGGGCTGGTCGTTGACATGGGAGAAGATGACCTGGATTCCTTTGTCCTTGCACTCCTCGCAAAGCCGCTGGAGGCTGTTGAGGGCGGTGATGTCCATGGCGGGCACGGAGCGCATCCGCAGGATCAGCACATGCCGCCCGGTGTTCCGCTCGATGTGGGGGATCTTGTCCGCTGCGCCGAAGAACATGGGGCCGCTGATCTCATAGACCATCACATGGGAGGGCACGGGCTTCAGGCGACCCTGGCCGTCGCCGGTGTCCTCTACGTACTCCCACTCTTTTACCACGGCCACGTCCGCCATGCGCTTCATGAACAGTAAACAGGCCAGGGACAATCCCACCGCGATGGCAACCACCAGGTCGAAGACCACCGTCAGCAGGAAGGTGGCGGCCAGCACGGCCACGTCGCTTTTGGGCGAGTGCTTTGCCACTTTTATAACGGTCCGCCAGCCGCTCATGTTATAGGCCACCTGGAACAAAATGGCGGCGATGCAGGGCATGGGAATCAGCGCGGCATAGGGCATCAGCAGTACCAGCACCAGCAGCAAGACCACCGCGTGAACCATGCCCGCCACAGGGGAGCGGCCCCCGTTTTTGATGTTGGCGGCGGTCCGGGCGATGGCCCCGGTGGCGGGGATGCCGCCAAACAGCGCCGAGGCGGCGTTGCCCACGCCCTGGGCGACCAGCTCCATATTGGAGTTATGCCGGGCGCTGATCATCTCGTCGGCCACCACGGCGGACAGCAGCGACTCGATGGCGGCCAGCACGGCGATGGTGAAGGCGTCGGGCAGCACTGCCGCCACGGTGTCATAGGACAGGGCGGGCAGGGTGAGCCTGGGCAGGGCGCTGGAGATGGTGTAGAGGTCCCCGATGGTGTTCACCGGCAGGGCCAGCAGCTTTACCGCCCCGGCGGTGACGATCACGGCGATCAGGGACGGCGGAATCTTTGGAAAGAGCCTGGGCCAGAGGATCAGCACCGCCAGAGCCAGGCATCCCACTGCTGCGGCGGCCCAGTTCACCGTAGGAAAAGTCCGGATGACCTCCTCCAGCTTCTCCATCGTCTCTACGGGAGCATTTTGAAACGTCAGGCCGAAGAAATCCTTCAGCTGGCCGATGAGGATCGTGACGGCGATGCCGGCGGTGAAGCCGGTGGTGATGGTATAGGGGATGAACTTAATCATGCTGCCCATCCGCAGCACACCCATCAAAATCAGCAGGATGCCCGCCAGGATGGTAGCGGTGGCCAGGCCCTCCATACCGCTGCGGGCCACGATGCCCGCCACGATGGTGGCGAAGGCGGCGGTAGGGCCGGCGATTTGCACCTTGCTTCCGCCCAGGGCGGAGATCAGGAAGCCGGCAATGATGGCGGTGTACAGCCCCTGCTCTGGGGATACGCCGGAGGCCAAGGCCAGGGCGATGGACAGGGGCAGGGCGATGATGGCGACGATGATTCCGGCGGTCAGGTCCTTTGCCAGGTCCTGCCGGGAATAGTGCTTGAGGGAATGGATCAGCTGGGGCGTCAGTTCTCTCATGAGGGGTCCTCTCCTTCCTATTCTCCCTTATAATACCGGACGGAGGGGAAAATGGCAATCATTTTCTTCGTGGACCGGCCCAAAACGGGAGATGGCGGCTGCGGTGAACTCTGGAAAAGAATGGCGGCGGGGATTGTTTCTGCCTGCTTCCTATGATATCATATACGACTGGAAACCCGGTTTTCCGAATACCAGAATATTGGTACAAATGGGACTTGTTTGGTGTTTACTTCCAAATCTCGCCTTTTTATGCTAATAGATAAGGAGGTGCTCTTTTGGACATTCAAGCGATATTTGCAGCAAGGCTCAAACGAGAACGGATACGGGAAGGCAGGACCATGGCGGATTTTTCCCGGGAGGTGGGGATTTCCCTCTCCTCCCTGGAGGAGTATGAGGGAGGCCGGCGGATTCCGCGGGTGGACACCTTGGAGCTGATCGCCAAGCGGCTGGGCATTCCCCTGGCGGAGCTGCTTATGGAAGACGGCGTTTCGGATGCGGCCGCCGGAATGTACCTGGATAGACTCTCTCTCCAGGTGGGTTCGCTGGAAGAACCGGCCCGGCGCATCGGGGAGGATGCGCTGAACCTGCTCCGGGACGCGTTTCACCTCTCGGAGAAACTGCGGGCGGAAGAAGGCGGCGGCGAGCCGGAGAAAGGCCGGCAGGACCGGTACTGCTACACCGTGCTGACGCTGGAGGAACCGTGGCGCCGGCAGAAGACATACGGGCTGCTGGCAAAGGAGCGCTTCGACGAGCGTTGGATCAACGTGGCGGTGGTGGCTCCCTTTTCGGACGATCGGAAAAAGGTCCTTCAAATTGCGGAGAAGTGCAGTGCCCTTCAGCTCTCCCCAGTGCACATTCTTGACGTGGTGATGGACTGCATGAAAGAAGACCCGCTCCCGGAGAGGCCCGAGGGGCGGCAGGTTTTGGACGGCAGGTCAGAACAAGCTGAGCTGATCCATGCCGCACCCCCGGCGGGAGGCGGCAATGATGCGGCTCATGGAGCAGAGCAGGCCCCGGCGGCGGCACTGGTCCTGAAACAGCGCCCATAATTCCCGCGCCCTGGGACTGGTGCACAGATAGCGATCGCCGTACCGGCGGCGGTACCGCTCCGCCAGGCCCTGGCCGGGGAAGCACAGCTCCAGCTGCCGGTAAAAGAATTCCCGCTGTCCCGCCCGGCAGGTCATGCCCATGGCGGGATAGATAAACCGTGCCCCGGCGTCTGCGGCCCGGTCCACGATTTGGCGGATATTGTCGGGACTGTCCTCCAGAAAGGGCAGAATGGGCATCATCAAGACGCCGGTGAAAAGCCCCGCCCGGCTCAGCCGCTCCAGAGCCGCCAGGCGGCGGCTGGGAGAGGGGGCGCGGGGTTCCAGCTTGGCGGCCAGGGGGTCGCTGCAGGTGGTGAGAGTCAGCTTGCAGATGACCGGCATGGAGCGCTGGATGGAGGAGAGCACGTCGATGTCCCGGGTGATGAGGTCGCTCTTGGTGGCGATAGCCGCGCCGAAGCCATAGGCTTCCAGCAGCGTCAATGCCCGGCGGGTGAGGAGCAGCTCCTCCTCAAAAGGGTTATAGGGGTCGCTCATCGAGCCGGTGGAGACCACGCCGGTCTTAGCCTTGCGCTCCAGGTCGTCCCGGATGATGCGCAGGGCGTCCCGCTTGGCCCGCACCTGGTCGAAAGAGCTGTTTTGATAGCAGTCGCTGCGGCTGTCGCAGTAGATGCAGCCGTGGGGACAGCCCCGGTAGATGTTCATATTGTATTCCGCGCCGAACCAGCGGGGATCTTTGGTCCGGTTTACGATGGACTTGGCGTCGATGTATTCCATCCAGATACCCCCTGCGGTGGATTGATTGCGGGAATTCATAATAAATCTCGAAAACGGGGAGCCGGCAGTCCCAAGGGCCGGATAAGCTGCGTAGAAGCGGAAGGAGAGAGAAAGCATGAACGGTGGACTGATGGTTTACTGCTTTGCCAGCGTCTTGGTTGCGTCTATCTGCAAGGGGATGGTGGGCTTTGGAGACCCGCTGATTTCTGGGCCGCTGCTGTCCATGGCGCTGCCCAACCGGGTCATTACCCCCGGCCAGGTTCCCGTATCCCTGCTGCTGAACAGCAAGATGGTTTGGCAGAACCGCCGGCATTTTTCCTGGCGGCTGGTGCTTCCGGTCAGTGTGTTTGTGCTGCTTGGCATTTTGCCTGGGGTGTTTTTGCTGCGCTATGGGTCCCCGGCCATTCTGAAGCTCGGGCTGGGCGCGGTGATCATCCTGTCTGGAATCGAGATGCTGACCCGGGAGTCGGCAAAGAAGCGAAAACCGAATCCGGTGGTCCGGAGCGCGGTTTCCTTCCTCTCCGGCCTGACGGCGGGGTTGTTTGGCATCAACCTTTTGGTGCTGGCCTACCTGCACCGGGTCTCCGAAAACCGGGAAGGTTTCCGAAGCAACGTCTGCTTCGTATTTCTGTTGGAGTGTGCCTTCCGTCTGGCGGTGTACCTCTGGAACGGCATGTACACCCGGGAGTGCCTGATGCTTACTCTGGCGGCGCTGCCTGGGGCCTTTTTGGGAATTGCCATTGGCACGCGGCTGGACCGCCATATCAGCGACCGGACGGCGGATAGGCTGGTGATTTTCGTGTTCATCGCCGGCGGCGTGAGCACGGTGGTAAAGGCCCTGTTGGAGCTGTTTTGATGCCTGGAGCGGGGCCTTTGGGAAGCCCTCCGGCAAACGGCGGCGGCTGCGGAAGAAACGAGCGGCTTCCAGCCGCTCGTTCCTGCCCCGAATCAGTACGGCAGCTTCGCCTTCCCGTTCATGAAGTCCAGCACCCGGCGGCACTGTTCCTCGTCGGTGATGGGGGCGGGGCAGTAGTTGTTGACCGAGCCGGTGTAGACATAACAGGGGATCATTTCCGACGCTGTGTCCACCAGCTTGCCGTCCTCAATGCAGAGGATGAGCTGGTAGATGATGGTGCGGTTTTTGGGATTGCGGCTGCCGCCGAAGCAGAAGTTGCCCAGGGAGTAGACAATTTCCGTGCCTTGATAGACTTCCCTTGGCTGAAGGACATGGGGGTGGTTGCCCAGCACCAGGTCCGCGCCGTTGTCGGCCAGGCGGCGGGAGGCTTGGACCCGCCATGCTTCCGGCGTGTGAACTCCCTCCGCGCCGCCGTGGTAAAAGACGATCTGGAAATCGGAGTCCGCTTCCGCAGCCTTGATGCGCTGGATGATGGCGCCAGCCTGTCCCTCGGTCCAAAGGCCGTGGCAGATGACGGCAATCCGGTAGCCGTTTTTCTCCAGATAGAAGGTGCGGTTGTTGTTTCCGTACTCCAGCCCGGCCCCGGCAACGGCCCGGACGGTGTCCGAGGCACCCTTGGAACCGTAATCACCGGTGTGGTTATTGGCCAGGGAGACCGCCTCCACGCTGGAGGAGGTGAGAATGGCAGTGTTGCTCGTGGGGGCACGGAACCAAAAGGCGGGGTCGGTTTTTTTCTCTACAGGGGTTAGCGGCCGGTCTGTCAGCACGTTTTCCAGGTTCACCACGGTGAAGTCGTCGGCCTCGAAAATTGGCCGGACGTTCTGGAGAAAATAGGAGGGGTCCTCCTTGGCGGCATAGTCCAGGAAGTTTCCCGCCGCCCGCTTGCCGTGGAGGGAGGCCAGCAGCATGTCCCCGGTGAAGCTGAGGATGATGCGGAAGTTATCCTCGGTCTCTCCGGTCCGGGGCATGGGGCCATCAAAAGCAGGGAGATCCGGCTCCCACAAGAGGGGGTCGTTGGGGTCTGTGGGGTCCCACTCCGCCGCGAGGGCGGGAGGGAAAAAGGCCAGCAGATGGAGTGCTGCCAGCAGGGCGGCGAGATAGCGGCGCATAGGCGTTCCCTCCTTTTTGAAAGGCGTTCGTCGCTTCATTTTACCAGAAAGCGGCAGAAAAGGGAAGAGGGAAAAGCAGCGAAGGCGCCGCTGGGCAGGATTGCCCCTGAGCCGGAAGGCGTACTTTGAACGGCAGAACAGCGGCGGAGGGAAATTCCCTCCGCCGTTTAGCCTTATTTTTTCGCAACAGCCAGCGCGCGGTAGACGTCCAGGATGCGGCCGAGGAGCGGGTTTTCCGGCTTTAGACCGGAGTAGGCTGCCAGGGCGGCGGCGGGACCCTCCGCCTTTACCTTGCCCAAAAGCTCCACGCTCTGGGGGTCCTCGGCACAGTCGAAGCGAAGGGCGGCGGCGGCCCCGAAGATCAGGTGATCCACCGGCAGGCCATAAGAGGCGGTGGTGGTCAGGGGCTTGATGAGCCGGTCGCCGGCCTCCAGCTTCCGGATGGGTTCCCGGCCCACCCGGAGCACCTCGTCCTCCAGGAAGGGGTTCTGATAGCGGGCGAAGATTTTTTCCACATAGGCGTGGTGGGCGTCGGGGTCAAAGCCGAACTCCCGGATCAAGCCCTCGCCGCTTTCGGAGATGGCGGCGTGGACAATCTCGCCGATGGCGGGGTCCTGGATGCTCTCCAGGATGGTCCGGTATCCCTTCAGGCTGCCAAGATAAGCGCAGATGGCGTGCCCGCTGTTGAGGGTGAAGAGCTTGCGCTCCAGATAGGCCATCAGGTTGTCGGCGTAGGTCATGCCGGGGATTTCCGTCTGCTCGCCCTTCCAGGCGGCGCGCTCCACATCCCACTCGCAGTAGCGCTCCACGGCGGCGTCGAGGATGTTCTCGAAGTTGGGCTTGGGGCAGATGCGGTCCACGGCGCAGTCGGCAAAGCCAATGTTTTCCTCCAGGAAGGCGTTATCCTCCGCGCCCAGGTGCTTGGTCACCTCGTTTTTGAGCCTTGTGGTGGTCCGCAGGCCGTTCTCGCAGCATACCACGTTCATCGGCGCGGTGTTCCCGGCGGCTCTCCGGGCCTGGATTCCGGCGGCGATGGACTTGGCGATGATGGGCAGGACGTTAGGACCCACGGCGGTGGTGATCAGGTCGCACTGAGCCACCCGCTGGGCGAACTCCGGGGAGGTGGAGAGGACGCCGTCCACGTTCTCAATGGTAAGCTCGCCGGGTTCCTTGTCCAGGATGTGGACGGTGTAGCGGTGATCGGCGTTGAGGGCGTGGATGACCGGCTCGACGACGTCGGCGAAGGTGACGTGCCAGCCGGCCTGAGACAGCAGGGCACCGATGAAGCCCCTGCCGATATTACCTGCGCCGATTTGGATTGCCTGTTTCATAAGTTCCTCCTTAAAGTGATGATTTTGAGGCAAGTAATCGATTGCTTTTTAATTCCAAAAGCGGCGCGGCGAATCCGGGGAGAACCCCCGCCACGGCTCCGCCGCGCCGGATCAGTTTCTGCTGGGAACGTTGCCCCACGCGGCCCGGGAGGCCGCCCGTCAGAGGGCAGCTCTCCAGGAGCCGGAGGAACAGTGAGAAGACACCTCTCAGGCGCAAGACCACGGCTTATTTGCCCAGCTTGGCCTCCAGGGCAGCCTTTTGCTCCTCATAACCGGGCTTGCCCAGCAGGGCGAACATGTTCTTCTTATAAGCCTCCACGCCGGGCTGATCGAAGGGGTTGACCTCCAGCAGGTGGCCGGAGAGGCCGCAGACATACTCGAAGAAGTAGATCAGGTAGCCGATGCTGGCCTCGCCGATCTGGGGCAGCTCGATGAGCACGTTGGGCACGCCGCCGTCCACATGGGCCAGGATGGTGCCCCGCATGGCCTGCTCGGCCACAAAGGCCAGGGGCTTGCCGGACAGGAAATTCAGGCCGTCCACGTTGGCAGGGTCGTTGGGGATGGTGTACTCTCCCGCAGGGGCGAAGGAGACCACCGTCTCGAACATGATGCGCTCGCCATCCTGGATATACTGGCCCATGGAGTGCAGATCGGCGGTGAACTCCACGCTGGCGGGGAAGAGGCCCTTGCCGTCCTTGCCCTCGCTCTCGCCGTAGAGCTGCTTCCACCACTCGGCAAAGAAGCGGAACCGGGGCTCGTAGCCGGCCAGCACCTCGACGGCCTTGCCCTTCTGATACAGGCCGTGGCGGGCAGCGGCATACTGCCAGGCGGGGTTGTCCAGCCCGGGGGCGGACAGCTCCTCCATGGCCTGGCGGGCGCCGCCCATGAGGGCGTCAATGTCCACACCGGCCACGGCGATGGGCAGCAGGCCCACGGCGGTGAGGACGGAGTACCGGCCACCCACGTCGTCGGGCACCACAAACTCCTCATAGCCCTCGGTGTCGGCCAGGCCCTTCAGGGCGCCCCGGGCCTTGTCGGTGGTGGCGTAGATGCGCTCCTTGGCCCCCTCCTTGCCGTACTTCTGCTCCAGCAGGCCCTTGAAGATCCGGAAGGAGACGGCGGGCTCGGTGGTAGTGCCCGACTTGGAGATGACATTCACCGAAAAGTCCCGGTCGCCGATGAGCTCGATGAGCTCCAGCAGAGCATCGGTAGACAGGCCGTTTCCGGCAAAGAAGATGTCGGGGGTGTCCTTCTTCTTCAGGTTGTAGTTGTTGGACAGCAGCACCTCGATCACCGCCCGGGCCCCCAGGTAGGACCCGCCGATGCCGATGACCACCAGCACCTGGGACTGCTTCTGGATCTTCTTGGCCGCCGCCTGAATGCGGGCGAACTCCTCCTTGTCATAGTCCCGGGGCAGGAATACCCAGCCGGTGAAGTCGCCGCCGGGGCCTGTGTGGGCGGCGACCATCTCCGCCGCCTTGGCCAGCCGGTCCCGGCGGGAGGTGAGGTAGTCCTCCGGGATGAAGCCGTTCAGCTTGGAAAGGTCGAGTTTTAACATTAGAATCATTCCTCCTGTGAAAGAATGGGATAAACGCTGGCTTCATTATAGCACACTCTTTCGGACATTTCACCAGGAATTTTGGATTTCCTGCCCTCCAAAAAATTTTCTCTTTATTTGCGAAAAAAGAGGATTTTTCTATTGACAATCCCCCCCTTAATGAGTATAATAATTTTTGCTGTTCGGACGATTAGCTCAGCTGGTAGAGCATCCGCTTGACGTGCGGGAGGTCACAGGTTCAAGTCCTGTATCGTCCACCAGAAAGACCGCTCTTTTCTCTCGAAAAGAGCGGTCTTTTTAACTTTTTTGCTTGTTTTTCGTGACGGCATACTCTCCGGCCCTTCCGCTGACCACGCAGAAAGCCACAGACAGGAAAAATCTTCATTTCAGAGGATATCTGATGCTAAACGATGAAAGCTGAGTTGTCACCAAAATCATTGCTTTCGATCTGAACAGTCACTTTTTCATTGTCACGCTGAAGATCTTCAAAAAGTTC
>JAAVYM010000118.1 GCA_022791135.1 Oscillibacter sp.
CCCTCTTGTGTGATTGTAATAACACTTGCCTATATTTATTACCGTTTTCGTGGATTGAAAATGGTACAGGCGTCATGGCGTCCTCCAGCGTCGGGGGTCTTTCGGGGGCCTTCATCCCCGTCAGCGAGGACGAGGGCATGATCGCCGCCGCCCGGACCGGGACCCTCTGCATCGACAAGCTGGAGGCCATGACCTGCGTGTGCTCCGTGGGCCTGGACATGATCGCCATTCCCGGGGACACTCCGGCGGAGACCATTGCCGCCATCATCGCTGACGAGGCCGCCATCGGCATGGTGAACAACAAGACCACCGCCGTGCGCATCCTCCCCGCGCCGGGGAAGACCGTGGGCGGCACCATTGAGATGGGGGGGCTGCTGGGCAGCGCGCCGGTGATGCCGGTGCATCCGGAGTCCTCTGCGGAGTTTATCGCCCGGGGCGGGAGGATTCCCGCGCCGCTGCACAGTCTGCGGAACTGACCCCCCGCTCAAACGCCATGCAAGCGAACCCTGCGCCAGAGCGGGGTTCGCTTCCTTTATTTCCGTATATTGCCGGGCGGAACTGCAAAAAGACGGAAATACTAAGGTATCATCATCAGGAGGAGGTGACCGCGATGGAGCGCCGCCCGGAGAAGAAACCCATGGAAAAAGCCAGAGAGCTGTCCCAGTTTACCGCCGCGAAAACGGACCCCTTGGGGAGCTGGACCGGCCAGCCGCTGGACCCCAATGAGGTCCCTGTACAGGACGCGGACGACCTGTAAGACAGGTCAAATATTGGTTGATGTATACAAATACAGGTGTATCAAATTGTGCAAATCTGATAAAAACGGGCGTTGACATTTTTTCCGAGTCTTGCTAGAATGTGGTTGATTCCAAGAGGAATCCATCCCATCCATCGAATGCGGAAAGCGCGGGAAACCCTATGGGGATCCCCGGGCGGAGGACAGCCGCCCCGCCATTGCGTTTTCCGCATGGCCGGGCCGCCGTGCGCCCTGCCAGGCGCCTTCCCGGCGAACCGGCCGCGCCAAGACAAGGAGGAACCGATTATGACAAGAGACATCGATATAAAGAGCGAAGAGCAAATCCGCCGCATCCACCGGCTTGCCTGCGAGGCCCCTTACGAGGTCTGGCTCAGCACCGAAACGGTCATGTTGGACGCCCGGTCCCTGCTGGGGCTTTACGCTCTGGTGGGCCAGCGGGCCAAAGTGGTGACGGAGGACAGTCTCAGCCCCAGGGCGGTAAACCGCATGGTGGAAAAGATGGCCTGAGCGTCCCGCACAAAACCGAAAAGAACCGCCCGCCGCGCCGCCCTGAGAGGGACTTTGCGGCGGGCGGCTTTTTTTGCATCCCGGCAAGGACCTGAGTTTTTTCATAAAACTTCCAAGAATTTTCTATCGTCTTTTTGCCCAATCCTGTCTACAATGATAACTGCGTTTTGGGGATTCTACTCAGAGCGCAAAAAATCGATTTGGAGGAACTATGATGAAAAAGACGTTTGCCTTGCTTCTTGCCGCTGTTATGATGCTGGCCATGCTGACCGGCTGCGGCGGCGATAAGCCCGCCGACAATGCCGGCGGCAGCGAACCCGCCCCGTCCGACACCGCTACCCCGCCCGCTGATACCACCGTTCCCGACGCCCCGGAGGGCGGCGGCACCGTCGGCGTGTGCATCTATCAGTTTACCGATGCGTTCATGACCACCTACCGCAACGCGCTCCAGGAGATTCTGGAGGGCAAGGGCTATCAGGTCACCACCGCCGACGGCGCTAACGACCAGGCCAAGCAGAACGAGCAGATCAACAACTTCATCACCCAGGGCGTGGACGCGCTGATCATCAACCCCGTCATGACCTCCGCCGCCGACCAGATCATTGCTACGGTTAAGGCCGCCGGCATCCCCACCGTCCTCATCAACCGGGAACCCTCCCCCGAGCAGATGGCCGCCTATGACAAGCTGGTCTACGTTGGCTGCGATGCCCGCCAGTCCGGCACCATGCAGGGCGAGCTGATCCTCGACACCCCCAACAAGGGCGATATCAACGGCGACGGCAAGATCTCCTACATCATGGTGCAGGGCGATCCCGAGAACGTGGACGCGCAGTATCGTACCGAGTTCTCCGTCAAGGCTCTGACCGACGCCGGCATGGAGGTCGAGGAGCTGAACCTCACCCGCGGCGACTGGATGCGCGAGCGCGGCCAGGAGATCGTCGCCAACGACCTGGCCCAGTTCGGCAACCAGGTTGAGGTCGTCTTCTGCAACAACGACGACATGGCCATCGGCGCCCTCCAGTCCATCCAGGCC
>JAAVYM010000090.1 GCA_022791135.1 Oscillibacter sp.
CGAAGGAATTGATAAACCTGATGCAGATGAATGATATTTGTGTAAAACCGGAAAATTGAAATCTGCAATAACACAAAAAATAGAGCCTCCAGAGGCGAATTAGTCTTGTGGTGCGTTGAGAATGAATATTGAAGAAGCCGGCCATGCCAATGCTTTGGAGACACCGCCTTCCCGCTTCCTGAGCCGCAGGTTCGAAAGTGGGCACGCGCTCCAATCAAGAAGACCGTCGACTTTTGCCGGCGGTCTTTTGCTATGCTTTTGTTTGTGCTAGTTTTGAGGAATGCTCTTGAACGGAAATCCTATAATTACACTCGGACCAGTGAAAAAAGCCTTGAAACTCATCGTTTCAAGGCTTTTTCACTGGTCCGAGTGGCGGGATTTGAACCCACGGCCTCATGGTCCCGAACCATGCGCGCTACCAACTGCGCTACACCCGGATGATAAACTGCCTGCTCTTCAATTCCTCCACGCCGCCCGGCAAGCTCAGGTGACTGTAATAGTATAAATAATTTCTCTTCAAATGTCAATCCTTATTTTGCCGCCGCTGCAAATATGCCTGCCTACAGAAACCTGCAGCGTTCCATCCGGTACGGCATCATGGCGTATTTTGACGGAAAACTCCTTCCATGCAAACCGGAAACATCCTCCAGCCGCCCTATGAAGCCCCGGCACAAAAATTCATCCATGACAGCCCGCGCCCTTTGAGCGCCCCCCAAAAAGCTCCGCCCCACCTCCGCCCCGGAGCGGGGAGGCGCAAAGCGCCGCGCACACCTCCGCCTCCCACAGCCTCCTTGCCATCGCCGCCGCCCTTTTCCCTGGAAAAAAAGACTGTAAAAATTTGCCGCAGCGCTGTGTCAACAGTCATTGACGCGCTTCGCCCCGGTATGCTATAATCTTGAAAATTCTCTCGCCGGGCTATCGCTGCGCCGGCCTGCTGCGCCGTTTTATCCATTGCGGAAGGAGGCGGTTATGATCAAAATTGCCCTTTGTGACGGCGATGCCATGCAGCTCGCCCATATGGAGGCCCTCTTGCAGGATTACCGCCTCCACCGCCCAGGCACGGACCTGACGTCCGCCTCCTTTTCCTCCGCAATCGCCCTGTTGGAGCATCTGCGGCTGAAAAATACCTTCGACCTCTACTTTTTGGACGTCATCATGCCGGGAGCCGACGGCATCGAGCTGGGCCTGAACATCCGGGAGTTCGACCAGGGCGGCCACATCGTCTACCTCGCCTTCTCCCCGGATTTCGCCGTGGACTCCTACCGTGCCAGGGCATCGGGCTATCTGATCAAGCCGCTGGAAAAGAACCGCCTCTTCCAGGTCCTGGATGAAATCCTGGAACGCCTGGCCCGGGAACGCCGCGCCTTTCTCACCGTCAAAACCCAGGACGGCTTCCGGCGGCTCCCTCTCCGCTCCATCGTGTACGGGGAATTGGCGGGCCGCCGCATTCAATACCACCTGACAGACGGCTCCGTGGTCAAGGGCATGAGCCTCCGGGGGTCCTTTCAGGATGCCGTCAGGCCCCTGCTGGCCCACCGCCGCTTTGTCTTGTGCACGGCCTCGTTCTTCGTCAACCTCGCCTTTGTGGAGGTGGCCGGCCCCTCCGGCCTGAAGCTGACCGGAGGCTCTGCCCTCCCCCTGTCCCGCGCCCTTCGGGCCGAGGTCACCAGCCGCTGGATGGATTACTGCTTCGGAGAAGAACCCCTCAACGCCTGAGCAAAAGCCCTGCGCCCGGACGGCCATGACCGGCTGCGCGGGGGACTTTGGCCGTTTGCCCCGCCGCCATCTGCAAAAAAAGTGAAAATAGGGCTTGCATTTTCCCTCCGCCTGCCGTATACTGAGCCTAGGAAACACAACGGAATACTTTGTCTTCAGGGCGGGGCGAAATTCCCCACTGGCGGTACAGTCCGCGACCGGAGGCCGTTTTCCAGCGCACGGCCCCCGCTGACCCGGTGAAACTCCGGGACCAACAGTCACAGTCTGGATGGAAGAAGATGAGTGCGGCATTTGGCCCGCGTATGTTTTGCGCGCTTCTTTGCTGCTTGGTTCACCTTGGAGAAGTCAAAGCGTCCAGGGTGTTTTCAAGTCTGTAAAGGAGTGTTTTTCTTATGTCCAACTTCGAACCCCACATCACCGCCGCCCCCGCCGGCGAGATTCAGATGCGCCGGGAGTCCCGGAGCAGCGTGAAAACCGTCACGTCCCTGGCCATGCTGACGGCCCTGACCTACCTCGCCATGCTGCTGAGCAACCTGCTGCCCAGGGTGGCGAACTTCTTGCAGATGGAGGTCAAGGGCACCGTCATCGCCATCGGCGGCTTCCTCTTCGGGCCGCTGTCCGCCGCCATTATCTCCATCGTCGTGGCCTTTCTCGAGATGTTCACCGTCAGTGACACCGGCATCATCGGCTGCATCATGAATCTGCTGGCCGCCTGCGCCTTCGCCTGCCCCGCCGCCTTTATCTACCAGAAAATGCGCAGCCGGAAGGGGGCGGTCATCGGCCTGAGCGCAGGCATCGTCACGCTGACGGTGGTGATGCTTTTGTGGAACTACCTCATCACCCCCATCTATATGCACATGGACCGCTCCGTCGTGGCCGCCATGCTGCCCACGGTGTTCCTCCCCTTCAACCTGGTCAAGGGCGGGCTGAACATGGCCCTGACCCTGATCCTCTACAAGCCCGTGGTCACCGCCCTGCGGAAGGCCCGCCTGGCCCCCGAGCGGGAGGGCGCCCCGAGCGGCGACCGCTTCGACGCGGGATTTTTGCTGTTCTCCCTGGCGCTGCTGGCCACCTTCGCGCTGCTGGTGCTGGTGCTGGCGGGGAAGATCTGATCCGCCGTCCCACAGCCTGCCTTCTGACAGGGCGGAGCCTTCCGGCTCCGCCCTGTTTGCCTTCTCCGGCCGGAATTTCCTGGAAAAATTATTTTTGGTTTTTCAGTTAGATGTGACAAAAGCATCTTGCACTTTCCCGCGCCCTTTGTTATGATAGTTCAAAGGCGAGAAGGAGGCGTTGCGCCCTTGGTCATTCATGAGTCGGCAGAGGATTATTTGGAATCCATTTTAATCATACAAGAACAGTGCGGGCAGGTGCGCTCCATTGACGTGGTCAATAAACTGGGCTTTTCCAAGCCCAGCGTCAGCATCGCCATGAAAAAGCTGCGGGAGAGCGGCTATATCAACATGGCGCCGGACGGCAGCATCACCCTCACCGACAGCGGCCTGGAGATCGCCAGCCGCATCTATGGGCGGCACAAGACCATCACCCGCCTGTTCGAGCTGATGGGCGTATCCCCGGAACAGGCGGCGACTGACGCATGCAAGGTGGAGCACGACCTCAGTGAGGAGACCTTCGGCAAAATCTGCGACTATGTCCGCGGCCACGGCCTTTGACCCGGTTTTTCAAAATTCCCTGCCCTATCCCGGGAGATTTCCGGCGATTTGTATAAAAACTGCCGGAAATCTTCTCTCTTCCGGGGCTTGTATTCTCCCGGTTTTTTGGATAGAATAAAGCACAATCAAGCAAGGATAGATGGCTGCAACGGAGTGCCGCGCGCACGGGCCTGCACCTGTCTCTCCATGCGGGCCGATAGGTGTTTCAAATCCATGCGGATTTGAAACGCTTTTCTTTTTTCCCCCACAATGAAAAAGGAGGATTTTCCACATGATTCTATTGGCAAACGGCAAGCTCATCACCCGGGACCCCCAAGGTACGGGCTACCTGCCCGACGGCGGCGTTGTCACCGGCGGCGGCAAAATCGTGGAGGTGGGTGAAACCGCCGCCCTGCGGGCAAAATACCCCCAGGCCGAGTTTGTGGACGCCAAGGGCGGCGTCATCATGCCCGGCCTTATCAACGCCCACACCCACATTTACTCCGCCCTGGCCCGGGGCCTGTCCATCAAGGGCTACAACCCCACCAATTTCTATGAGGTGCTGGACGGCCAGTGGTGGTATATCGACCGCCACCTGGACCTGGCGGCGACCCGGGCCAGTGCGCAGGCCCTGGTCATCGACTCCATCAAGCAGGGCGTCACCACCATCTTCGACCATCACGCCTCCTTCTGCCAGATCCCCGGCTCCCTGATGCAGATCGCCGGGGTCACGGAGGAAATGGGCATGCGGGCGTGCCTCTGCTATGAGGTCAGCGACCGGGACGGCGAGGAGAAGTCCCTCCAGTCCGTCCAGGAAAACAAGGACTTCATCGACTACTGCGAGAGCCGCCCCAGCGACATGCGCAAGGCCATGTTCGGCGGCCACGCCCTCTTTACCATCTCCGACAAGACCTTCGAGCGGATGCAGGCCGCCAACGCCGGCCGGGTGGGCTATCACATCCACGTGTCCGAGGGCATGAACGACGTCTACGACAGCCTTCAGAACTACGGCCGCCGCCCCGTCCAGCGCCTCCAGGACCACGGCATCCTCGGCCCCAAGACGATCCTTGGCCACTGCATCCACGTGAACGCCGCCGAGATGGACATCATCAAGCAGACGGACACCATGTGCGTCAACAACCCCGAGAGCAACATGGGCAACGCCGTGGGCTGCTCCCCGGTGCTCCAGCTCTATAAGCGGGGCATCCTGGTGGGCCTGGGCACCGACGCCTATACCAACGACATGCTCGAGAGCATCAAGGCGGCCCTGGCCATCCAGCGGCACAACGCCTGCCTGCCCGGCGTTGGCTGGTGCGAGGTGACGGAGATGCTCTTCCAGAACAACGCCAAGATGGCCCGGCGGGCGGGCTTCCCGGAGCTGGGCGTGCTGAGGGCCGGAGCCGCCGCCGACATCATCGTCATGGACTATAAGCCCTTCACGCCGTTCAGCGACGCCAACATCGACGGCCATATGCTCTTTGGCATGACGGGCCGGCAGTGCCAGACCACCATGATCGCGGGTAAGATCCTGATGAAGGACCGCCAGCTCATGGAGATCGACGAGGAGGCCGTCAACGCCCAGATTCTGGAGGTCTCCGCGAAGCTGTGGGGCCAGCTCAACCCCTGACGGGGCGCGGGGTTCCGCCCGCTTTCCCGCCCGGGTCCCTCCCGCGCCGGGAGGGGCCTGCCGCCACACTGAATATTTTTGGAGGTATGAACCATGTCCGAACTGATGACCCCCATCCCGTTCCGGGAGCTGATGACCTGGGTAACCGCCGAGTACCAAAATGAGGGCACCGTCTTCGGCGTCCATAAGCCCTACAAGGCGGGGGTAAAGACCCTGCCCATCTTCGGCGAGAAGATCGAGACACCCTTCGGCCCCGCCGCCGGACCCAACACCCAGCTGGCCCAGAACATCATCGCCAGCTATTTTGCCGGCGCCCGCTTTTTCGAGCTGAAAACCGTCCAGAAGATGGACGGCGCGGACCTGGCCGCGTGCATCAGCCGCCCCTGCATCCTGGCCGAGGACGAGTGCTATAACTGCGAGTGGTCCACCGAGCTTTACGTCCAGCAGGCCTTTGAGGAGTACGTGAAGGCCTGGTGCGCCTGCAAGATCATGGCCAAGGTCTACGGCCTGGGGGACCCGGACGCCTTTGTCTTCAACATGTCCGTGGGCTACGACCTGGCCGGCATCCAGGGGGAGAAAATCGACGCCTTCCTCAACAGCATGACCGGCGCCTCCAAGACCCCCGTCTTCCAGGAGTGCATCCGGGTGCTCAAGGAGTTCTTCCCCGGCGAGAGCGCCTTTATCGACGGCATCTCCCCCCGCGTCTCCGGCAGCGTCACCGTCTCCACCCTCCACGGCTGTCCGCCGGACGAGATCGAGCGGATCGCCAGCTACCTCATCGAGAAAAAGCACCTGCACACCTTCGTCAAGTGCAACCCCACCATCCTGGGCTACGAAACCGCCCGGTCCATCCTGGACGGCATGGGCTATGACTATATCGCCTTTGACGACCACCACTTCAAGGAGGATCTGCAGTACGAGGACGCCGTGCCCATGTTCCGCCGCCTCCAGGCCCTGGCGGACAAGTGCGGCGTGGAATTCGGGCTGAAGCTGTCCAACACCTTCCCCGTGGACGTGAAGGCCGGGGAGCTGCCCAGCGAGGAGATGTATATGGCGGGCAAGTCCCTCTTCCCCCTGACCACCGCCATGGCCGCCCGGATCGCCAGGGACTTCGGCGGGAAGATGCGCATCAGCTACGCCGGCGGGGCCGACGCGCTGAACATCGACAAGCTCTTTTCTCTCGGCATCTGGCCCATCACCATGGCCACCACCGAACTCAAGCCCGGCGGCTACCAGCGCTTCGTCCAGATCGGCGACAAGCTGGACGCCCTGGAGTTCCGGCCCTTCACCGGCGTGGACGTGGAGGGCATCGAGGCCCTGGCCCTGGCCGCCCGGTCCGACAAGTACCATGTCAAGGCCGTCAAGCCCCTGCCCCGGCGCAAGCTCTATGAAAAGGTCCCCCTGCTGGACTGCTTCACCGCCCCCTGCATGGGCGGCTGTCCCATCCGCCAGGACATCCCGGAGTATATCGAGCTGTGCCGGAAGGGGGAGTACGCCTCCGCCCTGCGGCTGATCTGCGAGAAGAACCCCCTGCCCTTCATCACCGGCACCATCTGCGCCCACCGCTGCCAGACCAAGTGCACCCGGACCTATTACGACGGCTCCGTCCAGATCCGGGCCACGAAGCTGGCAGCCGCCGAGCGGGGGTACGACGCGTTTGTCTCCAAGCTCAGGCTCCCCGCCCCGGCGGGCGGCGGCAGGAAAGCCGCCGTCATCGGCGGCGGACCCGCGGGCATGGCCGCGGCCTATTTCGTCAGCCGGGCGGGCATCCCCGTCACCGTGTTTGAAAAGGCCGGTAAGCTGGGCGGCATCGTCCGCCAGGTCATCCCCGCCTTCCGGATTTCCGACGCCGCCATCGACAAGGACGCCGCCCTCATCGCCAGCCTGGGCGCGGAGATCCGCCTGAACACCCCCGCCCCCTCCGTGGCCGAGCTGAAGGCCCAGGGCTACACCCACATCTTCTTCGCCGTGGGCGCGTGGAAGGCCGGAAAGCTGGACATCCCCGGCAACGTGGTGCCCGTCATCGGCTGGCTGAAGGACCTGAAGGCCGGGAAGGCCGTCTCTTTGGGACATGTGGCCGTGGTGGGCGGCGGAAACACCGCCATGGACGCCGCCCGGGCGGCCCTCCGGGCCGGGGCGGAATCCTCCACTCTGGTCTACCGCCGGACGAAGAAGTATATGCCCGCCGACGCCGAGGAGCTGGAGCTGGCCATTGCCGGCGGCGTGAAGTTCCTGGAGCTGGTGGCTCCGGCGGAGCAGAGGGACGGGGTCCTGCGCTGCGAGAAGATGCGCCTGGGCGACCCGGACGAAAAGGGCCGGCGGAAGCCGGAACCCACCGGGGAATTCGTGGAGATCCCCTGCGACACCGTCATCTCCGCCGTGGGCGAAAAAGTGGAGAGCGAACTCTTCACCGCCAACGGCATCGCCGTGGACCAGCGGGGCCTGCCGGACTTCTGCACCAATATCGAGGGCGTCTATGCAGGCGGCGACGCCATGCGGGGACCCGCCACGGTGGTGGAGGGCATCGCCGACGCCCAGGCCTTTGCCAACGCCGTCATCGGGGAGGCCCACAAATTCTCCATCCCCGCCAAGGCCAAGGCCACCCGGGCCGAGGCAATCGCCAAGAAGGGCATCTTGTGCGAGTCTGCCAAGTGCGAGGGCGACCGGTGCCTGAGCTGCAACGTGGTGTGCCAGGTCTGCGCGGACGTGTGCCCCAACCGGGCCAATGTGGTGGTTGCCCTGCCCGACGGGCGGCATCAGATCCTCCACGTGGACCGGATGTGCAACGAGTGCGGCAACTGCGCCATCTTCTGCCCCTACGACTCCGCCCCCTACCGGGAGAAGTTCACGTTGTTCAAGACCCGGGAGGGCTTTGACGAGAGCGTGCACAACCAGGGCTTCTTGCCCCTGGGCGGGCGAAAGGTGCTGGTGCGCCTGGACGGGAAGGTCTTCGAGGCGGACCTGGACGAAAAGAACGGCCTGCCCGCCGAGATCGAGGTGTTCATCCTCACCGTGCTGAACAAGTACGCCTATCTGCTGGGCTGATGAAAGCCAGGCGGAGGCCGGGATCTCCCGGCCTCCGTTTTTCTTTTCCGGGGCGCTCCCGCGCCAGGGGCGGGACGCCGCTTTCCGATTTGCTCACAGGGCCTTCCCCGGCCGCGCCGCCGCCCCGCTGCCCCAGCCGGTGAAGTCCACCTCCAGCCAGTCCCCGCCCTCCCGGCGAAACAGGGCGGACAGCCGCTTCAGGGTATCCGTCTCCGCCCCGCCGGTGGCGAGGGTGGCCTG
Organism: Oscillibacter sp.; assembly: GCA_022791135.1. Classification (GTDB taxonomy): domain Bacteria; phylum Bacillota; class Clostridia; order Oscillospirales; family Oscillospiraceae; genus Oscillibacter. The sequence continues at coordinate 8,278 of JAAVYM010000090.1, forward strand.
AAGGGCGAAGAGGATCTCATCCTGCTGGTCCTGGGAGAGGAGGGCCTTGTCCAGCACGAACTGCTCCATCAGCCGGATGCCGCCGCGGGGCGAATCTGAAAAAGGGCTTGACAATAGGATGACAGTCTGTTATATTGCGTATAGACAACAGCGTGTTATGCATATCATACACAAAGGAGGTGCGGGCATGGCGCAGCAGATATCCGACGCCGAACTTGAGATTATGAAAATCGTATGGTGGAACCCGGCGGGGGTGACCCGGTTCCCCGACATTATGGAGGGCCTGGCGGCCCGGGGCAGGCCCTGCCAGAAGAACACCTTGATCGTGCTTTTGTCCCGCCTGGTGGGCAAGGGCTTTTTAAGCGCCAGAAAAATCGGGCGGCGCAACGAGTACTCCGCCCTGGTCTCCGAGGCGGAGTACCAGACCGCCCAGACCAGATGCTTTCTGGACAAGATTTATGAGGGGAGCGTGAAGGGGCTGGTGGCCAATCTGATTCAGGGCGACCTGCTGACGCAGGAGGAGTACCGGGAGCTGGAGCGGCTGCTGGAACCGGGGAGGGAGCGTCCATGAGGGCCGTTTTCACCGCCTTTTTCTCCATGTCCGTCTCCGGCGGGCTGCTGGCGCTGGCCCTGCTGGCGGCAAAGCGGCTTTTGGGCGGCCGGGTCAGCCGCCAGTGGCAGTATTACATCTGGCTGGTGGTGCTCCTGCGGCTGCTGGTCCCCTTCGGGCTGGAGCCGGGCCTGCCGGGCCGGGCCTATCAGGCCGCGCTTTCCGCCCGGGCCGCGCTCCTGCCCCAGTCCCCGCCGCCGGTTTCCCCGGCTCCCGCCGCCGGTTTGGAGCCGGAGGGCGAAGACCCCCCGCGCCCCGTCCCCAGCGGGGCGGACTCCCGCCCGCTTCCAGACCCCGGCGGGCTGGTGGGGGAATACGCCTGGATGATCTGGCTGGCGGCGGCGCTGGGGCTGCTGATTCGGAAAATAACCGTCTATCAGAGCTTCCTCCGCTATTGCAGGGCGGGAATGACGCCGCTTTCCGATATGGCGGTGCTGGACCGGCTCTCCGCGGCGGCGGAGCAGGCGGGCGTCCGCACTCCGGTGGAGCTGTGCGTCCAGCCGCTGGTTTCCTCGCCGATGCTGATTGGCTTTTTCCGCCCGTGCATCCTGATGCCAAGGGCGGATATGCCCGAAACGGACTTTTTCTACATGGTCCTCCACGAGCTGACCCACTACAGGCGGCGGGACATGCTGTACAAATGGCTGGTGCAGGTCACGGTCTGCCTCCACTGGTTCAACCCGCTGATGTACCTCATGAGCCGGGAGATTGCGCGGGACTGCGAATTCTCCTGCGACGAGGCCGTGCTGGCCAAAACCGGGGGCCGCAGCCCCCAGGACTACGGAAAAACCCTGCTCAACGCCATGGCGGCGGCGGGGCGGCGCCAGGAAACCCCCGGGACCGTCTCCCTGAGCGAGAATAAGCAGTTGCTGAAAGAAAGGTTGGGTGCGATTATGAATTTCAAGAAACGGTCCCATGGGGCGCGGCTCCTGACCGGCGCGCTGACGCTGTGCGTGCTGGCCGGGGCGGCGTTTACCGGCGTGTGCCCCGTCTCGGCGGCGGCCCCCTCCGCCGCCAGAACCCAGGCGGAGAACCCCTCCCCCCGGCAAAAAGCGGACACCGGCCGGTACGCCCGGATGGCGGAGAGGGCCTATGAGGCCGGAAGCCTGCCGCTGTTTCAGATGGCCTTTTCCAACCTGGACGGGGATGCCCAGGGCGCGTGGCTGGAGCGGATTTTTGCGGACCGCAGCCTTGTGTTTTTCGGAGCTGCCGCGGGCCTTCTGGAGGAGGACTGCCCCCCGATGCAGCGCCTGGCGGAGGCCGTCTACAAAGACGGGGAGCTTGCGTATTTCTCCATCCTGGCCCCGCGCATGAGCCGGTCCGCGCTGGAGTCCTGGCTGGACAGGGCGCTGGAGGAGGGGAACTGGGCGTTCCAGTCCGTGCTGTTTCAGGCTCTGGACAGCGGCGAGGCCTGGGACGCCCTGAAGGAAGCGCGGGAGAAGGAATGGGAGGCCGTGCAGACGGCGGAATACGGCGCGGTGGGCGTCACCGCCAGCGGGAAGGACTTCTACTACCAGGGCCAGCTTGTCCATATCTTTCTGGATGCCCGGCCCAACAAGTCCTTCTACACGCTGAGCATAAACCCGAAGGGAAGCGTCGACGTCAAGATTCTCCGCAGTGCGGAGGGCGGCATCACAGGGGCCGCCTATATGAGCGAGGCAGAGGCGGCGGAGCTGCTGGGCGATATGGAGGACCCGGAGGACGGCGAAGAGACGGTTCCGGTCCATTTCCAGACCGTGGCCGCCGGGCAGACCCTCTGCCTGGGGGAGTACGTCCTGTCCGAGGGGGACGAAATCGGATACGACATCCTGGCGGAGACGGGACGGCGGATGAAGGTCTTTTTCGCCCGGGACGGGGAGGAGGACGCGGTCTATTGGTCAGTGAACAGCCTGCGCCGTCCGGGGGAGGCGCTGGAGTGCGCGGCGGATTTCACCGTCGGGCCTCCGGCCGGGGCCGGGACCTACCGGCTGTACCTCCAGGCTCCGGAGGGGGCCTTGGGAAATGTCCGGGGCAGCTTCTTCCTCGCCCCGGCAAACCCGGCCTAAACTGCCCGGCCGGCGAAAAGGGGACCGCCTGCGACAGGCGGCCCCTTGTTTTTTTGCGGGCAGGCGCAGAATCTCCGGCAAAAATCCCGCCGCCGTTTCCGCTCCTCAGTCCTCCGGCTGTCCGCTCCGGCCCTCTGCGGCGGGGAGGTTCAGTCCCCCCGGCCCAGGCGCTCACCGTGGCGGCAGGGACGCCGCTGGAGAACCGCTGGCCCTCCTGCCAGTCGCCGCTGTTTGCCATCTCCGCCAGCAGCCGGCCGCTCTGGCCCAGGCCGGAGGAGGCGGAGGTGCAGAAGGGAATCACGGTCTTGCCGCTTTGATGGTAGTGGTTGTAGAGAATCTGGGCGATTTCGCCCCGGGTGGCGCTCTCGGCGGGGGCGAACCGGTTTTCCTCCCGCTGGGGACGATGCCGTTTGCCCTGGCCCAGTCCACGGCGGTCTTGGCGTAGCCGGAGACCGCGTCCTCACCGGCGTAATCCTCCGCGGAGGTCTCCGGGGAACCGGCCCAGCGCCAGAAGATGGCGGTGACCTGCTGGCGGGTGATGGAGTCGTTCACGCCGGAGCGGCCGTCGCTGTAGCCGTTCATCAGCCCGCTGTCCGCCGCCCAGCTGGCGGCATCCAGGTAATAGGCCGTGTCCGCCACGTCGGGGAAGCGGGTGGTTCCGGAGGCGGCAAAGCCTCCCGCCCCACGGCCGCATTTCACCGGGCGAGGTCATGGCAGGCCAGCGCGGCATAGTACTGCGTCATTGTCACCGGAGCGTTGTAGAGGGCGGCCAGGGTGTAGGCCTTGATGTTTCCGATGGCGGCGGGCGTTGTGCAAAGGCAGTCCCGGACGTAGAGGATATGCGCCCGCTCCAGCTTCAAAAAGCGGCTGCGCACCTCCGCCGCCGGGATGTCCCGCCCGCACAGGCGGACGGTCTCCGCCCCGGAGCACGCCGCCTCCGTCATCAGCTCCACGTAGCCGTCAAAGAGGCTGCTGTCGCAGGGATAGTCCCAAATCAGCTCCTCATAGCCGATGTTCTCTCGGATTTTTTCCCGAACCCATCTGATCTCATCCATCCCACCTTCCCGCTGCCGGGCGCAGTCCCCGGCGGCGCAAGGGGGCTGGGGGAGGATTGGATGGGGTTCTTTCCAATCCGGTTCTTTCCTCTTGGTATCATTTGCCGCCCGCCCCGGGCCGTCCGGAGCGCCTGTGCCGGGCAGTCCGTGCGGCCCCGTCCGGGCGGTCCGGGCCGCCTCCTCCGCCGCGGGAGCAAGGGACGGGGCCGGAACCTCCTCCCGGCCCCCGGCGGGGGATTCCTCCCGGTTCCCGGCATCCTCCCCGGCCCCGGCGGGAGCCACCTCCTGGTCCCCGCCCTCATGTCCGGCAAAGTCCTTGACATAGATCTTCGCAGGCCGGCCCAAACCCTGGCGCACCCGCTCGATCAGCCCGGCGCGCTCCAGCTCCCGCATGTAGGCGGTGGCCCGGTTGTGGCCGCAGCGGAGAAATTTCTCCACATCCTTTTGGGTGAAGTAGATGAACACCCGGCCCAGGCCGTCCGTCCAGCCGTTCTGAGCGGACAACCCCACCCGGTCCAGCATCAGCCCATAGAGGGCCGCGGCCTCCAGGGACAGCCCCCCGGCCAGGAGGGCCTTGGGAATGCGGTAGTAGCGAAACGCGCCCTGCTCCGCCCCGTAGAAGTAATCCAAATCGAAGTGCATCGTGTGCCTCCCTGCCAATTCAGCGTTTATGAAAGGGGCGCGGCGGCGGGAAAGTTGCCCGGAAGCGTGCAAAGGCCCCGGCGGCCGAAGCCGCCGGAGCCTTGACGCCGGAGCGCGTGGACGCCTCCCCGGGGGACCGCCGTGACCGGGAGGCCCGGCCGTCTTTTCAGATGCGCAGGCCGTCCCAGGCGATTTGAGCCTGTCCGCCGTAGCGGGAGTCCAGGAACTGCTGATAATCGGTCAGATTCCATTGGCCCTTGTGGCCGATGTGGGTGACGTAAATCCTGCTCCCGGCCCCCAGCGTGCCCTGGGCAAACAGCTGATCCAGGGTTTCGCACAGGGACCCGGCATTCATGTGGTTGCACTCCCGGGAGACCGGAAGCTTTCCATAGGACCCCTCGATAATCAGCGTCTGGACGCGCCACCCGGCCAAAAACTCCATGGTCCGGTCAAGGAACCGCCCTGTGTCCGAGGCGTAGAAGGTGGTCCGGCCGTCTTCTTCGATCAGGTAGTTGTACCCCTGCTCGCCGGCGAAGAACCCGGCGTGGTTGGCCGTGACCGGGGTGACGCGCATGCCGCCGATTTGGGCGGTCTCATAGGCCGGGAGGGGGGTGAAGGAGGAGACGGCGGCCGTCTGCTCTATCTGGCGGGCGAGGAGGCGGTGGGGACTTTTCCGGACGGCCTCCAGGACCCCTCGATGCCCCTGCACGCCGCCGGGGAGGCGAAGAAGGCGAGGGGCTGGGTGGGCGTAGCGGCCATGGCGGGAAAGTACGCGCTGAAATAGTCGAAGTGGTCCTCGTGGATGTGGGTCAGCAGCACGTACTTCAGGCGGCTGAGGGAGATGCCGAACTCGCCGCAGGCGAACATGGCATCCGCGTTGAAGTCGATCATGGCCGTTTCGCTGAGCAGAAAGCTGCACCGCCTGCGCCTGAGGCGGCGGTCGGAGGACCGGCGTGCCTCCTGACAGGCGGGGCACTCGCAAAAGGGGTTTGGAAAGCATTCCGCGGCGGCGGTGCCTAAAAAAAGCATAGCGGTTCGTCCTTTCTGGTTCGACAAAATGGAGGTCCCCAGCGCCCGGGGGGTTCCCGAAGGTCCCCCGTCACGCCGAGCGGATGACGTCCCGGTTTTTCATGAAGTACTCCACGCCGGAGTACAGCGTCGTCAAGGTGATGACCCAGCCGCACACCGGGTCAATCCAGGTGAAATACCCGGCGGGCAGGGCCGTCAGGGCGTTGGGGTCCGTGTAAAAGGCGATGGTGGGACCCAGCAGCAGCATCACCACGATGCACGCCATGGTGGACGCGGTCTTCACCTTTCCGGACCACCCGGCGGCGATGACCCGCCCGTTGTCCGAGGCCACCATTCGAAGCCCGCTGACGGCAAACTCCCGGGTGATGACGGCCATCACCATCCACGCGGGCATCCGCCCCCGCTCCACGAACCACAGCATGGCCGCCACCACCAGGATTTTGTCCGCCAGGGGGTCGGCGAACTTGCCGAAGTCCGTCACCAGGTTGTACTTCCGGGCGATTTTCCCGTCCAGCAGGTCCGTGAGGCTGGCAATTATAAAAATGGCCAGCGCCACATAGTCCGCGCCCGGGAACCCCCAGTACAGCACCGCCAGAAACACCGGCGTCAGGATGATGCGCAGCATGGTCAATTTGTTGGGCAGATTCATCGCTCTTCCTCCTCCGGATAGGGTTTGTCTTTCCAATACCACCAGTTTAATTTCTCCGGTTCCCTCGCCTCGTGCCCGGCGTAGTAGACCGCCGTCCGCCACACGTACAGCGCGCAGCGGTCCTCCTGCCGCCCCTTGAGCAAGCACTCCCGGACATACAGCTCCTCCGGGTCCCTGCCCCGCAGGTCCGAGACCTGCCGGATGCCCAGGGCCTCCATCACAGCGGCGGTCTGCTCCCCCACCCCGGGGATCTCCCGCAGTGGGCTTTTCATACCCGCACCCCGGTGACCTCGCCGTCCATCACGCCGGTGAGCCGCACCGTGACAAACTCTCCCGGCGCGGCGTCCTCCTCCGCCGTGAAGTAGATTCGCCCATCGATCTCCGGGGACTCGGCGTAGCTCCGGCCGTAGAACATCTGCCCCTGGGCGTCGAAGCCCTCGCACAGGACCTCCCGCTCCTCCCCCAGGATGGACTCGTTGTAGCCGTCGATGATTTCCGACTGCACGTCCACGGCGATTTCCGCCCGGCGCTGGGCCTCCTCCGGGGCGGGGTAGGCCATTCCGGCGGCCCGGGTGCCCTCCTCCGGCGAGAAGGGGAACACCCCCGCCCGCTCGATTTTCTGCTCCCGGAGGAACTGGCACAGCTCCTCGAACTCCGCCTCCCCCTCGCCGGGGAGGCCCGTAATGACGCTTGTGCGCAGCACCAGCCCCGGGATGCGCTCCCGAAGGGTCCGGAACAGGGCGCGGATGGACGCCTTAGTGTCCCGGCGGTTCATGAGACGGAGGATTTCGTCGTTGCAATGCTGAATCGGGATGTCCAGATAGGGCAGGATTTTCGGCTCCCCGGCGACGGTCTCGATCAGCTCTTCCGTGATTTCATCCGGGTAGAGATAGTGCAGCCGTATCCAGTGGAAATCCAGCCTGCACAGCTCCCGCAAAAGCGCCGCCAGCTGATGCTCCCCGTTCAAATCGGTGCCATAGCGGGTGATATCCTGGGCGATGACCAGCAGCTCCCTCACCCCGGCGGAGGCCAGCTCCGCCGCCTCGTCCAGCAGCTCCCCCATGGGGCGGCTGCGGTACCTCCCCCGGAGGGAGGGGATGACGCAGTAAGCGCAGTGGTTGTCGCAGCCCTCGGCGATGCGCAAATAGGCGTACCAGGGCGGCGTGGAGAGAATCCGGGGTCCGTTCTGGGGAGCGGTGTGGATGTCCCCCAGGCGGCAGGGCCGCATTCCCCGCTCCATCACCCCGGCGATGGCGGAGGCGATTTCGCCGTAGCTGCCGGTGCCCAGGACGCCGTCGGTCTCGGGCAGTTCCTCCAGCACGCCGTCCTTGTAGCGCTGGGCCATGCAGCCGGTGACGAGGATTTTTTTCAGCCGCCCGGCCCTTTTCAGCTCTCCCAGGTCCAGGATATGGCCGATGGCCTCCTCGCAGGCGGAGGCCAGGAAGCCGCAGGTGTTCACCACGGCCACGTCGGCCCCGTCGGGGCTTGAAACGATCTCATGGCCCGCGGCCTGAACCAGGGACATCATCTGTTCGCAGTTCACCTGGTTTTTGGCGCAGCCCAGGGAGATGAAGGCAATTTGATAGCTCATGATTCCTCCTCCGGCGGCGCACCCCGCCAAGCCGGGTCGTCGGTGATGCCCAGCAAATAGTCGGCAGAGACATGAAAATACCTCGCCAGCAGGACGATTTTATCAATGGTAGTCCCGCGGTAACCGCGTTCCATCATACCGATTGCGTTTTGCGTCAGCCCCAGCGCATTGGCAAGCTGCATCTGACTGACATCGTGACCATTTCGCAGTTCACGAATCCGCTTGCTAAAAATTTCCCTAGTCTCCATATAACCTCTTGACTTAGCACTTTAAGTATGTTACTATAAGCACGTATTAAATGCAATACCAAAATGTAAGGAGAATCGTCATGTCCAACATTTTGAAAGCCACATATCACGGCGGCCCCCTTGCGCTCGCCACGCTCTCCAGTCTGGAAGCTCCCCAATGCGAGGAGGAGCGGAAAATTGCGGCCCAGCTCCGGGCAGTAGACGAAAAAGCCGCCGAAGCGTTGATTTCCAGCATCGAGGCTTTGGCGGACAAACAGGCGGAGCGGTCCTTTTATAACGGCGTCCGCTTCGGCGCGCAGCTGATGGCGGAGCTTTTAGAGGATCTTTCTTAAATAGTTTAATAATCTTCCTCCAGCCGTTCCCCCATCCGCCGCCAGGCCTCCCTGACCTCCCCCCAGGAAAACCCCCGCCGGAGCAAGGCGTTGCTCAGCCGCCGCTTCTCCTTCTCATCCGGGACCCTTCCCCGGAGCTTTTTCTCCAAAAACGCCTCCGCCTGCCCGCCGCTCTCCGCCAGCTCCGCCAAGGCGTCCTCCCAAAGCTCCCTGGGCACGCCCTTTTCGTACAGTTTCTCCCGCACCCGGGCCGGGCCATAGCCCATTCCGCCGTAATGCCGCGCCAGGGCGGCGGCGTACCCGGCATCGTTGAGTGCCCCGATGGCCTCCAGCCATTCGGCGGCGTAGCGGGCCTCGGCCTCGCTGGCCCCCTTCTCCCGAAGCTTTTTCTCCAGATCCCGGCGGCTCATGGCCCGCTTTCCGATCAGCTCCGCCGCCGCCGCCCGTGCGCCCGAGGCCCCGGCGGCCTCCTTCAGCCGTTCCAGGGTCTCTCCGTCCAGCTCGTCCCCGGACCGCAGCCGGAAGTCCAGCAGCTCCTGCTCCGTAGCTCTGAGGCAGGTTCCATCCTCTAAAAATACCAAAACCCTGCCCTTTTTGTGTCTGGAGGCCTCAATCCGCTCAATCCTCATCGCCGGAATCGTCGAAGTCGTCGGCGTTCACGTCCACGGCCCGTCCGGCGGCCTTGGCGGCGGCCCGGGCCTGGTTGCTCATCAGCTTGTCGAAGTTCTTGCGGATGTCCTCCTCCAGCTTGTCCCGAACCTCCGGGTTCTCCTGGAGGTAGCGCTTTGCCGCGTCCCGGCCCTGGCCGATGCGGGTCTCCCCCATGGAGAACCAGGACCCCGCCTTCTGGACCAAATCCAGCTTCACGCCCAGGTCCACCAGCTCGCCCTCCCGGGCGATGCCCTCGCCGTACATGATGTCGAACTCCGCCTCCCGGAAGGGGGGCGCCATTTTGTTTTTCACCACCTTGGCCCTGGTCCGGTTGCCGATGATCTCGCTGCCGTTTTTCAGGGCCTCCACCCGGCGCACGTCGATGCGCACGGAGGCGTAGAACTTCAGCGCCCGGCCGCCGGTGGTGACCTCGGGGTTGCC
>JAAVYM010000091.1 GCA_022791135.1 Oscillibacter sp.
AAGAGCTTCCGCGTCTGCGGCTCCACGCCCTTGGCGGCGTCGATGACCATGACGGCGGAGTCCGCCGCCATGAGGGTGCGGTAGGTGTCCTCGGAGAAGTCCTGGTGTCCCGGCGTGTCCAGGATGTTGACGCAGTATCCGTTGTGTTGGAACTGCATGACGGAGGAGGTGACGGAGATCCCCCTCTGCTTTTCGATTTCCATCCAGTCGGAGGTGGCGGCCCGGGCGCGCTTGCCCTTGACCTCTCCGGCCTGGGCGATGGCCCCGCCGTAGAGGAGGAGCTTTTCTGTCAGTGTGGTCTTGCCCGCGTCGGGGTGGGAGATGATGGCAAAGGTCCTCCGCCGGGCGATTTCGTCTTTTAAAGCGGCCATAAAACAGCCTCCTATGGTGATGATAATGGGATTGTTTCCACAAGTTATATAATGTAGCATAAATTCCGCCGCTTTGCAACAGAAATGTGCCCTGAAAGCAGGCAAACGGGGAGAGGAACCGAGATGGCGGGAAAAAGGGGCCTGCCGAATGACAGGCCCCTTGCACGAGCAGGTGAAAGAAAACCGCTCACTCGGGATAGCGGGTGTAGACGACGCAGGTGATATGTGCACCATTTTGGCTGTAGCCGTCGAGGCGGCAGGAATCCTCCTGTGTGCCATCGTCCCAGGAGACGGCGGCGCCGATGTTTCCATCACAGGTGGACACAAAAGGAATGCCGCTTTGGTACTGGACTGTGGAGAGGGCGATGCGGGTGTGATGGAGCTTGCCGTTGGCCATCTGGAAGATGATGTCGCCAGGGCGCACCTGAGTGTTGTCCTCCAGCTTCCGCCCCTGGTTGGCATGCAGGCCGAACACATAGTCGCTGAGCATCGCAGAAAAGCCGCCGGCGTTGGTGGTGGGGGTGCCGCCCTGGGCGACAACCAGCTCTCCGCCGTGGGTCAGCAGCCCGTCAAAGGCATAGGCGTCATAGTAATTATTGTCCCCCTTGACGATGCCGCCCCAGGGCATGCCGTCGTACCAGATCTGTTTCGCGTCCTCCAGCATTGCGCAGACATTCTCTGGGGTCATGCGCTTGCCGTTGTTCAAGATGCCGTCGGGATAGGCGTTGTCGTGGACGCTCCAGCCGGTGGTGGAGCCGGTCTCCGTAGGCTTGCGGACGCTGCTGACCGCCACGGTGGTAGGCTTCGGGTCCTCCTCCTCGGGCCAGGGGGCCTGGACCGGGATAGCCAGGTAGTCCGCCAGACGGTTCAGCACCATACAGCTCTGGGCGCGGTTCATGGCGGCTGCGCCGCTGAAACGGCCGTCCTCACGCCCGTTCAGCAGGCCCAGGGCATAGCAGGTGGAAACGGCCATGCGATAGTTGGAGTGGATGGAAGGCCAGTCGGGGATTTTGATGCGGGCGGCGGCGCGCTGTTCCAGGGTAGTGGTCCTGCCCTGATCTGTGAGGATGTTATAGAGCATCTGGGCCACATCGTAGCGGGAGATATCCTGGGCGGCGGCGCTGTGCCACTTGGAAACCGCGTCCAGGGCGGTGCCCGCCAGGATACGGTGGTTGTACAGGGCCTGCAGGTTTGCCCAATACCAAGGCTTGGACTCCGTCTGGATTCTGAGCGCCTCCGACTCCTCCGGGAAGAAGGCCCGGGCGAGCATCACGGCAAACTGCGCGTTGGTCAAAGGGCGGGTGGGCCGGAAGGTTCCGTCGGAGTATCCGGAGATGATACCCTTCCCGGCGGCGGCGTGAATGGCGTTATAAGCCCAGTGTCCGGCGGGCACATCGCTGAAGCTGGTCCCGGCCGCCAGGGCCGGAACGCTCAGGCTCACGCAGAGCGCCAAGGCCAGGAGAAGTGCCGTGAGCTTTTTCATGGGAGAGCCTCCTTTGTTGTGATGTTTTTATTATACGCCATTTTTCGCCCGAAATCAACATCTGGCGGAAAAAGCGCGCAATGGCAAAAATTGGACCCGGCCAAATGGCCGGGTCCGGTTTTCCGGCGGCAGGAAATCCCGCCTTAGTCCTTTGCCAAAGTAAAACCATCCACCAGATGCTTCAGGCTGGCCGCCTCAGCGGACAGCTCTTCGCTGGCGGCGGCGCTTTCCTCGGCGGTGGCGCTGTTGGTTTGCACAACGGAGGAAATTTGATCGATGCCCTCCGTGACCTGGGTAATGGCGGTGGTCTGGTTGGCCACGGCCTCTACCACGATATCCATCTGCGTGGTCACGTGTCCGGCGTAGATACTGGTCTGCTCCAGGGATTCGGTGACTCGCTCCACTGCCTGCTCACCCTCGTTGACGGCGTCGATGGTCCCTTCAATCAGCTCCTTGGTGGCCTTGGCGGCCTCGTCGGAGCGGGTGGCAAGGCTGCGGACCTCGTCGGCAACCACGGCAAAGCCCTTGCCGGCGCTGCCGGCCCGGGCGGCCTCCACGGCGGCGTTCAGGGCCAGGATGTTGGTTTGGAAGGCGATGTCCGCAATGGTGGCGATAATCTTGGAGATTTTTTCCGCAGACCCGGAGATTTTCTCCATGGCCGCGTTCAGCTCCTTTACGTGTTCCAAGCTGATGCCCAGCTGCCCTCCGGCCTGCCCCACAAAGCCCCCGGCCTGCTCGGCGGCGGAGGAGGTCTTCCGGGCGCTGGCGGCGATGTCGTTGATGGTGGCCGCCAGCTCCTCCACGGAACTGGCCTGCATCATGGAACCCTGGCTCAAGGTCTGCGCGCCGGTGGAGACCTGCGCGCTGGCGGAGGACACCTGGCCGGCGGAAGCGTCAATCTGGCGCATGGTGCTGCTCAATTGGACCTTCAGCGTCCGCATGGACTGCAAAATGCTCTGATAACCGCCCACATAGGCTTCCCGGTGGGAAGAGCGGATGTCAAAGTTCTGATTGGCCATCTCAGTCAGCAGATAGCCGATGTCTTTGATGATGATGTTCAGCCCCTCCACCATATCTGCGGTGGATTTTGTCAACATGGCAGTCTCGTCCTGCCCGCGGACCTGAGGCACAGGGGACTCCAGGTCTCCCTCCACCAGCAGCTTCATCCGGTCGGCACAGGCCCGCATGGGCACGCTGATGTTGCTGGACAGCTTCAGCGCCACCACGATGGAGGCCAGGATGGAGGCTATGACGACCAGAACATTAATTGCCATGCCGAAATATGTATCGGCCAGGTAATCCTTCTTCATGGCAGTGACGGCGACGCTCCAGCCGTCAGTCCCGCCCACAGGGGCATAGGCGGCGAACCGAGGCCCGTCGGAGGAGCGGAAGCTGCCAAAGCCGTTCTTCCCCTGCCGCATCTCCGTGTGGATAGCGGCAAGCTGCTTGAGGGAAGAGTCGCTCTGTGCCTCCCGCTCAATGTTTTGGGTGGTAATGGTGTCCAGGGTGATGTCGGCAATGGTGTCGCCGTCCTTATTGATCATGTAGGCCCGGCTGTTTGCACTGATCTTGATGGAGGATACGATGTCGTTCAAGAAGGTCTCCGGCGGCACGAAGTACACCACGCCGCTGATGGTCCCCCTGGAGGAGTAGATGGGCGCGGCCACCATGATGGACAGCTCACCGGTGATTTTGCTCACCAGCGGCTGGGAGACGTAGACGTTTCCCAGGAGAGCCTGCTGCACGTACTCCCGGTCGGAGTAGTCGTTTCCGTCGAAAATGCTGATGCCGTCCATGCCGATCACGTTGCCCCGCTGAAAGCCGTGGAGCTTGATGCGCTCGTCAATAATGGCCTGCTTTTCCGCCAGGGACGTCGTCAGGCTGGACAACTGGGAGATGCGCCCCGTGTCCATGGCCACGTTTTTATAGGCGATCAGCTCCTCTTCGATGCGCTCCGCCGCCAGCACGGCGGTTTCGCTCATCATCTGGTCCACGGTGGCAATGGTGCTGCGGTAATTCAAGGCAATGCTGGACGCGCCCACGGCGACCAGCGCAATCAGGACCGTTGCCATCAGACACACCGTTATCTTTTTTCGAATACTCTTCATCTCATCGCACCTCGATCTTTCATAGTGGGATGGAACCCCTCTCCTCTTCTGGCTGCTAGGGATCATTATGGGGGAAGAAGGCTTTCTTGTCAATGCCTTCTTCCCACTCTTCCCGTTTGCCCCAAAGGACGGGTGGGGAATCCGTCAATTTCACGAAAAGGAGTCGGAGCGCTCCTGGGCAGGGCGGGCGGCGGCCTCTCCGCCCTCCGCCTGGGCGTCCGGCTGCTCCTCGCCGAAGACGGCATGGCAGGTCTCCAAAGCTTCTTCCAGCCGGCCCCTCAGGGCGGCGGAGACCTGTCCGCTGTCCAGGGCTGCGCAGACATCCAGCAGTTCAAAGCGTGGGGCGCTGTCCCGGTGGAGCATATATAAGGGGACGTATGTATACCCGGACACCTGTGCCCGGCCGGTTTCGTTGTCCCGGGTGAGGGTGAGGGTCAGCGCGGCGGTGACGTTGGTCAGGGGCTTGGTCTGGGAGGAGATGAAATTTCCCAGGGAATAGCAGACGAAGCCCTGCCGCCCGTCTTCCAGCTGGCGCAGCTCCATGGGCTGTGGCACATGGGAATGCCCGCCGAGGACAATGTCTGCGCCGTGTTGGAAGAGGAAATCCGCGATCTCCTCCTGGTAACGGTTCTGCCGGGTCTGGTACTCCACGCCCCAGTGGATCAAAACCGCCACCAGGTCCGGCTCCATGGTCTGGACCCTCTCCAGGTCGGCGGCGAGGCGGTCCAGGTCCGGCGTGCAGAGGGTGGTCCGGTAGTCGGTGTTGAAAAGGTTGATGGCATAAGGGTGCTTTTTGGGTACAGGGATGCTGTTGGTGCCGTAGGTATAGCCCAAAAAGGCCACCGAGATGCCGCCCACATCGGCCAGGACGGCGTTTTCCGCGGCCTCCTCCTCCGTGCGGCTGGTGCCCACGTGGGCCAGGCCGGCCTGATCCAGCACGTCCAGCGTCCGGCTCAGGCCGGAGAAGCCCCGGTCCAGGCTGTGGTTGTTGGCCGTGAGGCAGAGGTCAAAGCCCAGCTCCTTGAGTCCATAGGCCATGTCGTCCGGGGAGTTGAAGGCGGGATAGCCGGAGTAAGGCGGCCCGCCGGAGAGGGTGGTCTCCAGGTTAACAACGGCATAGTCGGCAGATTCCACATAGGGCCTGGCCCCGGCCATGATTCGGGCGTAATCGTACTTTCCCTGGGCGGCGTCCCAGGCGTCGTTTGTCACGGGCATATGGCTCATGGCGTCGCCGCAGACGGTAAGAGAGGCCACCGTGGGCGGAGGAGGCGGAGGTGGGGCGGGAGGGTCCTCCGGCGGGGCGGGCGTCTCCTGGGCGGCGGCAGGCCGTGGGGCGGGTTCGGCTGCCGAGACGCCCCCGGCGGCGGAGCCGCAGCCGCTCAGGCAGAGCAGCAGGCAGAGCAGCAGGGCGGCGGCGCGCTGTTTCATAGAGTGGTTCCTCCTTTTGGCGAAATAGAATGAATTTTCTATAATAATATCATAGTTTGGCGGGTTTTGTAAAGGCTAATGGGGACTTTGCCGCCGTACAGCGATGGCGAAATTCGGGGAATTTTGCCGATAGTTCCGCACCGTCCGGCATATACTACGGTGCGGATGGAGTGGCCAAATACCTCAAATACATCCCAGCGGCAGAAAGAATCCTCCCTGGTTTTCAAAGGTCCTGGAGGCTGTATGCAAAATCTTCCGGGTTGCTCTGGCGGGGACATGTTCTTCCCCGCCGCTGCATAGATTGAACGATAGAATGCCCGTACCTCATACGCCCGCTTGATACAAAGGAGGAACCCATGAGACAAAGAAAAAACGCCGCCGGGCGCAGAAGCCGCATCCAACAGAGCATCGCCGTCTCGGCGCTGCTCTTTGCGGCGCTGTTTTTGCTGCCGCTGGCGGTGGTGGTCCCGTTCCGCTCCCCCCTCTTCGGGCGGGAGGAGCCGGTGGACGAGACGCAGACGCCTCCGCCTTCCTTTACCAGCGGCAGCCTGGATGCAGACAGGACCCTCCGGGTGCTGGACGGAGAGCGGGTGCTGGAGATGGACTTGGGGCAGTACCTGGTGGGGGTAGTCCGGGCGGAGATGCCCGCCTCCTTCGAGATGGAGGCCCTGAAGGCTCAGGCAGTGGCCGCCAGGACCTACACGCTGTACAAGCTCCACTCCGGCGGAAACCACGGCGAAACCGCCGACGTGTGTACGGATCACACCTGCTGTCAGGCATATATCAGCGAAGAAAAGGCCCGGGCCAACTGGGGCGGCGCAGCCGATGCCAATGAGGCAAAGATCGAGGCGGCTGTCCGGGATACCGACGGGCAGGCGGCGCTGTACGGCGGCGTCCCGATTCTGGCGGTGTTTCACTCCTCCTCGGCGGGGCTGACCCGGGCGGCGGGCGAGGTCTGGCTGAATGACCTGCCCTATCTTCAGGCCGTCGATTCTCCGGAATCCGGGGACCGGATTCCCAATTACTACAGCCGCGTGGAGTTCACCAAAGAGGAGCTGCGGGCCAAGCTGGCGTCTGCCTTTCCGGAGGCGGACCTCTCCGGCGGCATGGACAGCTGGTTCCAGGATGCCGCCGCCGACAGCGCGGGCAGCGTGGCTTCGCTCTGCGTTGGGGGCGTGACGGTGAAGGGGACTGCGGTCCGTGCGGCCCTGGGACTGCGCTCCGCCTGCTTCACCTGGGAGGTCCAGGAGGAGAAGATGGTATTCTTTGTCACCGGCTACGGCCACGGCGTGGGCCTGAGCCAGTACGGCGCCAATGCGATGGCGGCAGCAGGGGCGGATTATAAAGAGATTATCACCCATTACTACACCGGCGTTACAGTGGAGTCCTATAAGGGCTAAGGCTCCCGCTGCGGCGTGGGCTTTCCGGTCCCGGCGGCGGGGGACGCCGGCGGCCATCCGCGCCTGGGACGCGCTGCCGCCGAAGCGGTAAGAGCGGACTTCGGTCTCTGCCCGACCGCCATAGCCCGAGCTTTTTCGCCCCGCAAAGCCCGCTGCGGCTCTTTACAAAACATGTCAATCTGTGATAAAATCACTTCGTTTTCAGCTTATCTCTACAAAGGAGGGACCGTTCTATGAAACGGCGGATCGCGGCACTGGTTTTGTGCCTGTTGTTTCTCTTCCAGCTGCCGCCGGTCCCGGCAAAGGCGGCGGAACGGGTGTATTTCACCGCCGTGGGCAGCTACGTCCTGCCCCTCTCCGACAACACCATGCCCTTTTGGAGCGGAGGCTATGTCTATGTGGCCAGCTCTATTTTCACCGGCACGGGCCGGGAGAGCCTGAACGTCTCCCAGGTGCTGGACAGCAGCCTGGAGTGGGTGGTGCTCTACAGCGGCAGCGGCGGGAGTTCTTTGACCTTCAATCTCTCGGCAAACTGCGCCCTGGACAACACCGGTACGGCCTATTACCCCGGGGCGATCCTGCGCAACGGGACGGTGTTCGTCCCCGCCAACACGGTTTCCCGCTATTTTGACCTGGTATATTCCGTGATTGAAGTGGAGCAGGGCAGCATGGTCTGGCTCCGTCCCCAGAGCTACAATCTCTCGGACAAGCTCTTTGCCAACGCGGCCCAGTATCAGCTGAACACGGTCTATGCCGACTACCTCCGGGCAAAGGAAAGCACGCCGCCCATGGGAAGCTCCCCCAGCGCGCCGGAGCGGCCCTCCGTCCCCGGCGGCGAGGAGGACCCCGCCGCCGAGCTGAACGGGAAGCGGATTGCTCTGTGCCTGGCGGCGGGAGACGCGGCGGCGAGCCTGGTGGATGCCCTGGGAATCTATAACGCCGGAGCCGCCCTCTTCTTCACGCCGGAGCAGCTGGCCTCTCAGGGGGATACCCTCCGCCGCATGAGCGCCGCCGGTTTGAGCATAGGCCTTCTGGTGGACGCCGCCGACCCGGATTGGACCGTGGAGGAGCAGCTGGAGGCGGGCAACGCCGCCCTCTTCCAGGCCGCTTGCTGCAAGACCCGCCTGGCCCGGATCGAAAACGGCGGGAGTCAGGCCGTTCAGACCGCCAGGGAGCTGGGCTTCCGGTGCCTTCAACCGGACGTGGACCGGAGTGAACAGCCTCTTCAAAACACCTCCCAGGCCCAGGTCCTGCTTCAGCGGCTGGCCTCCCGGCGGGGAAACGCCGCCGTCTGGCTTGGGAGCGGCGCCAGCCCGGTGGGCCTGAGGGCGTTTCTGTCCGCCGCCCGGGACGCGGGAGGCGAGTGCGTGTCCTATACCGAGACTGCTATGTTGTAGGAACTGCCTGGCGGACGGGGAACCGGGAAAATACGCAAAAATCCGGCGGCGGAAGGGCATTTTGGCGGAGTATTTACAAAATATTCAACATACAGGCAAACGAACGGGTATAATGAAAACTAGAAACATACTGAAAAGCAGGGAGGAACCGCCATGGGGCGCAATATTTTGGTCGTTGAGGATGACCGCAATATCTCGGATTTAATTCATATGTATCTGGTGAAGGAGGGGTTCGACGTCCGCATCGCCGGGGACGGCGGCAAGGCCATCGAGGAGTTCCAAAAGGCCGCACCGGATCTGATCCTCCTGGACATCATGCTGCCCGTTATGGACGGCTGGGCCGTCTGCGCCAAGATCCGGGAGACTTCGCAGGTTCCCATCATCATGCTCACCGCCAAGAGCGAGGTCTTCGACCGCATCCAGGGCCTGGAGATGGGAGCTGACGACTACATTGTCAAGCCCTTTGAGATGAAGGAACTCATCGCCCGCATCAACGCCGTCCTCCGCCGAACGGAGATCCCCAACGACACCAGCAAGCGCCTGAGCTTTGACAAGCTGGTGATCAATCTGGACTCCTATGAGCTGATCGTGGACGGAAAGAAGATCGACACCCCGCCCAAGGAGCTGGAGCTGCTGTACCACCTGGCCTCCACCCCGAACCGGGTCTATACCCGCAACCAGCTGCTGGACGAGGTCTGGGGCTTTGACTACTTCGGCGACAGCCGGACGGTGGACGTGCACATCAAGCGCCTGCGGGACAAGGTGGATAACGTCTCCAGCCAGTGGGCGCTGAAAACCGTGTGGGGTGTGGGCTATAAATTCGAGCTGGTGGAGAAGAAAGAGGGATGAAGCGCTTTCGGGAACGGACCCAGAGCCTCTATTGGCGCCAGCTCTTCGTCACGGCGGGCATGGTGCTTTTGACGCTGTGCCTGCTGGGCGCGGCCTTCTTTTCCCTGAGCTATAACTACGCCCGGAGCCAGCAAGGGGAGGAAATCGCCTCTAAGGCCCAGGTCATGAGCCAGCTCTCCCTCAGCTATCTGGAAAGCGGCCGCTATCTGGACATAGAGGATTTGCAGGACGACGCGGATTTCCAGCGCCTGGCGTCCTTCGCGGCCATGGTCTCCGAAGTGCACTTCATGATCTGCGACGCGGAGGGCCATGTGCTCCTCTCCACGGACCAGGCCCTGGACGGGCTGACGGTGACGGTCCCCGCGGAGCACACCGCCAGGGTGATGGCGCGGGGCAGCGCCTCCTGGCGGGACGATTTCGGGGGGCTGTACCCGCAAAAGCGGTTTTCCGTGGGCGTGGCCGCCGTGAACCCCGCGACCCATGAGCGGGTGGGGGAGGTGGTGGCGGTGTCCACCATGGCCTCTCTGGACTCCATGTGGCAGGGCTTTATCGGTCTCTTTTTCATGACGTCCTTCGTGGTGCTGATGATCGCCTTTATGGCGTCCTCCGTCACCGCCATGCGGCAGGTGAAGCCCATCCGGGAGATGGTGGAGGCCACCCGGCGCTATGCCGGGGGGGACTTTGACATCCGCATGAACGACTATGGCCGCAGCGACGAGGTGGGGGAGCTGGCCGCATCCTTCAACGCCATGGCGGAATCCCTCCAGCAGACAGAGCGGCAGCGCCGGGAGTTCATCGCCAATATCTCCCACGAGTTGAAGACCCCCATGACCACCATTGCCGGCTATACGGACGGCCTGCTGGACGGCACTATCCCCCCGGAGAAGGAGAAGCAGTACCTCCAGATCATCGCCGGGGAGAGCCGGCGGCTCAGCCGCCTGGTGCGGCGGATGCTGGACGTCAGCCAGCTTCAGGCCATCGAACCCCTGCGGGCCGGCGTCCGCTTCGACCTGTGCGAGAGCATGCGGCGGGTGCTGATTTCCATGGAGAAGAAGATCAACGACCGGCAGCTGGATGTGGAGGCCGATATTCCCGAGGGTCCCATCCTGGTCCTGGGGGACAACGATTTGATCACCCAGGTGATCTACAACCTGCTGGAGAACGCGGCGAAGTTTGCCTATCAGGGGTCTACGCTCTACCTGGGTCTGGCCCTCCGGGAGGGCCGGGCGCGGGTGTGCGTGCGGAACCTCGGCGACACCATCCCCGCGGAGGAGCTGCCGCTGCTGTTCGAGCGGTTCCACAAGAGCGACAAGTCCCGCAGCGAGGACAAGGACGGCGTGGGCCTGGGACTCTATATTGTCAAGACAATTTTGGAGCAGCACAAGGAAAAAATCAACGTGACCAGCGAGAATGGAGTGACAACGTTCTCCTTCTCCCTGAACACAGAGTGAGGAGCCATGGGAGAACTTGATGAGAAGGCCGGGCGGCTGCCCGGCGAAATCGTGGAAATCTACCGCGCCCCGCGCCGCCTTCATGAGGAGCGGGATCCGCGGGAGGTAGTGGAGGTCTACCGCCAGCCGGACAGCCGGGAGGTGGTGGAGATCTACAGCCGCCCCGCCCCCAGGATCCGGGAGCGCCCCGCTCCCCCTCCGCCTCCCCGGCGGCGGGGAAAGCGGGGGCTTTGGGCCTTCGTGGGCTGCGTGGCGGTGCTGGTAGGGCTGGCCCTGGGAAGCCGGGCGCTGGAGTATGCCCCCGCAGCGCCCGGAAAGAGCCGCGCCGGAGGGGCGCCGGTTTCGCAGTCCGAGGAGATCTCCATCCCCGCGTGGCCAGTGGGCCAGGGGGCAATCCTGACGGTCTCCCGGGAGCGGGGAGAGGTCCTGACCGCTCAGGAGGTCTATCGCCAGCTGAATCCCGCCGTGGTGACGGTGCGCTGCTGGACCGGCGAGGGCGGGTCCGTGGGCACCGGCGTCATCTTCACGGAGGACGGTTATATCCTGACAAATTACCATGTGGTGCGGGGCGGGAAGGACTGCCAGGTGCTGCTGGACAACGGCTATGCCATGGCGGTATGCTATGTGGCCGGAGACGCGGACAGCGACCTGGCCGTGCTGAAGATTCCGCCGGGGGAGCTTCAGGGTTTTGGGACTCTGCCCACGGCTCCCTTCGGGGACTCGGAGCTGCTGGTGGTGGGGGACCCGGTGTACGCCATCGGCGCGCCCCGCCAGCTCTCGGGGACATTGACCAACGGCATCATCTCCGGTATCGACCGCAGCATTGAGGTGGAGGGCAAGTTTATGACCCTCCTCCAGACCAACGCCGCTCTGAATTCCGGCAACTCCGGCGGACCGCTGATCAGCGACCGGGGGCAGGTCGTGGGCATCAACGTGGCGAAGTATATGTCCGGCCGGGACAGCGTGGAGGGGATGGGCTTTGCCATCCCGACGTCCCAGATGGAGCGGATCGTCAACGACCTGCTGGGATGGGGCGAGCTTCAGCCGGAACCTTTGCTGGGCGTGACCGTGAAAAGCCTGTCCGCCATGCTGGGGGAGGAGGTTCAGGGACTGTTTGTGGAAGAGGTAAGTCCCGGCGGCGCTGCAGACGAGGCTGGCGTCCGGGCCGGGGACCGTATTCTCATGGCCGGTGGAGAACCACTGTACGTCAACGATGACCTGCTCCGGGTCCGCCGCCGCCTCCACCTGGGGGATGAACTGACCATGACCCTGGAGCGGGAGGGGGAGACCCTGGAAGTGACCCTGGTCCTGGAGGACCCCGTGGAGTAAGCGGGAATTTATGAGAGGCATTCTGCCATTGCGCGCTTTCGGATTCGCTTCCTTATTGCAAATGCAAGTGAAATGAAGTTAATCGATTACGAAATCGTACGAACTTTCGCGGTTCGTACGATTTTACTAGAAAGCGAACGGTGAAGCCTATTATTTACAAATTCTACAAGTATAATGAATTCATGAGGGATGCGTTTGTGAATTTTTCCGATCGCTCCCTCACATGTGTATTGTACATACCAGAGGAATACGCATGAAAAAATTTGAAGAGGAGAATGACGATGAAAAAGTTTCTTGCTGCCTTGCTTGCTCTCGTGATGGTTCTGTCCCTGGCCGCCTGCGGCGGCGACACTACGCCCCCGCCCGCCGATTCCGGCACCGAGACCGAGGCCCCGCCCGCCGACTCCGGCGATAAGATCGACATCAATGTCATCGCCGCCGAGTACGGCCAGAACACCAAGACCTGGTGGGCCGACTTCGAGAAGGAGTTCAACGACAGCCACGACGACATCAACCTGATCGTGGAGGTCATCTCCTGGAACGAGATCTCCACCGTGGTCAACACCCGTATCTCCGGCAACGCCGCCCCCGATGTGCTGAACATCGACCTCTTCGCCGCCTATCAGGCTGACGACCTGCTCCTCCCCGCCAAGGATTACGTCTCCGATGAAACCTATGCCAAGCTGTATCCCGCCTTCCTGGATCAGTCCGTGGTGGACGGCACCGTGTGGGCCATTCCCGATCTGGCCTCCGCCCGCGCCATGTATTATAATAAGGACATCCTGGAAGCCGCCGGTGTGGAAGTTCCCACCACCTGGGAAGAGCTGAAGACCGCCTGCGAGCAAATCAAGGCCTATGATCCCAACATTTATCCCTGGGGCATCGACATGACCACCGACGAGGGTCAGGCCGCTGCCGCGTATTACATCTGGAACAACGGCGGCGACTTTACCGACGCCGACGGCAACTGGACGTTGAACAGCGACAAGAACGTGGAGGCCATTGAATTCGCCATCGACATGGTGAAGTCTGGCCTGACCAACACCGACCCCGCCAACGAGACCCGCTATAACCTGCAGGACCTCTTCGGCGCCGGCCAGCTGGCCATGATGATCGGCCCCAACTCCATCCCCACCTATGTGGCCGACGGCGGCTATGAGGTCAACTACGGCTTCGCGGCTATCCCCACCAACGGCGGCAATCCCTCTGTTTCCGCCGGCGTTATGGACCGCTTCATGGTCTTCGACAACGGCCACTCCGACGAGAAGCTGGCCGCGATCACCGAGTTCTTCGATTACTTC
>JAAVYM010000092.1 GCA_022791135.1 Oscillibacter sp.
ATGCGACAGCGGGGAGGTGCAATGGATGGCTAAGTGCGAGTATTGCGGCAAAGGCGTGACCTTTGGTATTCAGGTCTCTCACTCTCACCGGCGTTCCAACCGTCCCTGGAAGCCCAACGTGAAACGTGTCAAGGCGATCGTAGACGGTTCCCCTCGCCACGTGTATGTCTGCACCCGGTGCATGCGCTCCGGCAAGGTTACCAGAGCGGTCTGATGAGAACAGTTGCATAAAAAGTCCCCCGGACGTTGTCCGGGGGACTTTTTTGTCAAGCCAGCAGCGCCTTCGCCTCCACCGGGGCAGGCAGGTCCTCCCTCCTAATCTAGAGAAAGCTGTTCAAAGTCCATCCGCACCAGCTTTTTCCCATTTGGGAGCTTCCGCTCCCAAGTCCCGCAATCCAGATAGCGGATCGAACCCATCGCTTCTCTTAACGCCGCTTCTTCGACCGGACGATGGACCTCCTCCAGGACGTCAAACACGCGCAGGTAGGGAGAATCCAACACCCAGCCGCCCTGCGTATCGACTTGGATCACACAGGAGACATACCGGGAATTCACTCTCCGCACCACTTCCCGAAAGCATTTACATCCAATGTACTCAATCAGCAAATCTGCAAGCAGCAAATCCGCCGGCGGCAGCCGGCTGGCTTCCTCCCGCAAATCGACGCACAAGCACTCCAGTACTCCTTCCAAATCGGGATATCTATTTGCAGCCGCCTCCAGATACGACGCATTGACGTCTATGCCATACACCTTTTTAAAGCGGTCTATCCGAATATGCTCAAGGCCATTGCCGCCTGCAACGCCCAATATCATCACCGTGGAAACAGAGCAGGCGCTGAACTGCTCTTTCATCATCGTGTTCAGCACCTGGAGCTGCAAAACGGAGTCCAGCTTATGTGACTTTCATCATCGCTCAGGGAAATCATTTCCCATGTTTTTTCATATCGTCTACCTACAAACCTGTCACTTTACACTCGCTCCGCTAATTTTCCGCTGTACTCCGCCCGGAAGTCCGCAAAGAGGCCCTGGTCCAGAGCCTCCCGGATTTTGGCCATCAGCTCATTGTAAAAATACAAATTATGCAGTACCGCCAGCCGCAGTGCCAAGGTCTCCTCCGCCTTAAACAGATGGCGGAGGTACGCCCGGGAGAAACGCCGGCAGACCGGGCAGCCGCAGCACTCGCTGATGGGGCGCTCATCCATGGCATATTTGGCGTTGAGAATGTTGACGCTTCCCTCCCAGGTGAAGAGCTTGCCGTGCCGGCCGTTCCGGGAGGGCATGACACAGTCGAAGAAGTCCACCCCCCGGGCTATAGCCTCGATGATGTTGCTGGGGGTCCCCACTCCCATGAGATACCGGGGCTTGTCCTGGGGCATATGGGGTTCCACCGCGTCGATGATGTCGTACATCACCTGGGTCGGCTCCCCCACCGCCAGGCCGCCGATGGCGTAGCCGTCGCAGCTAAGCTTAGCGATCTCCTTCATGTGCCAAACCCGGAGGTCCGCGAAGGTCGCTCCTTGGTTGATGCCGAAAAGAAGCTGGCCGGGGTTGATGGTCTCCGGCAAGGCGTTGAGGCGGTCGTGCTCCCGCTTGCACCGCTCCAGCCAGCGCAGGGTCCGCTCGCAGCTGGCCTTGGCATACTCGTACGCCGCCGGGTTCTCCACGCACTCGTCAAAAGCCATGGCCACATCGCTGCCCAGGTTGGACTGGATGCGCATGGACTCCTCCGGCCCCATGAAAATCTTCCGCCCGTCAATGTGGGAGGAGAAGTAGACTCCCTCCTCTTTAATCCGCCGCAGGGGCGCCAGAGAAAAAACCTGGAATCCGCCGGAGTCCGTCAAAATGGGTCCCTCCCAGTTCATGAACTTGTGGAGTCCGCCCATCTGCCGGATCAGCCCGTCGCCGGGGCGAAGGTGGAGGTGATAGGTGTTGCTCAATTCGATCTGGCAGCGGATCTCCCGGAGGTCAAAGGCGTCCACGCCGCCCTTGATGGCGGCCTGTGTGCCCACGTTCATGAACACCGGCGTTTGCACCGCGCCCCCGTGGGCGCATGAAAATTCGCCGCGACGGGCGCGGCCCTCGGTTTTGAGAAGCTTGAACATCGGTCTCTCCTATTCTATTTTCTGTAAGCTGTTGAAAAAGGCCCGTAATTCCGCCTTTCTCTCTGGCGAAAGCGCCTTTTTCGGAATGCCCAGCTCCGCCCCCGCCAGTGCCGTGAGCTGGTGAAAACAGGCTCCAGGACCCACCTTGGCGCGGATACGGACAAACGCTTCCTCTGTCCCCGCAGCCCGGAATGCCCCCGGGGTGTCCAAACCCACCTGCCGGAGATTCTCCGCCAGCTTTGGCCCGATATTGGGAAGATCCGTCAGCGTCACAAAAGTGCCCTCCTTTGCTCAAATCCCAGCGCCTTTCCATCCTAATGCAAGGCATCCTGCCTATATTCTACAAGAGAACGGCGCGGCAGTCAAGGCCGCCGCGCCGGTACGATCCGCCGGAAAAGTCATCTGCCCGCAATTATCCTGCGGCGTAGCCGTCGGCATCGAAGGTATAACTCCTGCCATCCACTGTGGCAGCGGTATTCCGGAGGTAGCTTCCCCCGGCGTTCCGGTAACGCCAGCCACCGTCGTCCTGAACCCAGCCCTCGGCGCTGACGCCCTGGTATAAGCTGCTGTTCAGCCCAATGGCCTGCTTGGTGGCGTCATCCTGAAAATGCCACCACTCGGAGCTAAGTCCGTTCATCCCAACGCCGGTCATATAGCCCTCCAGCAGCTTAGCGCTGAGGTTGTTCAAATAGGTCTCGGAATGCCAGCTCAAATCGTGCATAGCGCTTTGCATCTCCAGTTCCTCGCCGCTATCCAGCTTCTCCAGGGTCAGATCCAGCGCAATGCCCCGGTTGTGGGCAGAAATCGTCCTGGCCAAAAAACTGCCCAGGTGGAACCGCCCGTTGTCGGTCATCAGCCTGGAGAGGGTTGTCCTCCCGCCGGACTCCGTCACGGCGGGGTCGTTCATCTGCTCCTCTGTGACGTCATAGCAAAACCGTGTCGCCTGCTGGGGACGGAACGCCTCGTAAATCTTCAGGCGAAAACCGTCCCCCCTAGCCGCCTGGGCGGCGGCCAGCAGCTTTTTTGCGCAGGGGTACAGGTAGGGCACCAGGAACTCTCCCTCCGCCGTCCGGACGTTTTCATATCCGGGGATCACCTCGTGAGTGACCTGCCGTATGGGAGAGCCGTGGACGGCAAATAGAGAATCGTAGCTGTTGGTAATATCGTAGGCGCAGTGGTCTCCCACATACTCTGGCAGGTTAATCATGCAAAAGCGGCTGTCCAGCCAGCCGTACTCCTCCCCGTAGCGGACTCGGAACCAATCCCCCTCCTCCGCCAGCACGCAGAGGGCGGTTCCTGCTGGAACCTTCGCCAGCCACTCTCCCTTTCCCGGGTTCTCAAAGAGTGTCAGGTCCTGAATTGGCCAAATGGTGCTGTAAAGCGTGGAGATGGCGGCATAGAAGGAAACCTCCTCCGCCGCAACCTCCGTACCGCCGGATTGGGCGGCGACACGGAAACGATTGTAGGACCCGGAGCGCAGCCGCTTGGGTTCAAAGTTCATATGCTCCTCTGGTGTCAGCCGGGCAAGAGTTCGCCATTCCTCCCCCGTCCATTGCTGGACCTCGAAGCGGCTGCACTGGGTCCCATTCCACTCCAGGGCAACCATTCGGGGAGCGGTTTCCCGATAGGTCAGGGCCAGCTGCCCGCCGCTGGGCAGGTCCGGACTGCCGGCCTCTTCCAAGGAAGCAGCCGGGCCGCAGAGAATAAATCCCCGCCTTTTCCACCCTGCCCGGACAGCAAACCGGCACAACTCCCCTTCTTCCAGGGGAACGGTCAGCTCCATCTCCCGGGTAGACGCCACCGGAACACCGCCGGCCGCCTCCAAAGCAGGGGACCCCTCGATTCTGAACACCTCATACAGTTCCCCGCTGCCGCTCCAGCGGAGGGACGCCACCCCGGATTCCATCGTACAGAAGGCCTCCGGAGCTTCCAGTCCCTCCGGCAGAACCACCCGGGCGTGAAAGCTCTTCCAGCTGAACATCTGCCGGGGTTTTCCAAAGACGCTCTTCCCGTCGGCGACGGCCCGGACTCGGACCTCCAGCTCCTCCCCTGCCGAAAGGCCGGTCAAATGGGCGGCAGGCCGGCTGCAATACCGCTCGTACTCCGTTCCGCCGCAGCGGACCTCCAGCTGGTAAAGCGCCACAGATGCGGGCCAGAACAGATCCACGGTCTCATCGCCGTTGATGCAGACCAGGAGATCGCCCTTTTCAAACTGGGGACGTCCGTTTCCCGGGAAAAGGCAGCATACCGCCGCCGCCAGGAGCGCCAGCACCAAAACCCCTGCCATGGCCCAGGCCCGCAGCAGCCTCTGGGTCTGCACCCGCGTCTTTCGGTTGGAATATCCCTTATATCGTCTCGTAATTCGCACCTCGCTCTATGTATCATCTGGAAATGGCGGAACCGCGCGCATTCCAGCCCCTCGCCCCGAAGGCGCCCGCATTCTCCGCAGAGCGGGAAATACCCAAAGAAAATGGTACACCCAATCTCAGGAAAGTCAAGCGCCTCTTTGAAATTTCTTGAGGGACCGCCGCTCAGCGGAACAGCAGCTCCACATCCTCGGTTTCCTGCCCGCCATGGGTGCGCATCGCCTGGGAGGACGGCAGGGCAATGGACTGCCGTGTGTCCCTTAAAAGCGACCCGGCCTCCGAGGAATCCCGCAAAAGCCCCTCCGCCGCATCGATGCAGCGATGCACAGTCTGAAGTCCGCCGGCGTTTTTCTCCAGCCGGTGGTAGAGCGCGCCATAGGCCACCTGAATTCGCTCGATCCAGCGCCGGTCCGCATCCAGAACTGCCTGGGCAGAGCGGGCGCCCTCCCGCGTCGAAAGATCCAGCCGGTGAAGGCCCAGCGCCCTGGACGACAGGCGGAACTGCGGCAGCGTCACCGTCTCCCCGCCCATCCGCAAAGGAATGCCCGACTGGGTGGAAAGCCCAGCCTTTCCAATATCCGCGCCGCCGGAAATGAGGACCTTCCCGCAGCCGCCGAAGAGGCAGGACCCGATATCCGCGCCGGGATCTCCGCCCCGGGCCTTCACAATCCGGGCGGTCCCGGTGATAAGGATGTCGCCGCAAGGTCCCTGCACCCCCGCGCCAATGGCGGCGGCGTGATCTGCAGCGGTGGCGGAAATCCGTCCCCCGCGAATCTGGATATCCCCCGCCGTCCCGTTTTTCCCGCCGCCGATACCTGCGCCGCCGCCAATGCCTCCGGCAGCGCTGACGGTACCCCCCAGCAGGGCAAGCGGTCCCATAAAGCTGTCCTTCCCCGCGCCAATGCCGGCTCCGCCGCCGCTGCCGGAGGCGGCTACCATGCCGCCGCGAATCACGATCCGGCTGGTCTGGTCCTTTCCCGTGCCGCTGTCCCGGCCGATTCCCGCTCCGCCGCCGCTGCCGGAGGCAGAGAGGGATCCGGCGGGATTTCTTCCGCTTTGCCTGGCATCCGGGCAATCGATTTCCAGGCAGGACCCCTCTCCCAGGGAAATTCCCGCACAGCCCTCGCCGCTGGAAAAGCAATTCTCACTGCCGCTCCGCAGACACAGCGTCACCGCATTCCCCCGGCCCACGTCAAAAGCCCGGCCCTCCTCCACGCGGCACACTATACCCTCCAGAGTCAGCGTTATGGGGCCGATGCCGTCATCCAGAACGATTCTGCCACTGAAAGGCGCCTGCCTCCCGTCCAGGCCCATGCCGCCGGAAACGGCGAGCACCTGGCCCGACAAAAGGAACAGCGTCTGCGTTCCCTCTTCGTATACCCAGTCCTGTCCCTCCTCGCCGCCAGTGACGGTGAAGGGATTGGGATACATAGAAATCTCCTCAAACCCCCAAGCCCTCCGGCTCCAGTGCAGGTAGGCATACCGGGTCTTGGGTCTGCCGGAGGCATCCTTCCCCCGGATGACCACGGCGTGAATCGGGGAACCGTGGGAGGGATCACCTTTCTCCAGCCATAACCGGGCGGCCTCGGGAAAGACGCCCCCATGCAAAAGCATCCGCACCTGCCTGCCGTCCACCTCCATTGCGGTGACGGCACTCCAGCCCGGCAACAGCGTTTTCCAAACAATGTCAAAAGGAGACAGGGGTTTTCCGTCCGGATTGGTCACTTGGCCCACCTGCGCCGCCAAAGAGACCGGCCCGTCCAGTACCACCGGGACCGCCAGAGGAGCCTTGTCCTCCCCCTCTGGAAGTACCACCGCGCCGCCGGTCTGACGCAGGACGCTGCCTTCTTCTCCGCGAAGTGCAGCAATCCGCAAAAGCCCACTGCCGCCAAGGGTCAGCCGGACATCCCGCCGCAGCCGGACCTCGTCCAGTTCATTTTCTCCAGAACTGTGCACCTGGACCTCCGGCCCGGCGGCCTCCAGCAAAGAAACCCGCACATTCTGGAGCGTCACGGTTCCGGAACCGGCAACCACAATGGCCCGGAAGCCCTGCCCAGTTCCCTGAATCACCACATCTCCACTTCCGCCCGCCGTCAGCACCCCGGCGGCCTCGTCATAGGACACGCCGGAGAGGTCGCGGCCCAGTACCTGCGCGCCCTCCAGCGTCATCACGCAGCCACGGATGCCAGAACCACCGCCTGAGCCGGCCGCCTCCAGCTCCTCCAGACCGCCCGTGGTGGCCTCTGCGCTGCTTTGCGCCTCTTCTGAGCCAGACTTCGCAGTTTGAGCAGCCTCCAAAAGCCCCATCATCAGCTCCAGCTTCATTCCCTCTTCCCCGTCCAGCAAGGTCAAAAGCGCCGCACCGTCCACAACTGCAGAACTGCTGCCGGACAGCAGCAATTCCACCAGGAACGCCCTTAGATCCAGCGCGACGCCGCTGGTAAACTGGCTTTGAAAATCCGCCATGCTGGTAAACGCGCCGTTGCTCAGCTGGGCGATGGATTCGTCCAGCGAACCCCCTTCCGCCACCTTCTCCAGCAGCTGCCGCAGCCCCGCCAGGGCCTCTTCCGGGGAAACGGCCCTGGGGGATGCGCCACCTGCGATCACTGCTCCCAGGTACAGTGCAGCCAAATAGTCCACGGTGGAATTCCCATTCAGCGGGTAATTCATAACCGCAGCCAGCAGCTCCGATCCGCTGGCGCTCTTGTCCAGCCCCAAGGCATGCAGCAGCTCCTCCGGCGTCTGTGGGATCTGCGTCAGGCTTCTCACCAGCCAGTCGGGAAGACCCTGGACCGTCTTCTGCCTGGACGCCGCCTCTGCCGCAGCAGCATCTGCCGCAGCGCCGGCCTCCTCTCCTTCGAGAAACAGCTGTTCTCCGCCATAGGCAGCGCTGCCGAGCATACGGTCGATGTCCTCCCGCAGCCGCTCCACCTCCGCTTGCAGTGCATCACGGTCAATTCCTTTTTCCCCGGCAGCCTCTTGGACCAGCTTTCCAATGCGCTCCAAGCTCTCTCGCACCTCAGCCAGCGCCGTCTCCCCTGCTAAGAGCGTTCGGTGGCTTTCCCGGATTTGGCCCTCCGCCTGACTGACCCGCGTCAGCAGCCGCTCCAGCCCTCCCGAGGCCGTTATCCCCGCTTTGGACGCAATCCGCTGCCCGCCGGAGGTTTTCTCCGCCTTCTCCACCGCCGGATAGCGCGGCGCCGCCGCCTCCCGGTTTCTTCGAATCGTCATCTCGCCCAATCCAAGCACCTCCTTTTCCAAAAGACAGCCGTAAACCGCCCGGCGGTCCCCGGCCGCTCCCTTTTCTTATATACAATATATATCGGCCAAATGGGAGGAAAGATAAGCCAGCAAAGTGGAGGCGCCATGCCCAAGCGCAGGTGGGCGGGGCAACGACACAGGGCGGCGGCCTTTCGTTTTCCGCCCGGCGCGCCCAAAGTCCTTCCGGGAATTTCTTTTTTAATGGCAGCATTCTGGAGGATTTACACGCAGTCCACACTTGACGAGTAGAAAAAACTCAAATATCCGATCGTTTTCACGATGCATTTCCAGCTCTGCGTACTGGAGCGCCATGGCAGGGTCAATCCCAAGGACATGAAAGCTGGAAAACATCCTGGATGCGGTGTTGCGATGCTGATAACACCCCAAAAAGAAACACATCTTTCTCATATTTGACAGCTCATCTTTCTGCCGGTATAATGGGATAACACTATGCCAAAGGAAAGGAGCGCTACCATGATCTATCAAGAATTTCAAGAACTGCGCCTGTCCTCTTTGGGCCTTGGCACCATGCGCCTCCCGGTCGTCGGCGGGAATCAGGCGGAAATTGACATCCCCGCCGCCACAGAGCTGGTGGACCTGGCCATGGCTCAGGGCGTAAACTACTTTGACACTGCCTGGGGCTATCACGGCGGCAATTCCGAGAAGGTGCTGGGCCAGGCGCTGCGCCGTCATCCCAGGGACTCTTTCTTCCTGGCCGACAAATTCCCCGGGTACGACCTGGGAAACATGGGCAAGGTGGAGGAGATTTTCGAAGAGCAGCTTCGCAAGTGCCAGGTGGACTACTTTGACTTCTATCTGCTTCACAACGTCTGCGAGCTGAATCTTGCAGCTTACCTGGATCCCCAATATGGCATCCTGGACTATCTGCTGAAGCAAAAGGCAGCGGGCCGCATCCGCCATTTGGGCTTCTCCGCCCACGGCGGCCTGGAGATACTGAAGCGCTTTTTGGACGCCTGGGGCGGCTACATGGAATTTTGCCAGATTCAGCTGAACTACTTAGACTGGACGCTTCAAGACGCCAAATCCAAAGTGGAGCTGCTCAACGCCCGCCATCTTCCCATCTGGGTGATGGAACCCCTGAGGGGCGGCAAACTGGCCCAGCTCCCTCATGCCGGCGGACTCTCCGCCCTTCGCCCGGACGAAGGAATCCCGGCCTGGGGTTTCCGGTTTTTGCAGTCCATTCCCGGCGTGACCATGATTCTCTCCGGCATGTCCAATAAAGACCAGCTCCTGGACAACCTCCGCACCTTTGAAACCCGCCGTCCCCTGGACGCTCAGGAAACCGAGGCCCTGCTCGCCCTGGCCGGAGACCTGCTCCGGCAAAACGGGCTGCCCTGTACCGCGTGCAGCTACTGCGTCAGCCACTGTCCCCAAGGGCTGGATATCCCTGCGCTGCTTAATCTGTACAACGAGTACAGCCTCTCCGGCGGCGTGATCCTGGCCCGCATAGCCCTCTCGGCTGTGCCTGAAGAAAAGTGGCCTAGCGCCTGCGTTGCCTGCCGCAGCTGCGAGGCAGTCTGCCCCCAGCAGATCAAAATCTCGGAGGCCTTGGCCATCCTCGCCCAGAAGCTGGACGGCTGAGGGCCAAGCGCCGGTTTTCAAGCGGGAACGTACCTCTGGCCTGCTGCGCCAAGGTACGTTCCCACTTTCCTCGTATATCCACGCCCTTCAATTTGCACAATTTCGCTCCACCCAGAAATCAGATAATTATCCAAAATTACGCTTGTGTTTTTGTGCAAAACAACTATAATGGACGAAAGCTTCCGGAAAATCCGGAGTCCCTTTCACTATTCGGATATACAAAGAGGAACAACCTATGACAAAAGATCTGACAAAAGGCAGTCCCCTGCAGCTGATTCTCAGCTTTGGCGTCCCGGTTCTCTTTGGGAACCTGTTTCAGCAGTTTTATAATGTGGTGGATACCGCCATTGTCGGCAAGACCCTGGGGGGCGACGCCTTGGCCGCAGTGGGTTCCACAGGCTCCGTCAACTTTTTGGTGGTGGGCTTTTGCATCGGCGTGTGCGGCGGCTTCGCCATTCCGGTGGCCCAGCAGTTCGGCGCGGGAAATCACCGGGAAATGCGGCGCTACGTTGCCGGAGGCGCGTGGCTGTGCTTGCTCTTCGGCGGCCTGCTGACTTTGGCCACGGTGCTCTTCTGCAATGAAATCCTATCCGGGATGCAAACGCCCTCAGAGATTTATCCCCGGGCCTACCGCTATATCCTCACGATTTTCACTGGCCTGCCCGCTTATTTCCTCTATAATTTCACCGCCGGCATTCTCCGTTCCCTGGGGGACAGCCGGACGCCGGTCATCTGGCTGAGCACGGCGGCACTTTTGAATATCGTGCTGGACGTGGTATTTATTCTGAACTTTCATATGGACGTCTTCGGTGCGGCCCTGGCTACCGTTCTCTCCCAGCTCTTGGCTGGAACGGGCTGCCTGATCCGGATGCTGCGGGGCTATCCCATTCTCTGCCTGGAGCGGGAAGATTGGCGCTGGAACCGCCATCGAATGGGGGAGCTTTGTCTGATGGGCCTTCCTATGGGACTTCAGTTTTCCATCACCGCCGTGGGCAGTGTCATGATCCAAACGGCTGTCAACGGCCTGGGGACGGCCTATGTCACCGCCGTCACTGCCGCCAGCAAGGTCTCTATGTTCCTATCCTGTCCCTTTGACGCTATGGGTAGCACCATGGCCACCTATGGCGGGCAGAATGTGGGTTCCGCTCAGTGGAAGCGCCTGCATCAAGGCGTGCGGGCATGCGCAGCCTTGGGTGCTGCCTATTCCGTTCTTTCCCTGGCGGTGCTGTATGTCTGGGCCGACCCTCTGAACATGCTCTTCCTGGACGCCGGCAGCGCCTCCCTTCTTCCCCTGGCCCGGCAGTATTTGCTGACCATGGCCCTGTTCTATTTCCCCTTGGCCCTGGTAAACATCTTCCGCCTCCTGATCCAGGGCATGGGCTTCTCTCCTCTGGCAACGCTGGCCGGTGTGCTGGAGCTGGCCGGCCGGGCGGCAATTGCCCTCCTTGTGCCGTCGGTTGGATTCAGCGCCGCCTGCTTTGCCTCTCCGGTGGCCTGGATTCTGGCGGACCTGTTTCTGATACCCGCCTACCTGTACTGCTACCACAGGCTTACCTGGCCCCGCAGCCGGGACAGAAGACCGCCGAAGCCCCGGCTTCTCCGCTCCGCCCGGGCGTAAAAAAACGGAATCCGGAACTGGAGTTCCGGATTCCGTTTTTCCATTGCAGTTTCTCCTTCCAGGAGATACGCCCTGTGCGTCCGCCCTGAAAAATCGCTAAGATCCCCCCAAAAACCTTCCGCTCCAATGCCGCAAGAGAAAAAGGCCGCTGAAACCTCAATTTCAGCGGCCTTTTCCTGCCTGCCGTCAAACATCAATTCTGTTTCTCCAAGTCCCGCACCATGGGCGGAATCTGGGAGATCATATTCTCTATATCCTCAAACATAGCACTCTTCGTCGTACCCAAACGGCTGGCTTGGTCAATATGCTTCACGACCTCCTGATATTGCTCCTTGATCTGGTCAAAGAATTGGCACAACACCGCCAGCTCCCCCTCGGACGTGCTGATCACTCCGGAAATCTGGGACTGGACGGCCGCGGCCCCTTCGGCGGCGGCGGTAATTTGGCGGAAACTGTCGTCTGTTTGGGCGACAATGTCCACACCCTGACCCAAGGTTTCCTGGGAAATCTGGATGCTGCCGCTCAGTTCCCCGGCCCGTTCTTCCACATCGGAGACGCCGGTATTTACCTCGCCGGCCAGGACCTTGATCTCTTTGGCCAGCTCCTTCACCTGCGCAGCCACCACCGCAAAGCCCCGGCCCTCCACGCCGGCCCTGGCCGCCTCAATGGAGGCGTTGATCGCCAAAATATTTGTCTGATCCGCAATCGACACAATTTTTCCCATGCACTGCTGGATCTCCCGGATTGCAGCCTGGAGCTGTGAAAAGGTCTCCCGCATTTCGTCATAGGATTCCTGGACCTTTCTGGAGTTCTTCCCCAGGGCCTCCATTTGGCTTTGGGCCTTCGTGACTGTCTGGGCGATCTCCCCCCGGACCTGATTGAACTGCTCTGCGGTCTGATCAATATTGGCAAAGGACTGGCCCATCTCTTGCAGCTTCTCTTGGAAATGATCCGCCTCCTTCAAAACGCCGGAGAAGGTGGTTCCCACCATGCTCAGCTCTGAGAGGGAGGCAACTTCTTTTTTTACCAGCTCTTTCTGATACTCCTCCAAGCTGTTCGCCACATGGAGTACCGGATACAAATTTTTTTCCTCCTTACAGGGCGAATCCGGCCGGGTCCGGCCCTTTCCCGAAAATAACATTCCGAATCCCTCCCTTATTCGAAGACCACGCAGGTCATAGACTGGTTGACAAAGCGATTGTTATAATGCTCCCCATAGCCGACGACACCAGCGTGACAGCCCAGGGACGCCATCTCGCGCAGATAGGTCTGCATATAGCCCCGCTCTGAGAAAAGCTTGTAACGGAACAGGCAGTTCACTGAAAACACCGCCGACCGTTTTGGAAATTCTCGGATGATCTGCTGAATGGTGTTTCGGGTAATGGCCTGATAATCCCCCAGCTCCAGGAGGATCAATACATCGGAATCGTTCACCTGCCGGAAGCAGGTCAGGGCATTGCCGTTAACCTCCTTGATGGAGATGATGCAGGTATCGTCCCCATTGACCTTGCCGAAGGGATTTTGAAAGGTGCGTGTCAGGATCTCCTCATCGGTCACGTGAAGAATACTCTCGTAAACCTGCTTGGCCGGTTTCCCATTTAAGGAACCCAATATGTAATTGGCGCGGTCTGTATTGGAGGCAATAAAGCGATAGTTCCCCAGCTGATGATAGATGTTCTCCTTATAGGTTTTCACCCGTCCGTTCTGATTCCGCACCAGGGCATAGACCACGGCATCCTGATAAACTTTTCCGTTCGCAGAGACCCTGCCCTCGCCGCCGGTGCCTCCCACCAGGGAAATACCCTTTTGCCGGAGAGCCGTGTAAATCGTGGTCAGTACACAGGCATCGTTTCCCGTGCAGAAATCAATGCACACCGTGTCCCGCCCGGTTCCGCCCACGGAATGAATATCCTCCTCCAGCCGCCGGATATACTTCACCGGCATAGTAGACGCCTGTTCCAATACGCCGGCAGAGGCGGCGACGCCGTCAGAAAAAGCAATGACACTGACACCGTTTTCCACCACGTTCACCTGGTAGCTCATGCCGATGCAGCCAATGCTGGGGACACCGGGGAACCGCTGCTCCAGGGCTTTTACATGGGCCTCAAACTGGAAATCGTTTGATAACAGCATAATGAATTGGGGGCTGCGGAGTCCGCTGACTGCCTCCTCCAGATTTCCTCTTGGACTCATGCCAATAAACTGCTTCACGCCGCCGTCTCCTCTCAATGATTGTAGGATCTGTATGAAAATCATATGTCATTTTATTATACCGGAAAGTGTCAACAATGTCAATAACCGGCGGAGTGTCTTTTCGCCCATTTTATTATTTTTGCTTTTTTCTGAAAGCATAGTACGGGCAGCTATCAGTTGTCCCTTTCTCCAAGGGTTTCGGCTTTCTCGCAGGCAAGTAGCTGATGGCTGTCCTTACAGAAAATCCGCGAAAGGAACACTTTCCGGAATGGAAACCGCGCCCCACTGTACATTTTATGGCAGGAAGTCAAAACCTCCGGCAAAGCCGGAGGCTTGAGTGAGTCCTGGAAGGGCATGATGCGGACGAAGCCCCTTAAGGGGTATTTTGTTATGCCTTCTTGTTCTCGCGATCCGTAAACGGGTCCACAAACTCCTTCAGTCCCAG
>JAAVYM010000111.1 GCA_022791135.1 Oscillibacter sp.
GTGAAAAGGTTCGGTTTTTCCGGGATGTGCTGACCTCCAATGGCGAGGGGTTGACCAGTGGAAAATTCAAGGGTTCAATGCGCGTTTTGGGGAGCGCAGACGGAACCGTTGACATTTATACAGTCCGTGACTTTGCCCATCTGGACACCTCCGGGAATGGAACGCTGACTGGCATTGAGAAATATAGTCAAGCGGAGTTTAACGAACACACACAGTCAAGCAAAGAGGTACAGACCAGCTCCGGCGAGTGCGTTGTAATGCAAGGTTAATGAACTGCCGCACGACGGCAAAAGAAAAAAAGCCGCCGCTCCTTTATATCCATGCAGATATGGCGGTATCCGGGAGGCATCGTCATGCTGCGTTTAATATCTTATCCACTTGATTTGTCAAAAAAGCGTAGCCACCTTATCGGACAATTCCGATCAGAAATGAGAAATTTGTCAGTACATAAAGAAATCTGCCATTTCATGCGCCCGTACAGTACAACGCTGTACGGGCGTTGCCATTTCTTGCCGGCTTTACTTTGAACTAAACAGCAGATTGCCCCGATGCCGCCCCCTCTCCGTTCAGACCGCGATACTCCAAAAATCTGAACGAGAGGATAATGCAAGATGGAAATTGCCATCAGGAAGCATAGGCGTAATCTGTCCTATGAAGATGCCGCCACCCTAGCCGAGTTTTGGGTGCTGGCTCTCTGTACCGAGAAACAACGGGAGCGGTTTTTGCTCCATGCACTGTATGATTTTAGCTATAAGGAAGTCGGAAGGATTTGCGGTTGCTCCAAGGGTGCGGTGGAGAAGTCAATCAAATCTGTAAAAAAGATTTTCAAAAACTTTGGAAAGGGGGTATACGTTAGGCATTTCAAAATGGCTATAAGGTGAGGGGCAATACGCTCCATTACCGGGAGGGACAAGCTGCTGTGTGTCGGCTTATCCCTCCTG
The DNA here is from genome assembly GCA_022791135.1 of Oscillibacter sp. GTDB lineage: Bacteria > Bacillota > Clostridia > Oscillospirales > Oscillospiraceae > Oscillibacter. The sequence continues at coordinate 942 of JAAVYM010000111.1, forward strand.
TCATTTGAAGGAGGTCGCTATGGCAATCATCAACCTAAGACGCTACTACCCGCATTACCCGAAAAACAAATTTCTGGAAGTGCCGGACGAAGTAGCGGATGCGCTGGAAGAAGGCCGGCGCATGGAACACCGACAGGACAACCGGAGGAGCTGCTACCATGTTTACTCCATAGACTGCACCCCTGCCATTGAGAACCATGCCATGTTCCTGGTGCTGTCCCCGGAGGAACTTCTGCTTCAAGAAATTGACGAAGCCGCCGCAAAGTTGACGCTGGTGCATCTGGACGAAGCCATGACCCATCTCTCCCCCATCCAGGCCCGGCGGCTTCATGCCCGGTATGCTCTGAAAAAGAAGTTTCGGGAGGCCGCCGCAGCTGAGGGCGTGAGCGGCAGTTGTGCCAATGAATCTGTCACCAGCGTCATCAAAAAAATGCAAAAATTTTTCATCAAAAACGGCTGGATGCCGAAGGAGGCTTGATAACAAAATGGGCAGGAGGCATGGGCCGGGAAATATCACGGGCAAGTAATGAGGATTTGCGGGATTATTCATTGTTTCCAGCATTTTCAAGAGGCGGCACAAGTCCCAGTTTCGCTGGAGACTATGAAAGCGGCGCAGACTATTGGAGAATATTTCCTTGAACATACCAGAGCGGCATTTCAAATCATTGGCCTTGCAGAGAACCAAGAGAGCAAGGATGCCAAGTATATTCTGAAAAGGTTGATGAAAGACGGACGGCAACAACTTAGCAAGCGTGATCTATTCCAGTTATGTGACGGAAAGATTCGTAATGTTGAGGGCATGGGGCCGGGGCTTAAAGTTCTAGTGGACCGGGGATATATCCGCATCGATAAGGTCAGTACAGGCGGACGGCCCACGGAAATGATTTTCATTAACCCAGAAGTACAATAGGTACAAAAGGGAGGGCGGCGGGGGTTTTGTACCTTCTGTACTTATTGTACCACGGCAAAGAAAGGAGGCAAGAGAGTGAATTTGAATTACCTTTATAGGAATGAACCGGCCCTTGAAAATGTCATGGACAAGGCGCAGACACAAAAGAGAGGATTTTACTGCCAGCGTAAAGCCGCCTATTCCGCCGCAAAGAGTGAGGCCGAAAACTATGTAGGCAGCGGCTATGACGTGCGCCCAGGCGTGGCCGTGTCATTTGGAGCGGAGCCGGACCTTGTTGGGCTTAAAGGCGTTCATTGTGAGCTAAAGCGCCGTGAACACGTTAATCTGCCGGCGGCATTGAAGCAAGCGGCGACGGACGCTGAAAGGTTCAAGGACGGTGTGCCCTGCGTGTTTCACCGAGGGAATAGGGAAAACTGGAGGGTAACAATAACCTTGGAAAGCTGGATGGAGTTATACAAATGTTATGTTAACCAGAGCGAAGGAGGCGATAGCTTTTAGAAAATCTTTTTCGTGTAAAGGTGTAAAGCGTGACAGTTAGAAAGGAGAGACCAACAATAGCAAATCATGGCAGAAATCACACGGCGCAATCGTTCGATGAAATGCTTGAAACCGGGCTGGAAAAGAAGAAATCATCCGGGCTGTATAAAGTGCGGTCACTGGAACTTACAGACGAACGTCTAAGCGGCCTAATTGCTAAGACGGCGGCATGGTTAGAACTGTTCCGGGATTCCTGTTCCGATGTTCTGGCGGAAAGCAGTTTGCGGAATAATTGCAATCCAGTAGTGAGCATTTTTCACAAAAAGCCTTATATAACCTTCGTGAAACCGTTGAAGTAGTTGCTAAACAGGATGTTTCCCCGTTGGGTCCGCCCGTGGACGAGGAAGAGCTGCGGCAAGAGGCATATCGTGCATGGTGGAACGCCCATGGGCAGAGCATCCCGCCCCATACCTGCGCCGCACAATACATATTTGACCCCATGATAGGAATCGTCCTGATACTGTTGACTGTCTTTGGAGTGCTGATGATTACACCACTTTCCGGCGTGTAAGATACGTTTCGTTCAATTCTAATCGTGCTGGCGGCTTCGTCAATGTCTCCCCACTGTAATCCCATGCACTCGCCACGCCTCATTCCTGTTGTAATCAGCAAGAGCAGAATACAGCGGAAATCAAGAGGAAGGGAAGGAAGGAGCTTGAAAAGTTGTGCGGCCTGTTCTTGCGTCAATGCGTCAACAGGCTTCTTTTGCTTTTTGGGGGCCTCGACCTTCCTCATGGGATTTTTGGAAATCATCTCCTGTTCTTCGGCAAAGCTGAAAATCAAGTTCAGTGTATTGTATTGGTGGTGTACGGTTTTGGGGGTTAGAGGCCGTCCAAACCGCCCCTGGTACTTGGTGCGGAGATACACCAGATATTTTTGAATATCAATAGGGGAAATGCGTTGCAACGTGCGGCCCTTGAAATATTCATTGATAATCTTGGTCATGCTGGAATAGAAGGACACGGTTTTTGCTTTCCTGTTGTTCCCTTGGACTTGGAGCGGAAACCATGTTTCATTTACAAAGGCTACAAAATCGTCATGCCGCTTCTCTGGCGGGAGCATGTAGGCTCTGCCCTCCGCTATGGCCTGTTGCTCCTTCTCGTATTCCGCCTTTACTTCCTGTTCCCATGCATCCGCCGCACGTTCGGCGGCTTTTCTTGCTTTTGTTGGTGCTAACCCCTCCGGCGGGGTCCAGGTGGTGAACCGCCGCACTTGCTTTCCGCTTGCGTCACGGGCAAGGCAGACCGTGAAGGAGAAGGAAATAATCTTGCCGTCCTTTTGTTTTTCTCTGATGTTAGCCATTGAAAACACCCTTTCTTTCGTGGTGCATCAATGCTTTGAGGACTGCCGTTTTCGGAGTTGTGCGTTTTTTTGTGCGTTTTTCATTTCCTCACTGTTGCTAAATACTCCGAAAAGTTAGAAAAAAGGATCGAAACTTTACGTTTCAAGCCTTTTTTCTGGTACGCCCTGAGGGATTCGAACCCCCGGCCTTCTGGTCCGTAGTTCAAAAATAACTGTTTTCTATCGTTTCGCAAAGTGCCTTAAAGCATTGCAAACACTGGATTTTTTGATTGCTCTGTTTTGCATCGTTCAGTAAAATAGTTGAACTTTTCGTAATGGAGTTGAATTTTTGTTGAACTCAAAACAGCGGGCTGGGGATCACTCCCCGGCCCGCTGCCGTTCCGCTTCACGCCTGGCGGCCTTGACCGCTGCCAAATATACCGCAAGATGTTCCAGCATTCCGGCGGTATCACCACGGGCGGCGGCTTGCGTCACCAGGTTACCGATAACCAGCAGGGCGGCGTCTGCGCTCTTCATCATGCCGCCCCCCTCCCTTGATCCTCCATCATGTGGGCCATGGCGTCCACCTGCTCCACCAGCAGGTCAACCAGGCAAATGGCTCGCTCCCCGGCCTCGCTGGGAGATCCAGATACAGTGTTTGTGATTGCATCGTCCAGGCATCCAACCAGCGCCCGGACCTTGCACAAGCTGAGATATATTTCAGACATTTCAAAACCTCCTTGATTTTCTGACGGGGGACCGGTATAATGGATTTTGTTCACCGGCCCCCCTGGTTTCCTCCTAGGGGCGGCTTTCCCGAACCGGCTCCATACCCCCGTCTTGGCGGGCGGGGTATGGGGCCTTCCATTATGCCACGCAGAAGCGGCGGGAGGTGGTGGCCTTCATGAACCGCGCCGCCACATCCGGCAGAGCCTTCTTCAGCGCGGCGGTGTCCAGGCGGGAGGCGGTGACGGCCTTCCATGTGACCTTGTACTCCCCGGCCCTCAGTTCCTCAGCGTCCCCCATCTCGGCCTTGATAGCGTCCTTGATGGTCTCCGCTTCGGTCTGGGCCTCTTCAATCAGGGCTTGGAGCTGGCGCAGCTCCCGGATTTTGCTTTCCATCTCGTTCATGCTCATCGTGTGAACCTCCTGTTTTGATTTGTAGGCGGCTGGTTTGGTGTTCTCCGGTTCTCTCCCGGCCTCCGCTAAGCAGTCCCGCCGTTTGTCTGGAGGGGCGGCGTCTGGTTTGGTACTCTCCGGGACGACACCGGCCTTCACTAAGCAGCCCCGCCGTTCCCTCCTGACATTATGAATTATACTACAGTTAAACATTACATTCAATAGGCACAATATACAATGTTTAACTGTATTTCTTGTATAAATTATGTACTTGTTAATTGTGGATTTTTATGGTACAATAGCGCCATACTGGAGAAGGAGCGGCCTATTCGGCGGCTCCCCCGGAAGGAGGAAATACCGTGGAAGAACGAAAAAACAGCGCCGCCCGCATAAGGGCAAACAATAAGTACGCCGCAAAAGCATATGACCGTATCAATATCGCAGTACCCAAAGGTCGAAAAGACGCTATACAGGAGTACGCACAGCAACGGGGCGAAAGCATCAACGCTTTCATAGGCCGGGCAATCACAGAGACGATGGAGCGGGACAGCGGCGGGACGGCCTCAGAAACCGTAGGAAAGCCCGCAGGAGCGGTGCAAGGGGCAGGGGTGGTATCCTTACCCTCTGACACGCTGGAAGCCGCTCAGAGGGCCGCAGAGGCCGCAGAAGAGGCCGTGTCGGCGTTCATAGCGCGGGCGGTGAAGACGCAGGCGGAGCGTGACAAAACATCCCTGCGACTGGGTATCAACCCGGTTTCAGGAGAAAAGCAGCAATAACGGAAAAATGGACTCCTTACTCGACTAAGTAAGGAGTCCATTTTCATGCAAAAATTAAGAAAGGGCCGGTTAATATGGAATTTAACAAGGATAGAGCTGAGGCCATATTGAAAATCCTGAAAGATGAATATGGAATCACAACTGAGGAAGAACTTGACAGAGCTATCAAAAAAATGAAGTTCATCAATCTGATGCCATTTATTGGCCGGCCGCAGTCAGCTTCGCAACTGCTTTCCCGTTCTCAACAATGAGAATGTCTTGAATCTGGGCCATTTCAATATATTTATCTGTGTTTTCTTCCAACTCTGGCACAGTAACCATTTTTGTGCCAACATATCCCTGCTGGGGTGCTTTGCCAGTTGTTGCACAGAACGCCAAATAATCATCCACAGCTTTGTGAAACACATCTTCCAGGGCCTGGGCGCTTTTCGACTGGAAATCCACCAAATCACTGATCCCCAGGATCTTCCCGTAGAAAATGCAATCCTCAACGGAATACTCTGGCCGCGCGGTATATCCCTTGTAGTGAAGCAAGCCTCTATTTTCCATGTTGTTATAGGTCCCCTCGCGCTGACTGACTGGCCGGACGAACCCCAGCAGTATCAAGTATAGCCTCCTCCAGCAGTTTGGAACAGTTCAACCCCAGCTCCTGGGCAAGCTCCCGCACCCATGCGGGAATTGTCACATTCGTTTTGACGCGCCGGTTGTCAAGCTCATCTCGAACCAGGCTCGGGAATACCGTTACCGGGCACACCAAGTACCCTGCCGTCGTTTCGGGATCCACTTCGGGAGCAGCTGAGGGGGCGGGAACCGGGTCCCCGTCCTGCTCCATCCCGTAGAGGTGGAGCCCTAATGTGTCTTGGGCATTCTTTTGGGCCTCGCTCAATGTGTCCCCGTAGCTGGTGCATCCAGGCAGGTCAGGAAAATACACGCTGAACGCACCATTTCCCGCCGGCTCAAACACACCCTGATAAGTGATCTGCCGCAACATACTACTCAAATCCTCCTTTCGGTTCTTAGTCAAGCCCTATTTGAGCCCCGCTTGCCTCAAAATGCTGTTTAGCGTTCCCTTTGGAATATCGCCGCCGTGGGAAGCGACTGTTACTTTTCCCGGCTTTGTAGGGTGCCGCAGTTGGATGTGGGAACCCTTGGTCCTGTTCTCCACTTCCTGCCATCCATCTTCATGGAGGATTTTGAGGATCTCTCTGACTGTCATTGGGGCACCTTCTTTCTATTTGTTATTATACTCCTGTTTTATGCGTATGTCAACAGAGACGCACATATGTTAATCTGGTAGGGTTACGGTATAGGTTGCGGTTATAGTCGGATTTTCCTGCGGAGTGTCCGCCGAAATGTCCTATGGACTGTCCACCGGACATTCCATAGGACAGCAAAACCAGGGCGGGATAATCCCGCCCCGGTCACTATGTTGGTTATTGCTCCCGGCGTTCCCTCCGCCGGATCATGGTCTGCCTTGCATCCTCGGCGGATCCGGCCTCCCGGTCCAAACCCATTCGCCGAAGCATCCGCAGACGGGCCGCCTCCGCGCCCTCCTGCTGGCCGGTCAGGTGTTCGTGTGCTGCTTGTGGAGTGACAAACGCCGTCAATTTTCCGGACAGCGGTCTTGCATCAAATCTTGTTTCTATCCGTTTCACTGCTTTCACCTCCCCTCCCAATACCCTCCAGAATCGCGTGACAGCTTCAGGAAACCTCATCAACGGCTTTCGGCGTATAACCCTTACTCCCAATGCCGCAAAGGACCGTCAGCGGCTTTCTATGGCCCTCCCTGGGCCGCTTTGCACTATGGGCAGTAATCGTTGGTAATGCGGCTCCCGGTTTCCTGGTTGAATCGCTCGATCATGCGGTCAAGCTGCTGGTGGAATGTCCGGGAGTGCTTCCCGCCAAAAATGACGTGGCACAATTCATGCAGGAGAAGAAATCGGAAGTATTCCGGGCCTCGTTCCAGTGCCTCACAACTCAGGCCAATAGCGTGAAGCTCTCCACGATCCATGGTAACGTCCACCCATGCGATCCCGTCAACGCTTCGCATTGGTGTCCCGTCCGTTGTCAGAAGGCCGGGCGGCTGATCCTTCTGCCGGTACACATAGGCAGCTACCAGCGGCAGAGGCCGGATCACGTCCTCCAGTGCCAGGAACACGGGCAAAAGGGATCTCTTTGCCCGCTCCCGTTCGGCGGGATCGTTGCACATAACCACGCCCTGTCGCGCGATCCAGCGGAGTACCCGCCGCCCATCGGCGCGGAGTTGGGAAAGGTCTGCCCAATAGTCAACCATTGCTACAGCCCCTTTTTTGTGGTGTGACAGTTCGCTTCACCAATATGCCCTCCCGCCGCAGCTCTTCAAGCTCTTCTGCGGTCAAAGCGTATTTCCCGGCGTCACAGTCTCGCTTGAATGCCTCGGCCATCTCCACCAGCTCTTTTGCCAGCGCAGCGTATTCCACTTTTGCCTCCGGCGTTTGGAGCTGTGCGGCCCATGCGTCAGCCTCCCGCCGCATTTCCTCAGCCGCAGCGGCCGCCGCCGCCAGCTCTTCAGGAGCGAACAGCGGCGCGGCATCCCCGCCGCCGGTCATGACTGCCCACCGGGCCGGCTGGTCTTTCCAAGCATGCTAAATGACCGTTCCTCACCGTCAAGGCGTCGTTCCGCAAGCTCGACATCCCGGCTCTGATCCCCAAGGGTCCCGGCCCTCAGTGCGGAAAGTGCCTTGCCCGCTTCCACGAAAAGGTCCCGCAGCTGCTTATGGACTGTCCGCGCGTCCCGCAGTGCGGCCTTTGCGTCATCCATGGCGGCGTCAAAGGCCGCACGTTCATCTGGCGTCGGCTCAAACGTCCTTGACTGAAGGCGTTCAAGCTCCTGGAGGGCCAGCCGCCGAACGACCTCCGGCCGGGCCAGGTCCCGACTTTGGGCAACCAAAGCGGTGGTTCTTTCATCGACCTGATCCCGATCCGCAGCAATCCGGACAATGGTTGCTCCAGTAACGTCCGCCGCCCGCCGTTCGCTCTCAAGGAACGCCACCCAAAGAGCGTCGTGGTCAGCAACCGCCTGTGTGAGTTGGTTAAAGTCAAATGTTTTCATTTTCTGTCATCCTCCTGCATGTAATTTTCCTGTCCCGGTTCGATCTGGACATAATCTGCAAGTTCTTCCAACGCCTGTGAATGGAGCTTGAACACCCTGCGCAAATAGACCTCTTGCCGGTCCCAAAAATCCTGAGAATCGCCGAACATCTTTTCAGTAGCATCCGCCCACGGCAAGCGGTCAATGTACCGCAACCGTAGGATTTCGCGCTTGTCAGCCCACCGGGGGCCGCTGATTCGTTTGATTGCCGCCGCGATCTCCCGCCGGGCGGCGGTGGCCGCTTGCTGGGCCTCTGCCGCTTCGGCCTCAATCTCTTCCAATTCGGCAATGATCCCGCCTAGCCGGTCGGTGTCGCCCCTACTACCGTGCGGGAGTCCGTTAAGGTGTGCTGTGCGGGCAGACTCAACCCGGCCCCGCAGATCATCCAAGCGATCAAAGAGCACGTCTGCGTCGCGCTGAAGCTCCCCATAGCGACGCAACCACCGTTTCAAAGCCTCATTTTGATGTTTTTTCATTGAAAGCGGCCCCCTATCGTGGTAAAATAGTTTGATTCCATTCCTATTTTCCACCGGGGGCCGCTCGTATGTCGGGTGGTCCCTATGCTGTTTCCAGAGTGTCAAGCCAATCAACAACCTGATCCAAGGTCATAGGGCCAGGAGTGACTATGGTGTTGGTATCACTGCTTACCAGCCAATAGCCGTCATAGGGCAACCGCCGATCTTTGTTAAGCAGGAGTCCGTGCCGCCGTGCTCTCCGTCGTAATCTCTCAATATCCATTTTTTGCAATTTCCTTTTCGTGATTTTTTTGTGGGGGGATACGGGGGGTCCCTCCCCCGGTCCCCCTCTTCCTCCGTGTCTGTATCTTCTTCTTAAACTTCTGCTTCTTCATCTCCTTCTGTAAGGCCCCCCTAAGAGCCTATCCCAAAATAAGGGATAAAGTGGTATAATAGAGCAGGGGCGAGAAAATGAGCGAAAAGAAGAGTTACCAGTCCTGGACAATCTCAGACGAATTTTGGGAAAGGATCCAGGAAGATATTCCGAAAACGGAA
>JAAVYM010000093.1 GCA_022791135.1 Oscillibacter sp.
CCGCCGTCCGGATGACGGCCCCCAGGTTGTGGGGGTCGCTGAGTTCGTCGCAGATGACCAGGAGGGGCGGTTCGCTCTTATCCGCCGCGGCTTGGAGGATATCCTCCAGGCTGGCGTACTCCCGCACGGCGGCCAGAGCGATGACGCCCTGATGGGCGTGGGTGCGGCTCATGGCGTCCAGCTTCCGCCGGTCGGCCTCCACCACCACCGCCCCGGCGGCCCGGGCCTTGGAGGCGATATGGCCCAGGGTCCGGTCGGTCTCCCCCTTCTGGAGGTAAATCTTGTCGATGGCCGTCCCGGCCCGCAGGGCCTCGATGACGGCGTTGCGCCCCTCGATGAACCCGTCGGCCTCCGGGGCGGGGAATTTGCAGTCGTCCATAGGCGCTCCTTTCCCGGCCGGTGAAAGACCGGGGGTCTTCCGAAATTTTGTCGATACTGATTTAGTATATCATAGAGTTTGTCGAGAATAAAGCGGGAATTTACAGAAACTTCATGAAACCTTCTTGAGACTTTTCGGCTTCTGTGATATACTGCGATATAATTTCGCCGTCTGTTCCCGTTTGACGGAAGGAACCGCGTTTGCCCCTGAAAGGAGTTATTGAATACATGGACCAAAACAACAAGAACCAGAAACCGGATCAAAACAAAAACAGCAACTGGCGGGGCTTTATTCACCTGGTCTGCTGGGCTGTGCTGCTGGCGGCGCTGGTGAGCTATGCCACCACCTACATGACCAGCGTGGGCCATCAGGCCAGCTCTGTGGAGCTGGAGTACAGCGAATTTTTGAGCATGCTGGACGGCGGCCAGGTGGCCGGGGTGGACTTCGACAACGACGAGGCCATCCTCATCATCACCCCCCGGGACGGCTACGTCTACCAGGACGGCGAGGGTACCGCCTATACCAAGACAACCCTGGAGGACGGGACCTCCGCCTACACCTTTACAAACGACCTGGGCCTGGAGCAAAAGGCCTCCCTGGAGCTGTTCACCGTCCAGCTCCAGTCCTATGACACCATTGTGGAGCACATCCGGGCGCAGGACAGCGGCATCCGCATCAACCGGGACTATCAGCCTCCGGTCAGCCCGATTCTGCTCTTCCTGGTGAATCTGGCCCCCTTCTTCATCATCATTTTGGTGATGAGCCTGGTGATGAGCTGGATGGCCAAAAAGGGCATGGGCGGCATCGGCGGCATCGGCGGCGTGGGCAAGTCCAACGCCAAGGTCTATATGGAAAAGTCCACCGGCGTCACCTTCCGGGATGTGGCCGGGCAGGACGAGGCCAAGGAGTCTTTGACCGAGATCATCGACTTCCTCCACAACCCCGGGAAGTACACCGAAATCGGCGCGAAGCTGCCCAAGGGCGCCCTGCTCGTGGGGCCTCCGGGTACCGGCAAGACGCTGCTGGCCAAGGCCGTGGCCGGCGAGGCCGGCGTGCCCTTCTTCTCCATAAGCGGCTCGGACTTCGTGGAGATGTTCGTGGGCGTGGGCGCGTCCCGGGTCCGGGACCTCTTTAAGGAGGCCAGCAAGGTGGCCCCCTGCATCGTCTTCATCGACGAGATCGACACCATCGGCAAGTCCCGGGACAACCGCATGGGCGGCAACGACGAACGGGAACAGACGCTGAATCAGCTCCTGGCGGAGATGGACGGCTTCGACCCCACAAAGGGCGTCATCCTCCTGGCGGCCACGAACCGGCCGGAGGTGCTGGACCAGGCCCTGCTCCGCCCGGGGCGCTTCGACCGGCGCATTACCATCGATAGGCCCAACCTGGCCGGGCGCGTCGCCACGCTGGAGGTCCACACCCGGAACATCCGCCTGGGCGAGGACGTGGACCTGAAAAAGGTCGCCCTGGCTACCGCCGGGTGCGTGGGCGCGGATTTGGCGAACTTGGTGAACGAAGCGGCTCTCCGGGCTGTGCGCAAGGGGCGGAAGCTGGTGAGCCAGGAGGATATGCTGGCCGCCTTCGAGCTGGTCATCGCCGGCACGGAGAAGAAGGGCAGCGTCCTCACCGAGTTCGAAAAGAGGCTGGTGGCCTATCACGAGGTGGGCCATGCTATGGTGGCCTATAAGCAGAAGAATACGGAGCCGGTGCAGAAAATTACCATCGTCCCTCACACCCAGGGGTCCCTGGGCTATACGCTGCTGATGCCCGAGGAGGACAAGACGGAGCTGCGGACCAGGGAAGAGCTGATGAGCAAGATCGCCGTCTCCATGGGCGGGCGCGCCGCCGAGGAGGTGGTCATGGACACCATGACCAACGGCGCGTCCCAGGACATCCAGGAGGCCACCGGCATCGCCCGGAACATGGTGGCGATGTTCGGCATGAGCGACGAGTTCGGCATGATGGCCCTGGCCTCCCGCCGGAACCAGTATCTGGACGGCGGCTATGGCATGGACTGCGCCCAGGACACCGCCGCCGCCATGGATAAGGCCGTGAAGGTGATTTTGGACCAGTGCTATCAGACCGCCGTGGAGGTCATCCGGGAGAACCGGGATGACATGGACAAGGTGGTGGCCTACCTTTTGGAGAAGGAGACCATCACCGGCGGCGAGATGGTGGCCATCATCGAGGGCCGGGACCCGGCCCTGGCGGAGAGTCCCTATGCCTCCAGCCGCCCGGCGGAGATCGAGGCCCCCGCTAAGAAGGTCCACATGATCTCTGAAAAGATCGTGGCCCCGGAGGCGGCGGAGGCCGCGCCGGAGTCCGGCGGGACGGAGGCGTCCTTCCGGGAGGCAGCCCGCCAGGCGGAGGCCGCCGCCGGAACAAAGCCGGAAGAGGACGGCGGGAAGACAGCGGAAAATCACGAGCCTCCGCCGGAGGACGGAGAGAAGCCGTAACAAGCAAACGGGCGCGCCGGAACGGCGCGCCCGTTCCCAAATCGGATAGAAAAAGGAGTACATACGATGATTCGAAAAGCGACTGCGGAGGACCTGCCCCGGATTGGGGAGATTTACGAGGCCATTTTTGACCAGGAGGACCGGGGGCCGGTTTACACCAATTGGCTCCGGGGCACGTACCCCTCCGTGGAGAACGCCCGTCAGGTATTGGAAGCCGGGACCCTTTACGTGGGGGAGGCGGGGGACGTCCTCTGGGGCGCGGTGAACCTGAACGGCGTGCAGCTGCCGGAATACGGCAAGATCCCCTGGACCATTCCCGCGCAGCGGGAGGAGGTGGGGGTGATTCACACCCTGTGCATCCACCCCGGCCAGTCCGGAAAGGGCTATGCCAAGCAGATGGTGGCCTTTTGCGAGGAGACCGCCCGGAAGCAGGGGAAGACCGTCATCCGCCTGGACACCTGGGAGGGAAACGCCCCGGCGAACCACCTGTATCCCTCCCTGGGTTATCGCTTTGCCGGGGGGACGGAGTTTTTCTTCCAGGGGTATATCCACGAGATTTTGAACTGCTATGAGAAAAAGCTGTGAGCCGGAAGCGGCTCCGGCCATCTGGAAAAAAGATTCACCCTCCGGTCCTTGACAACCGGGGGGCGTTTTTTTACAATGAGAACGCATACTGATTCACTTGGAGGTTTTGTTTATGAAGCGTTCCGCAGGCATTCTCCTGCCCATCTTCTCCCTTCCCTCGGCGTACGGCATCGGCTCTTTGGGGGCGGAGGCCAGTGCCTTTGCCAATTTCCTTCAGGACGCCGGGCAGTCCTGGTGGCAGATCCTGCCCGTGGGTCCCGCCGGGGCCGGGAACTCCCCTTACACCAGCGAGTCGACCTTCGCCGGGAATCCCCTCTTCATCGATTTGGAGCTGCTGGCAGAGGACGGACTGCTGACGGAGGAGGAGCTGTCCGCCGCCCGGGTCCCGGAGGGGGACGGGATCGACTATCCGGCTGTGAAGGAGAGCCGGGCGGAGCTGCTGCGCACGGCCTTTTCCCGGGTCAGCGGCGCGGCGGCGGAGGCCGCCCGGGCCTTTGCCGAGCAGAATCCATGGGTGCGGGAGTACGCCTTGTACCGGGCCGCGAAGCGGCGCTTCGGCGGGCTTTCCTGGTTTGAGTGGCCCGATGAGGGCCTGCGCCGCCACGAACACCAGGCCGTGGAGCACTGGCGGGTGGAGTTGGCAGAAGAGATGGCCTTTGAGACCTGCGTGCAGCACTGGTTCTTCACCCAGTGGGCGGCGCTGAAGGGCTATGTCAACGATTTGGGCATCGGTTTGATTGGCGATCTGCCCATTTACGTCTCGCTGGACTCCGCCGACGTGTGGAGCGAGCGGGGGGAGTTCCTCCTGGACGGGGAGGGAAGGCCCGCCAAGGTGGCGGGAGTGCCGCCGGACTACTTTTCCGAGGAGGGGCAGCTCTGGGGCAATCCCCTCTACAACTGGGACGCCATGAAGCAAAACGGTTTTGGCTGGTGGATTCGCCGGGTGGAGGGGGCCTCCAAACTCTTCGACGTGATCCGGATCGACCACTTCCGGGGCCTGGAGAGCTATTGGGCCGTCCCGGCGGGAGCAGAAACCGCCAGGGAGGGCGCCTGGGAAAAGGGTCCCGGCATGGATTTGCTGGGGGTGCTGACCTCCTGGTTCCAGGACACCACCTATATCGCCGAGGATTTGGGCATCCTGACCGACGAGGTCCACCGGCTCCGGGAGAGGTCCGGCCTGCCGGGGATGAAGGTGCTGGAGTTCGCCTTCGACCACCCGGGCAACGCCTATCTGCCCCACAATCACCAGGTTAACTGCGTCTGCTACACCGGAACCCACGACAACGACACCGCCGCCGGGTGGTATGCCGGGGCATCGGAGCAGGAGCGGGCCTTTGCGGAGAGGTACCTCCATGCCTCCGGGGCGGAGGAGGTGCGCCTTGCCCTGCTCCGGGCGGGGCAGGGCAGCGTGGCAGAGCTGTTCGTGGCCCAGATGCAGGATTACCTGGGCCTTGGCAGCGAGAGCCGGATCAACGTCCCCGGCGTGGCCGCCGGGAACTGGCGGTGGAGGATGCGGCCGGGCCGGGCCACTGCGGGGCTGGCTGAGGAAATCCGGGCTATGACGGCGCTGTATGGGCGCTGCCCGTGGATGCCGGAGGAGACGGTTTTAGAGAAAGCTGAAAAGTGAACACCTGAAATTTGGCTAAGACGCCGAAAATTTCCGCAAAATTTGCATTTGTGGAAACTGCCGCTATCCCTCCTGGCTGGTTCACATATATAATGGAACTGCCACATATGATGAAGCGTCCGGCTGAGACGGACGCGGAAGTGAGGAACGGTTCATGGATATTTTTTCCCTGTTTACCCTCTGCGGCGGGCTGGCGTTTTTCCTCTACGGCATGACCACCATGTCCAAGAGCCTGGAGAAAATGGCCGGAGGCCGGCTGGAGCGGCTCTTGAAACGCATGACCTCCAACCCCATGAAGGGGCTTTTGCTGGGCGCGGGCATCACGATTGCCATTCAGTCCTCCTCGGCGGTGACGGTGATGCTGGTGGGCCTGGTGAACTCCGGCGTCATGGAGCTGGGGCAGACCATCGGGGTCATCATGGGGTCCAACGTGGGCACCACGCTGACGGCCTGGATTCTCTCCCTCACGGGTATCGAGAGCGAGAGCATCCTTTTGAACATGCTCAAGCCGGAGAACTTCTCGCCCCTGTTCGCTCTGGCGGGCATTTTGCTGATTATGGCCTCCAAGCGGCAGCGGCGGCGGGACGTGGGGCGGATCTTGATCGGCTTTGCCATTTTGATGTACGGCATGGAGCTGATGAAGCAGTCCGTCAGCCCTCTGGCGGAGATGCCGGGCTTTGCGGAGCTGCTCACAGCGTTTAACAATCCCCTGCTGGGCGTGCTGGTGGGGGCGGTGTTCACCGGAGTGATCCAGTCCTCGGCGGCGTCCGTGGGCATTTTGCAGGCCCTGGCCCTGACGGGGTCCATCACCTACGGCATGGCGATTCCCATCATCATGGGCCAGAATATCGGCACCTGCGTCACGGCGCTGATCTCCTCCATCGGGGTGTCCCGGGGGGCCAAGCGGGTGTCTGTGATTCACGTGGCGTTCAACGTGATTGGCGCCAGCGTGGGGCTGATTGTCTTTTGCGGGGGGAATCTGCTCCTCCACTTCCCCTTTATGAACGCCGCCGTGGGCGCGGTGGGAATCGCCCTGTGCCACACGGTGTTCAACGTGTGCACCACGGCGCTGCTGCTGCCGTTCTCCCGCCAGCTGGAGAGGCTGGCGCGGACGGCTGTCCGGGAAACGGACAAGGCCCAGCAGTTTGCCTTCCTGGACCCCCTGCTGCTCCGGACCCCCGGCGCGGCGGTGAGCGAGTGCGCCGCCCTGACCTGCCGGATGGGCGAGCTGGCGCAAAAGAGCCTGCTGGCCTCCCTGGGGCAGCTTACCCAGTACAGCGGGGAGCTGGAGACGCAGCTTTTGGAAAATGAGGACAAGCTGGATCTCTACGAGGACCGTCTCAGCGGCTATCTGGTGCAGATCTCCCAGCACGGACTGTCGATGGAGGACATCCACACCGTCTCCCGGCTGCTCCATGCCGTCGGGGACTTCGAGCGGATCGGCGACCACGCGCTGAACATCCAGGAGTCCGCCCGGGAGCTGCACGAGAAGGGCCTCAGCTTTTCCGGCGCCGCTGCGGCGGAGCTGGGGGTGCTCCAGACCGCGCTGGAGGATATTTTGCGGATTTCCGTGGACAGCTTCCGGGAGGACGACCCCGTGGCCGCCCGGAGGGTGGAACCCCTGGAGGAGACCATCGACCAGCTCACCGCCGAGATTCGGGACCGGCATATCCGCCGCCTTCAGAGCGGGGAGTGCACGATTCAGCTGGGCTTTATCCTCAGCGATTTGCTGACGGACCTGGAGCGGGTCAGCGACCACTGCTCCAACATCGCGGTGTGCGTCATCGAGGAGCGGGAGGACCACGCCGAGCAGCGCCACGCCTACCTGCACGATTTCAAGGCCGCCGGGGAGTTCGCAGAGAGCCTGGATAGGGATTTGAAAGCCTATAGACTGCCCTGAAATGCGGAAAGAACCCGCCGGAGCTGTGCTCCGGCGGGTTCTTTGCAGAAGGGGGCTATAGATAGTTCAGGGGATTTTTGGCCACGCCGTTGTATCGGACCTCGAAGTGGCAGTGGTTGCCGGTGGAGTTGCCGGTGGAACCGGCCCGGGCAATCTGCTGGCCCTTATAGACCTTTGTGCCCACGGAGACCGTCAGGCTGCTGTTATGGCCGTACCGGGTGACATAGCCGTTGCCATGGTCGATTTGGACCAGGTAGCCATAGCCGCCCATCCACCCGGCGTAGGTGACGGTGCCGCCGTCCGCGGCGTAAATCGGAGTCCCGTAGGGGACGGCGATGTCAATGCCCTGGTGGTTCGTGGAGCCAATGCCGCCGGGAGATTTCCGTCCGCCGAAGCGGGAGGAGATCCGCCCTGTGGTGGGCCAGCGGAAGCTGCCGGTGGGAAGCCAGGTGGGCCGGTCCTTGGTGCCTTGGAGCCGGTGCTCGGTGACGGGTTCCTGAAGGGTAACGCTGGAGAGGACCGTCCGCTCAATCTCCGTTCCGTTGACGTAGGTGACGTTGGCCACGGTGTCCGCCGCGCCGTACTGTCCGGCGGAGGTCACCTCGTAGTCGCCCTTGTAGAGGTTGGCGCTGTCGGTATACTCCACGTCGAAGGCCACGCTGTCCACGTACCGCTCCTGCTGGACCACGGTCATGGTCAGGTAGGGCACGGAGGCGGACATGGTGAGAATTTCACCGATTTGCAGCTTGTCGATGTTATAGCCGGGGTTCAGGGCCAGCAGCTCCTTGGAGGTGAGGCCGTGGTCCTCCGCAATCTCGGACCAGGTGTCCCCCTTGGCCACGGTGTAGGTGACCTCGGCGGTCTTGGTGCTGTAGAGAGTCTCGGCCAGAAAGCCCAGGTTCATCAGGCTGTCGGTGGGGACGTACTCCTCCTTCACCTCCACGTTTTCGGCAAAGGAGACGGAGATGGTACCCTCGTTGGTGGCGGAGAGCTGAATCTGATCCAGCAGCTGCTCCAGCGCGCCGGGATAGGGCGTGGCGCCGATGCGCTCGCCGTCCACGTACAGGCAGTAGGCGGCGGTGACCATGCCCACCTCCTGGCTCAGTTCCTCCTCATAGGTTGCCTTGTCCACCAGATCCTGGCGGCGGAGAAGGCCGGTGGAGTATTGAATCAGGGAGTCGTCAATGGTGAAGGAGCGGCCCAGGGTCTGGGCGGTGGCGCGCTCCAGCTCCTTCCGGGCGGCCTCCGCCTCGTCCTGGCTGGCCAGGGAGGCCAGGACCTTGCCGTCGTAGGTGACGGTGACGCCGTTGGTATAGGTGGAGAAGAACAGCAGCGCCGCCGCCAAAACGCACCCTCCCCCCAGGAAGGCCGCGGGATGGACGCGCCAGCGGCGCTTTTTCTGGGAACTCTGGGCGCTCTTTTGCCGGGAGGCGCTGCTTTTTTGCACCAGGGCCTCCTGAAACAGGCTCCCCCACATGGGCAGCATCCCCCAGAGAAACAGCATCAGCTGGACGGGGAGCCGCTCGGACTCCGGGAAGCGGTGGGCCTTGTTCTCCCGGACGATGCGACGCAAGCGGCGGCGGAAGTGGAGCTTGCGCTGGGCCAGGGTCTGGCGCAGCCCGCCGCCGGCGTTCCCCCCGGGGGAACGGGACGGGGAACTCCTCCGCTCCTGCGGGGAGCGGGAGGAGGCGGAAGCGCGCCTGCGCCGCGGAGAGGCCGCCTGGTCCGGGACCTGGTCCTTGGGGTCCCGGTCCTCCGGCTCCCAATCCCGGATGGAGGGAGGGAGGTCCAGGTCCCAGTCCCGCCAGGGACTCCAGCCCTGGGGGAACTCCTCCTGCGCGGCGGAAGCGGGCTGGGCGGCGCCGGAATGGTCCCGCCGCCGGTCCTGGCGGGGCGGGGTCTGGGTACTGGTTTTCTTTGTGTCTTCGCTCATAGGTCTCCTCATATATGCCCGCTGCGGCTGGGCGGCGGGCCGGTTTGAAAAAGTTACAATTTGTTACCGATACCTATCATACCGCTTTTTTCCCCATCCGTCAAGTCCCTGAGAAGGGCAAAAAACGCAGTTTTGGACGAACATTCCAAGGGCTTCGCCCAAAACCGACGGAGGGGAGCGGAAATAGTTTCCCACAATTCGCCTGGAAATTGGTGACGGAACCGTAAATTTTTATGGAATCTCCCCGAAATTTGGATTGACCAGGCCGGGCAAAGGTGTATAATGAAGGTATCTCATCTCAGCAGACGCTGTACATCTGGAGGAGTAAACATGTTTGAATTTCTGATCAAAAAGCTGAAGGCCCATCCCCGCAAGATCGTCTTCACCGAGGGCACCGACCCCCGCATCCTGGAGGCCGCCGCCCGGCTGCTCTCCGCCACATTCCTGATGCCCGTGCTGGTGGGCAACCGGGAGGAGATCCTGGCCGCCGCCGAGGAGGTCGGCTTCAACGTCAAGGGCGCGGAGATCCTGGACCCCGAGACCTTCGAGGACATGGACAAGATGGTGGAGGAGATGGTTGCCCTCCGCAAGGGTAAGATGACCGAGGAGCAGTGCCGCACCATGCTGAAGCAGGGCAACTACTTCGGGACCATGCTGGTGAAGATGGGCTATGCGGACGCCCTGCTGGGCGGCGCGACCTACTCCACCGCCGACACCGTCCGTCCCGCCCTCCAGCTCATCAAGACGAAGCCGGGCTGCAAGATCGTGTCCAGCTGCTTCATCCTGGTCCGCCCCTCCGCCACCGGCGACCCCGACGTGTTCGCCATGGCGGACTGCGCCATCAACATCAAGCCCAGCGAGGACGAGCTGGTGGAGATCGCCGTGGAGACCGTGCAGACGGCCCGGACCTTCGGCATCAATCCCAAGGTGGCCTTCCTCAGCTACTCCACCCACGGCTCCGGCGCGGGCGAGGACGTGGACAAGATGCGCTCCGCCTGCGAGAAGGCCAAGCTGAGCCTTCCCGGCGTGGTGGTCGACGGCGAACTCCAGTTCGACGCGGCGGTCTCTCCCCGGGTGATGCGGACCAAGTGCCCCGACTCCCCCGTCCACGGCCAGGCCAACACCTTCATCTTCCCCGACATCAACGCGGGCAACATCGGCTATAAGATCTGCCAGCGCATGGGTTCCTTCGACGCCTACGGCCCCATTCTCCAGGGCCTGAATGCCCCCATCAACGACCTCTCCCGGGGCTGCAACGCCCAGGAGGTCTACTCCATGGCCATCATCACCGCGGGCCTGTGCGAGGACTGATCCGGTTTCGGCAGACATAAATGCTCCCCCTCCTGGGGGAGGCGGCCCATAGGGCCGGAGGGTTTCCCTGGTTTTTCCGGGGAAACCCTCCTTTTTTGCCCTGCGGCCGCTTCCGGCAAAGGGAAGAGGCCCCCTGGCGGATACGGCTGGGTTCCGCCGGGGGGCCTCCTTTATTCCTCTGTCCAGAACCTGCGGACCCGGTCGATTTCCCGCCGGCCGTCGAAGTAGCCCTCCTGCCAGAGGGCGCGGATGGTGTCCAGGTTGTGTTCCGTCCGGGAACAGCCCAGGGTGTCCTCCGGGGCGATGACCAGGATCTTTCCCTCCCGCTCCAGGGCGAACAGCTCCTCCCGGCAGGCGTTGTAGCGGGCGGGGCGGGTCTCCATGGTCTCCCGGAAGCGGGGGTATTTTTTGAACGCCCGGGCCATGAGGCGGTCCGCCCGGCTGGGCTTTTTGTAGTAGTCCCGCTCCCGGGTCAGCACCACCACCACCCGATCGCACCCCTCGTCCAGCGCCCGCCGCCAGGGAATCGCGTCGGCGCAGCCGCCGTCCAGCTAGGGCTGGCCGTCCATGTGGATGACGGGGAACATCAGCGGAATGGCGCAGGTGGCCTGGAGGAGGAGGTTCGGCGCGCCCCGGCGGGGGACGGGGAGGTACTCCGCCTCGCCGGTGTTCAGGTTGGTCACCACCGCCTCCGCCCGGCCGGGATAGGCGGCGAAGGCGTCGTAGTCAAAGGGGACCAGCTCGTTGGGGATGGTCTCGTAGGCGAACTGAAGGCCGAAGTAAGAGCGGTTTTTGGGATTCGCCAGGTTCCGCCAGCCCATGTAGCGGCTGTCGTTGGCGTAGTGGGTCACTAACTGAAGGTTCCGGCGGCTCTGCCGGGAGAGGTAGCTGACGCCGTAGGCAATCCCGGCGGAGACGCCCAGGGTGTAGTCCGGCAGGGGAAGGCCGTTGTCCAAAAAGGCATCGCAGACGCCGGAGGAATAGATGGTCCGCAGGGCGCCGCCCTCCAGGACCAGTGCGGTTTTCATGGTATCACCTCAGATAAATGAAATCGTGTTTAACGGTACAAACGCTTTTTGAGCTTCCAGTGCCAAAGGCCGGTCAGGCGGGCCAGGGTGGAGTCCGCCAGCAGGAATACCAGGTTCCCCGACACCAGCAGCAAGGCGTTGAGGACGCCTCCCGGCATGTCCTCGGGCAGGCCCAGGACATGCCAAAAAAGGCCGTAGAGGAGGAAGGCGCTTGCGCTGCACACCGCCAGGCGGCAGAGGACCCGCAGGGGCCGGGAGGACAGGGCGGCGATTTTGGGCCGGAGGATGGGGTACCAGCCGAAGAAGACGTACACCAGGGCGGTCTCCCGGTCCGGCGAGAGCAGCAAGGACAATATGGCCACGGCGGCGTAGGCCGTTCCGGCAGCCTTGGGACCCAGCTCCTCCAGCACCGGCAAGAGCACGGACATGGCCAGAATGGGCGCACAGAAGACCGCCCCGGGGATGACGCCCCCCAGGCAGAGAAGCACGACCGCCAGGGCGGCGAGCACGCCGCTGAGGGCCAAGGAACGGCTTTTCATGGGACCTCCTTGTACTGGAGCTTGTAGTAGCTCCACTTCCGCCACTTCTGGAGGAGATCCTGCCGGGAGGAAGCATCTGTGACGGAGCCGTCCGGCAGCTGGCAGAGGGTCCGCTGGACCACCGGCAGCTCCCGGCGGAGCTGGTTCAAAAAGCCGAACCAGGGCGTGGCCTCCCCCCGGCCCGTCAGCTCCAGCACCGCCGCCCCCAAAAAGCACGCGGAGACGGACTCCGGCAGGTCCAGGGACTCCACGGCGCGGTCCCAGTCCAGGACGTCCGCTGCGGCGTCGTTGGCCCAGATGACGAAGGGGGTCTTATAGGGCGCGAAGGGGTCCTGGGGGTCCGCCGCGGCCACATCCAGGCCAAGCTCGGAATAGGCCAGCATCTTGTCCCCCAGATAGGGCAGGTGGTCCCCCCAGTACACCAGGACCACGGGCCGGGACTGGGCCTGGAAGTACCGCCACAGACGGCCCAGCATGGCGTCCGCGTCCCGGAGGCCCTCCACATACACCTGGAGGAGCGTCTGCGCCTCTTCGGACAGGGGGACGGAGACCTCCGCCGGGGGGAAGGCGTAGTCCGGGCCGTACTTGTCGGCGGTGTAGGACATGTGGTTTTGAATGGTGGTGGTGAAGTGGAAGACGGGGTCCTCCGCCGCCTCGAACAGCTCCTCAATGAGTCCGGCGGCGTAATCGTCGGTGACCCAGCGGCCCTTGTACTCCGGGGCCTCCATGTCCGCGATGAAGCGGGTCTCCCCTGCGCCGAACCAGCGGTAGACGTTCTCCCGGTTGTAGAACCAGTTGTCCCCGGGGTGGTAGAAGGAGGTCTCGTAGCCGCCGTCCCCGAAGACCCGGAACAGGCTGTCCAGGTTCCGGTTCACCACCCGCATGGCGGAGGTGGTGGAGGCGGAGAGGGCGTTGGTCTGCATCCCCGTCAGCACGTCGAACTCCGTGTTGGCCGTGCCCCCGGCGAAGCCCGGAACCACCACGTGGCCGCTGAGGGCGTGAGGGTCCCGGCGAAGGGCGTGGAGGTTGGACAGGGGGGCCTCTTGCGCCGGGTAGGTGAAGACCTCCGCGTCGGTGATGTCGGAGAAAGCCTCGTTCATCACCATAATCACGCTGACGTCCTTCCCCTCTCCGGAACCGGTGGGGCTGTCCCAGCCCTCCGCCTCAGCGCGGCGGAAGCCCTCGGGCCGGTCGACGAGATAAGTGGTGAAGTGGTGGCAAAAGGCGTAGGGAAAGCCCAGGTCGTTGAAGACGGCGGGGACGTACTCGGCGTTGCTGACCTGGAAGGATTGGTAGAGGTCCTTGGAGGCGTAGACGGTGAGAATCAAGCCCGCCAGCGCCGCCAGCCCGGCGGCCGCGCCCAGTACGCTGCCAAGCAGGCCCCGAAGCCGCTCAATGGGAAAGGGGGTGCACCCAATGAAGAGGCCCAGGGCGGCCAGGGCCAGGGTGAAAACCAGGACCGCCCCGATCTGCACGGCGGGGAAGCGGATGTCATAGCTCCCCAGGGCGCTGCCCACCTCCTTGAGCAATGCGAGGTCCCGGGGGAACACCGGCTCGTCCCGGACCTCGATCTTGACCCGGTTGGCGATGGACAGGGCGCAGACGGCCAGGTTTGCCAGCGCCGCGGCGAAGAAGACGTTGCGCAGCAGAGCCGCCGCCGCCAGGACCAGGAGGAATACGGGCAGGGCGTTCAGGACGATGAGCAGGGGCTGGCGGAGGAAGCCGGACAGCAGCGCCCGGAAGGAGTTGGGCTGGCACCAGAGGGCCAGGAGGGTGATTCCGCCCGCCAGCGCCGCCGCCGCCAGCAGGCTGAGCGGCAGGGAGAGCCGGACGCGGGGCCTTGGAAACGGGTTTTTCAAACGGCTCACTCCTTGAAATGCTCGTGGTTGAAGATATGGTCAATGCAAAAGCAGTGATACCCGGCGCAGCGGGAGCAGTACCGGAACTCCAGATCCGGGTACTCCGTGTCCGTCCGGCCGCAGACGCAGCATTTGTGCCGGTAGCCCTGCTGGGCCTCCTTCTTCCGCTGCTGGCGGACGGCGCTTTTGAATTGGATGGTCTGATGGGAGTTGCGGTGGCGGGCGTAGCCCCGGCGGCGGTCGATCTGGTCCACAATCTCGCACCAGAAAAAGACCAGGAAGTTCAAAAGGGCCACGACGGGCAGCAGGGCGCCGAGAAAGCTTCCCTGGAGGAGGGAGTGGATCGCGTCCACCGCGAAGAGCAGCACGTCCGCCAGGGCCAGCCACTTGGCCTTGACGGGGATGATGTAGAGCAGCATGAGCTGTGCGTCGGGATACAGCGCGGCGAAGGCCAGGAACATGGACATGCCCACGTAGTAGGTCCCCGCGATGAAGCTGTAGCCAAAGGCGTAGTGGCTGATGATGCCGGTGAGGATGGTGAGAAGGACGCCGGAGAGGTAGTAGAGGTTGAACTTCGGCGTGCCCCACTCCCGCTCCAGCATGGTGCCGATGAAATAGGTGAAGTAGAGGGAGAGAATCAGGCTGAAGGGTTCCAGCGTCTGGGGGACGAAGATAAAGCTCACCAGCCGCCAGATCTGGCCCCGGAGAATATAGCTCCACTCGAAGCCCAGGAAGTACAGGGCCTGCCCGCCGGTCATGCGCAGCAAAAAGAACATGACGGCGCTGCCGATGACGAGGTAGCGCATCAGATTGGGGATACCGAAGCCCGGATGCTGGAGGGCAAAGCGCTCCATGGCACTGTTCAGCTTTCTCACAGGGGATTCCTCCTAAGTACCGACTAAAGATAAAGAGCATTATACCCTGTTCCCTGGAAAATGTCACCTATATTTTTTGAACATTGTGGATTTTCCAAAAAAATACGGGAAAAACAGGCCGGGGACCTTGACAAATGGAGGAGACCTGATACAATGGTAAGCAAGTTCATATCCTTATCAAGAGTGGCGGAGGGAACGGCCCAATGAAACCACGGCAACCTACATGGAAAGGTGCCAAATCCGGCGGAAACGACAGATGAGGAGCGAGGAAAGGACTTCCCGTGCGTTTCGCGTCGAAATGCGCGGTTTTTCTTTGCCTTTCAGGGCCTTTCAGCCGGCAAAAATCATCCCGGCGCGCGGGATAACGACAGCGCGCAGCTCCCTGGGGGAGCTGAAAAGGAGCAACGCTATGGCAAGACATTATCTCTTCACCTCCGAGTCCGTGACGGAGGGGCATCCCGACAAAATCTGCGACC
>JAAVYM010000094.1 GCA_022791135.1 Oscillibacter sp.
AGCGGCTCCGGCCGGACCATCATGACGGCGGAACCCAAGTTCGTCCCCGAGGAGGCGGCCCAGGTCCAGCTGGCGGACGGCGCATCCTTCTCCGTGCGGCTCATCGACTGTGTGGGCTACATGGTCCGGGGAGCCATCGGCCAGTTTGAGGACGACGCGCCCCGGATGGTCACCACCCCCTGGTACGACCACGAGATCCCCATGACCGAGGCGGCGGAGATCGGCACCCGGAAGGTCATCTCGGAGCACTCTACCATCGGCATAGTCATCACCACCGATGGAACCGTCTCCGACATCCCTCGGGAGGACTACCTGGAAGCGGAGGAGCGGGTGGTTCGGGAGCTGCAGGAGCTGGGAAAGCCCTTCATTGTCCTGCTCAACTCCGTGGACCCGAAGTCGGACCGGGCGGAGGCCATCGCGAAAGATATTGCCTCCCGCTATGAGGTGAATTGCGTGCCGGTCAACTGCCTGGAACTGGGGGAGGACGATGTGGCGGATATTCTCAAGGCCGTCCTCTATGAGTTTCCCATGCAGGAACTGGATCTGTTCCTGCCCCCCTGGGTGGACGCCCTGCCCACGGAGCATCCCATCAAGGCCAGCCTTTACGACGCGGTCCGGCAGGGCACGTCCCAGCTTCAGCACATCCGGGAGGTGGACGGCGTCATCGCTGCCCTGGCGGCCTGTGAAAACATCAGCGAGGCGAAAATCACCTCCATCGACCTTGGCACCGGCGTGGCGGCGGCCAGGCTCAGCCTGCCCCGGGAGCTGTTCTACCACACGCTGTCGGAGCAGTCCGGCTTCGAAGTGGCGGATGACGGGGATTTGATGAGCCTGCTGACCCGCCTGGCCGGCGTGAAGGCAGAGTACGACAAGGTAGCCGGGGCCCTGCGGGATGTGCGGGAGACGGGCTATGGCATCGTGGTACCCAGCATCGACGAGCTGACCCTGGAGGAACCAGAGATCATGAAGCAGGGAGGCCGCTACGGCGTGAAGCTGAAGGCCAGCGCCCCCAGTATCCACATGATCCGGGCCGACATCGAAACCGCTGTCTCGCCCATTGTGGGGAATGAGAAGCAGTCCGAGGACATGGTGAATTACCTTCTTCAGGAGTTCGAGGGGGACACCAGCAAAATCTGGCAGTCCAACATCTTTGGGCGGAGCTTCCATGAGCTGGTCAGCGACGACCTTCAGGGCAAGCTGAAGCGGATGCCGGAGGATGCCCGGAAGAAGCTTCAGGAGACCCTGACCCGCATCATCAACGAGGGCAGCGGCGGGCTGATCTGCATTATCCTATAAAAAAGAGCGGGCGTTGGAAAACAATGCCCGCTCTTTTTATGGATATTCCTCCAGCAAAGGCTCCCTGGCATATGGCAGGAGTTCCTCCCGGACCGCTCCGAATCTCCGGTAAGCCTCCCGGCCCTGCCGGAGGGTCATACCCCTATTCTCGTCACTAGGCTGATCTTCTCCAGGATCAAACACATCGTTTTCCCAAAAGCACACGGGGCAAATATAGGCGAGGGCATCCTCTTTTGGGACAGGAAACGTTTTATAGCCGCAGCAGGGACAGGGAAATTTCCCTAGCACGGGCGGCGGCTCCGGTGCAGAAGCCGCGCTATGGACCGTCCTCGGAAAGCGCATTTGCTTTTTTCTCATAGAGCTGTTCCCGTTTTCGGCATATACAGGTCCGACAATTTCGCGCCCTCCAGCTCCAGCAAGAACCGTTTCTTCTCCACGCCCCCGGCATAGCCCGTCAGGCTTCCGTCCGTCCCTACCACCCGGTGACAGGGGATCAGAATGGAGATGGGGTTGTGCCCCACCGCGCCGCCCACCGCCTGGGGAGCGGCGGGAATCCCGGCGGCTTTCAGCCGTTCCGTCAAAACTCCATAGGTTGTGGTCTTCCCTCTCGGAATCTCCAGCAGCAGCTTCCAGACCGCCTGCCGGAACGCGCTTCCCCTGGGCGCCAGAGAGGGCAGGGGAGGGAGGTCCCGCGCTTCAAAGTACGCCTCCAGCCACGCCGCCGCCTGACGAAAGGCAGGAAGATCCGGCCGCTCCCGCGCCTCCGCCTCCAGCCCGGCGGCAAAATATTTCTGCCCTTCCAGCCAAAGGCCGGTTAGGTTCTTCCCGTCGCAGGCCAAGGTTAGAGGTCCCACAGGGGAGGTCAGCTTTGTCCGATACGTCACACACCGCACCTTCCTCTCGCATTGATGGTTTCATTATACCAGAACAAACGTATTAGTGCAAGGGCTTTTTTTGCCGCCTCTTGCACGGCAAGCCAACTCGTGCTACTATATTTTTATTAAGAACCGGAACGAAAGGGGCGACCTCCATGCTGCTTGCCATCGACGTTGGTAACTCGAATACCTCTGTGGGGCTCTTCGACAAAGACAAAAATCTTCGCTTTCTGGCCTCCCTGGACACGGACAACCGGAAAACCGCAGACCAGATCAGCATTGACCTCATGAACCTCTTCACGCTCTATCACTTTAGCTACAAGGATGTCACCGGGGCCATTTTGTGCAGCGTAGTCCCGCCGTTGAACTTCATGATGGAAAAGGCGCTGACCCGTCTGCTGGGCAAACCTCCCATGGTGGTTGGGCCGGGGGTAAAAACCGGGCTGAATATCCGCCTGACGGTTCAGACCCAGGTGGGAGCGGACATCGTGGCGGACGCTGTTGCGGCGCTGGAAAAATTCACGCCTCCCATCATCACCATTGATATGGGCACGGCCACCACCATCGGCGTTATCTCCGACGGACGGACTTACGAGGGCGGACTACTGCTGCCGGGAGTTAACGTTTCGCTGGAGGCCCTGAGCCGTCGGGCGGCCCAGCTGCCGGACATCTCCCTCCAGCATCCCAAGTCCCTCATCGGAAAGAACACGGAGGACTGCATGCGCTCCGGCATCGTCTACGGGACCGCCGGCATGCTGGACGGCATCATTGATCGCATCCGGGAACAGTTCCCGGGACGGGAGGTCAGCGTGGTCGCCACCGGCGGGAACGCGCCGGTCATTGTCCGTTACTGCCGCAACCCGATTATTTACGACAAGTTTTTGCTAATGGACGGGCTTTGGATCATCTATCAGAAAAACCGCTAAGCGCCCTGTTTACAAGACCCCACCATTCGCCGACAGGCGTATGGCGGGGTTTCCTGAACTCTACCGCTGGTCGGTTGCCCTTTGTTGTGGGAGCGTGTACACTGACGAAGAGGTGAAGGACATGAACAAACAGCAATTCGGCAGCTTTATCGCTGAAAACCGAAAAGCCGCCGGCCTGACGCAAAGGGCGCTGGCCGAACGCCTGCATGTAACGGACAAAGCGGTGAGCAAATGGGAGCGGGCCTTGAGCTACCCCGACGTGACGCTGCTGGAGCCTTTGGCGGAGGCTCTGGGGCTGGGCGTGGAGGAACTGATGGCCTGCCAGAGGCTTGAACGGAAGAGGGAGGAAGAGCCTGTGCAGAATTTACTGGAGATTTCCCGGGAAAGCCTGCAAAAGGAGCGGCAGAAAAAAGTCTGGCAGATCTTTGGGGTGGCGCTGGCCGTTTCCGCGCTGGCGCTGGCGGCCATGTGGCAGCAGGCCGCCTATGTCCATGAGCAGAGAACGGATAGCATTATTCTGAAAGAGACCGTGGGCGGGACGGATTACATCTATGTGGAGGAGGAGGGCCACCTGGTCCGCCTCAAATGCGGCGGCAGCGTGGATGCGGAGCAGCTCGAGTTGACGGACGAATGGGGGAACGAAATCGCCTATAAGATGGACTGCCGCTGGAACCGGCGGACCTATGAGGGAAGCGTCAGCGCCTGCGCGTCTGGCGGATCCCTGTGCAGCGTGGAGAACATGCTCGGCGCATCCCTTGGCTTGGATTACCCGCTCTTCGGGTATCGGGACGTATGGAGCGAGTATACCTATGGTTACCACGACCCCAGCCTAGGAGAGGTGTATACCTTTACGTTTTGGGCGAAGGAGGCGGGGGAGCGCAAAAACCTTTTAAAGGTAAGGCAATGCCTCGCCTATACCCAGGAGGATTGGGACCAGGATGGGAAACGGGAGCTGCTGGTCCGCACCCGCTGGCAGGAAAAGCCCTATACAGTTTACGACCTGGAGGACGGCGTCATCCAGGCGAGCTGGCCGGACGACCTGTCCCCGGAGCTAAAGGAACGGCTGATAACCGACCAGGAGCGGTACGAGCGCCTTCAGGCCAATCTGGCCCAGATGCCGGAGGAGGGAGAGAACGCCCCACCGTCCGCTGGCGAGCCGCTGCAAATGACAAAACCATAGCAGGAGGACCGCCCGCAGATCATGCGGACGGTCCCCATATTTTGCGAGCAAAACTGTAAGCCGGGTTCTGTATTTGGCAGTCATCTATCTAGGCGCGCTGTTGCCAGCGCGCTCCAGCCACCCCGGGAGCGGCCGGGCCAGCCTGCATGCTCCCATACCGGTGTTGCTCCGGATAGAGTTTACAGCGACGGGCTGTTCCCAGCCGTCGGGTGCGCTCTTACCGCACCTTTCCACCCTTACCTCGCCGGAAGGAATTCCGTCCTGCTCCGTCCCCGCCTTCGGCGGAGACGGAGTCCGCATCATTCCTTCCTCCTCTCCTCACAAAATCTTTGATTTTGCGGGGACCCCATTAAAAAACGGGGGGAGGCGGTATATCTCTGTTGCACTTTTCCTGAAGTCGCCTTCGGCGGGCGTTACCCGTTATCCTTGCCCTGTGGAGCCCGGACTTTCCTCATGGACGGCCTTTCGGCCTGGCCACGCGACTGCCTGTTTTCCTCGCGACTTCATTATACCGGCAATCCGGAGAATTGTCAACGCGGAAAGGCCGTTTTTTGCAGCCAATCCGAAAGCACCGCCAGCTCCTGGGGCGTGTGAAACCAGTGTCCCGCCCCTTCCTCGGCCCGCAGGCGGCAGCCAAAGCGTTCTGCAAAGCCAGCCACAGACTCCCCCGGGCACAGGGTATCCCCGGCGCCCCAGAGGATGTCGGTAGGGAAGGGCCAGCAGTCAATGGGATGTCTGCGGATAAAGCAATAGTCGTCCCAATAGAGGGTCTGTCCCATGGGGGTGGGGATAACCTGCTCCCGCTCCAGGCAGGCTTGGGAAATCTGAAACCAGCCCATCATATTCCTGGTAAGCCGCTCCAAATCCACCACGGGGGAGAGAAACCAGGCATGCTGGATTGGCCGGCCCTGACACGCCAGCAGACTCCAATACGCTCCCAAGCTGACGGCAAACAGGCCAAGACCGCTCCAGCTGGACTCGGCGTAATCCAGTACGGAGGCCAGCTCCCGCACGCAGACCGCGGCCTTGCAGAGCGTGGGTTCCTGCTTTCGATCCCCGTGCTCAGGCAGGTCGAAGCTGAGGACTTGGCAGCCGGGATTTGCCTCCGCCAAAAGGCGGAAGGGCACGTCCGTCTTACTGGACTGCGCCCCGTGGACGGCGACAATCACGCGCTTGGAGGGCCGTCCCCAAAGCGCGGCGGGAATGCCGCCGATTTGAAAAAGCTGAGAGTCCATGGCACATCCTCCTTGCCGGAATTTTTGACAGGATATCACAAATTTCCTGAAAAGGCAAGTCTTGCCCCGGGAGACCCTGCGTGGTAAAATAGCAGACAGGTTCTTCGTGTGCCCTTTGAAAAACAGCATGAATACCTCCGCCCCCGGCGGAATGAATAAGGAGCAACCTTATGAAATTTGAACAATATTTGTCGTCCCTGGCGGGGAAAACCGTGGCGGTCATTGGCATTGGCGTCTCCAACCGGCCCCTGATTGAGCTGTTGCTCTCCCGGGGCGTGACCGTCACAGCCTGCGACAAAAAGGACCGTTCGGCCCTGGGCGCTCCGGCGAAGGAGCTGGAGGAAAAGGGCTGCCGCCTCCGGCTGGGGGAGGGCTATCTGCGGGATTTGACGGAGGACATCGTCTTCCGGACTCCTGGCGTGCGGCCCGATTTGCCGGAGCTGACCGCCGCCGTCGCCCGTGGGAGCATTCTGACCAGTGAGATGGAGGTATTCTTCCAAGTTTGCCCCTGTCCTATCATCGCCGTCACCGGCAGCGATGGGAAGACCACCACCACTACCATCATTGCCGAACTGCTTCGAGCAGCAGGGAAGACCGTTCACCTGGGCGGGAACATCGGACATCCCCTCCTGGCGGAAGCTGGCGGCATGGGGGCGGAGGATTTGGCCGTGCTGGAACTCAGCTCCTTCCAGCTGATGACCATGACCCGCAGCCCCCACGTTGCCGTGGTCACCAACCTGGCCCCCAACCATTTGGACGTCCACAAGGACTATGCCGAGTATATCGCCGCAAAGGAGAATATATTTGCCCATCAGGCGAAGGGGGACCTGTCTGTCTTCAATGCCGACAATGACGTTACCCGGTCCTTTTTTGGCCGCGCGCAGGGACGGACGCGCGGTTTCAGCCGCCTTCGCGAGGTGGAGCAGGGGACCTTCCTCGCGGACAGCCCGGAGGGGCAGGCCATCTGGATGTCCAATGAGCGGGGCCGCCGTATGGTACTGCCCCTAGCGGATATCCGGCTCCCCGGCATCCACAATGTGGAGAATTACATGGCCGCAATCGCCGCCATAGACGGCTTGGTTCCCGACGAGGTTATTCGGGACTTTGCCAGGAGCTTCGGCGGCGTAGAGCACCGAATCGAGCTGGTCCGGACTCTGGACGGCGTCCGCTATTACAACGACTCCATCGCCTCCAGCCCCAGCCGCACCATCGCAGGGCTGAACTCCTTCCCGGAAAAAGTGGTACTGATCGCCGGAGGGAAGGATAAGGGCATTTCCTACGACATCCTAGGTCCGGTCATTAACGACCATGTCAAGCTGCTGATCCTCTGCGGCGCCACCGCCAGGGTCATCCGCTCCTCCGTAGAGGGCGCGGAGAATTATGACGGCTTGGAGATCATGGATGTAGAGGACTACCGCCAGGCGGTTTCCTTGGCAAGGGAGCGGGCAAGGCCGGGAGACGTGGTAATCCTATCTCCCGCCAGCACCTCTTTTGACCGTTTCGCTAATTTTATGGAGCGGGGCAGGGTATTTAAGGAAATCGTGAATCAGTTGGCCTAATAAGGCCAGGCCCCCTCCGCATAAACTGGCGGAGGGGGGTGATTCCTTGGGCTTTTTCTACTACCGGCGGCGAAGGACCCGTCGGACGCTGCTGGGCATCCTGGCCCTTTCCGCCGTGGTGATGCTGCTGACCGCCATGATCTTCGCCACGACGCAGATGCGGCCGCTGCTGGCCAGCCTGGCCACCACCCGGGTATCCAACATGGTCAACCGCATTGTCTCTGAGGCGGTTGACGAGGCCATCGAAAATGGCAACATCAGCTACAGCGACCTGATCTCCTTCGAAAAGGACAACGCCGGCCAGATTACCGCCATCTACAGCAACATGGCGGCCTTCAACCGCCTGCAGTCCAAGATTCTGGATATCATCCTGGCCCGCATTGACCAGGTGTCCGCCCGGGAGCTGTCCATCCCAGTGGGCAGCCTCACCGGTTCCGTGCTGCTGGCGGGCCGGGGACCCCGCATCTCCGTACGAATGGAATCGGTAGGTTCCTCCTCCGCTAGCTTTGAAAACGAGTTCACCTCGGCGGGCATTAACCAGACCAAGCACCAGATCGTCTTAAATATCGATGTGGCCGTCAGCATCTTGCTGCCCGGTTTTTCCACCGCTACCACAGTGTCAAACGCCGTCACAGTTGCGGAAACCATCATCGTGGGTTCCGTGCCGGAGACCTACACCTATTTTAATTCCACTTCGGCGATCAGCGACGCAAAAGATTATGTTTTGAATTAGGAGGACCCTTATGGACTACCGTGAAGAGATCCAACGGCTACGGGAGGCATTGAATGAGCACGGCTACCACTATTATGTCCTGGACGCGCCCACCATCAGCGACCGGGAATACGATCTGCTCAACCGCCGCCTAGAGGAACTGGAAGCCCAGCATCCGGAAGAGATTACGCCGGATTCTCCTACTCAGCGAATCGGTGGGAAGACGCTGGAGGGTTTTGCGCCCTATACCCACGAAGTGCCGCTGGAGAGCCTTCAGGATGTATTTAACCAGGAAGAGACAGCGGAATTCTGCGAGCGGATGGAGGAGGCATTGGGCGGAGAAACCGTCTTTTCTCTGGAGCCCAAAGTGGACGGTTTGTCCGTGGCTCTGGAGTATCGGGATGGAGTCTTTGTCCAGGGGGCCACACGGGGGGATGGCCGGACGGGGGAGGATGTAACGGAGAACCTGAAAACCATCCGCTCCATCCCCATGCGTCTGCCGGACAAGCTGCCCCGGCTCATTGTCCGGGGGGAGGTCTATATGTCCCGCTCCGTCTTTGAGGAGCTGAACGCCCGGCGGGAGTTGCTAGGCCAGCCCCTCCTGGCCAATCCCCGGAACGCCGCAGCTGGCTCCCTCCGCCAGCTGGACCCCAAGGTCTGCGCGGAGCGAAAACTGGACATCCAGATCTTCAACTTGCAGCTGGCGGAAGGAAGGGAGTTTGTCTCTCATCAGGAAACACTGGACTATCTGGCCTCCCAGCGCTTTCGGGTCATCCCTCACAAAACCCTATCCGGAACCGCCGCCTGCCAGGCGGAGATCGCCCGAATCAACGATGAGCGCCTGGAATATCCCTTTGATATTGATGGCGCAGTCGTAAAGGTAAACTCCTTGTCAGACCGCTTAAAACTAGGGAGCACCGCGAAATTCCCCAAATGGGCGGTGGCCTTTAAGTATCCCCCGGAGAAAAAGCCCGCCCAGGTGCTGGATATCGTCATTCAGGTGGGCCGCACCGGGGTGCTGACACCCAAAGCTGTGCTGACACCTGTCCGTCTGGCGGGGACTACCGTCACCAACGCCACGCTTCATAACCAGGATCTCATTACGGAGAAGGACATCCGGGTTGGGGATACGGTTATCGTGCAGAAGGCGGGGGAGATCATTCCGGAGGTACTGGAAGTGGATTTTTCCAAGCGTCCTCAAAAAACGGTGCCTTATCTCTTTCCCAAAACCTGTCCGGTTTGCGGCGCGCCAGTGCGCCGGGATGAGGACGGTGCCGCCATTCGCTGCACCGGCGCGGAGTGTCCTGCCCAGCTGCTGCGGAACCTGACTCATTTTGCCAGCCGGAACGCCATGGACATCGACGGCTGCGGCCCCGCCGTGGTCCAGCAGCTGATTGACAGCGGTATGGTCTCCAATCCGGCGGACCTTTATAGTCTCCAGGTGGAAAAGGTGTCCAAGCTGGACAGGATGGGAAAAAAGTCTGCACAGAACCTTCTGAGGTCCATTGAGCGCTCTAAATCCAACGACCTCAGCCGCCTGATTTTCGGTCTCGGTATCCGTCAGGTGGGGGAGAAGGCAGCCAAGGTGCTGGCTTCCCATTTCCGGACGATGGACGCCCTCTCCGCCGCTTCCGTGGAGGAGCTGACCGAAATTGACGACGTGGGCGGCGTAACGGCCCAGTGCCTGGTGGACCACCTGAGTTCTTCCCAGGCGAAGGACTTGATTGCCAGGCTGAAGGCGGCTGGCGTCAATATGGAGAGCACGGCAGAATTGATAGATGATCGCTTCGCAGGGATGACCTTTGTGCTCACCGGGACACTGTCCCGCTTCGACCGCAAAGCCGCCCAGGCAATGATTGAAGAGCGCGGCGGAAAAGCCGCAGGATCCGTTTCCAAACGGACCACCTATGTTGTAGCAGGGGAAGCCGCCGGAAGCAAGCTGAAAAAAGCGGAGGAATTGGGGATTCCCGTTTTGACGGAGGATGCATTTGCAGCAATGTTGGAATAATTTTTTCTCTGGCATCAAAGCAACGTTGTTAAAAGAGTCGCTGCAAAAGCGATTTGCTGACCAAGCTTTTGTGGCATGATAAAGGGCGGCGGATTTCCGCCGCCCTTTATCGTTTAATCATTTATCAAAGGCCGGATTCATATAGTAGACGTTTTTCTCGTTCATCTTGTCCTTTGCCAGCCGAAGGCCCTCGCCGAAGCGCTGGAAGTGCACGATCTCCCTGGCTCTAAGGAACTTGATTGCGTCGCTGACATCTGGGTCATCCGAAAGCCGCAGGATATTATCGTAGGTAACGCGGGCTTTTTGCTCTGGTGCAATCACGAAAGTGCAACCTGTGGCTAAAAGTTCCAGTGTATCTCAATGGGAACATCCTTCGTTTTGGGGATGCGCTTGCCTACAGTGATGTGGTCGATGA
>JAAVYM010000095.1 GCA_022791135.1 Oscillibacter sp.
CTTCCCCCCAGCACCCACCCAAAACTGGGCGTATCAAGCAGGCACCACGGGTTTCATCGATGTGCCCTTCAGAGGATTTTTAGGCCCTCCCTAGGAAACGGCAGATCTGACTAGAATACTGCGCCGCCGCTTAGCGGAAAATAGTATAACACACCCTTCATAAATATGCAAGATATACCGGATATGAATTTTCTTTAAACACGGCCGCTTTTCAGCGACGCAATCTCCTCTTTTGTCAGATACCGCCACTTTCCCGGCGCAAGCGTCCCCAAATTCACCGTATGCTCCCGCACCCGGCGCAGGCGCTCCACCCTCAGGCCACAGGCGGCGCACATCCGGCGGACCTGGCGGTTCTTCCCCTCGTGGATCGTGACGGCCAGACGGGCCGCTTCCGGTTCCCGGCGCAGCAATTTTACCCGGGCGGGCCGGATGGGTTCCCCCTCCAGCTCCGTCACCCGGGCCAGGCGCTCCGCCGCGCCCTCCACCTCTCCCCGGACCCAGACGTGATAAGTCTTCTCCGCCTCATAGCCGGGGTGGGTCAGCCGCTGGGCCAAATCCCCATCATTCGTCATCAGGAGCAGCCCCTCGGAGTCCAGGTCCAACCGCCCCACGGGGTACACCCGGACGCCGCAGCTCTTTACCAGATCTGCCACCGTCCTCCGGCCCTTCTCGTCGGAGAGGGTAGTCACATAGCCCCGGGGTTTATTCAGCAACAGGCAGACCGTTTCAACCTTAGGAGACAGGGACTGGCCGTCCACACGGACGTCGTCCCGGCCCGGGTCGGCCCGGCTGCCCAGAACGGCGGGCACGCCGTTTACTGTCACCCGGCCCGCTTGTATGTACGCTTCCGCCTGCCGCCGGGAGCAAATCCCGGCGGCGGAGAGGAGCTTTTGCAAACGCTCTTCCATCGCTTCCTCCTCGTTGGGGCCGGACGGCTTGTCCGCCCGGCCTTCCAGCGGCCTCTCCCCACGCAGCGCAGAGGCTATCGGAAGCTCCTCAGCGTGCGCAGGGCAGACTCCACCTGGGGCAGCACCGTCTCCCCGCAAAGAAGGCCTACCCGCCCCACTTCATCTCCGCTTAACGTAAACACAGCCTGTCCCACCGGAGTACCGGCCCGCAGAGGCGCCGTCAGTTCCCGGTCCAATTGGATGTCCAGCTTCAGCTCCTCCCCCTGGGCCAGGGGCCAGGCGAAGCTGTCCGATGCGATGAGAGAAACTCTATTCCGCATTCCATCCTTCACCGGCGCCTGGGCCAGCTCATGACCCATCTGCGCCGCCCGGTGGGCCGGATAGACCGCAAAACCGTATTCGTGGAGGCTCTGGTGGTCCGCCCAGTCGTTGCCGTCTTGAAGCGTCACCGCCACCAGGCGCTGGCCGTTGCGCTCCGCGCAGCTGACCAGCGTCCGTCCGGCCGCCCGGGTATAGCCGGTCTTCAAGCCGATGCAGCCGTCCAGCCAGCCCAGCAGCTTGTTGTGGTTCGTCATGGTCCTCCCGCCAATCGTCACCGTTCGGGTGGAGGCAATCCGGACCAGGGTCTCGTTCTCCACAGCGGCACAGGCCAGCCGCGCCATGTCCCGGGCGGTGGAGTAGTGGTTCTCGTCATCCAGGCCGTTCGGATTGGCAAAGGAGGAGTTCTCCATGCCAAGAGCCAGAGCCGTATCGTTCATCCGCTCCACAAAGCCCTCCGCGCTGCCTCCCACATGCTCCGCCACTGCCACGGCGGCGTCGTTGCCGGAACATAGCAACAGCCCGTAGAGCAGCGTCTCCAGGGTCAGCTCCTCCCCCTCCTTCAGGTACATGGAAGACCCTTCTGTATAGGCGGCCTCCCGGCTCACCTTCACGGTATCCCGCAGGTCCCCGTCCCGCAGGGCCACCAGGGCCGTCAGCAGCTTGGTCGTACTGGCAATCAGCATCCGGGCATCGGCATTGCGTTCATAGAGCACCCGCCCGCTGTCTACATCCACCAGGATTGCTGCGGTGGCGGAAGTATCCACTGCCACGGCCCGGCCGGTCAGAAGGCAGGCCAGCAGCAGCAGAATCCCGGCCCGCCGGAAAAGTTGTCTGGGCAAGCGTCATCACCTCAACTTGGTCAACAGTGATGCTAGTATGCCCAGCAGAAGGAAAAAGTATTTCCGGATTGGCCTCGATTTTACTATAGCTTACAGCGCCTGCGCCTCTTTTTCCGCCTGCCTCTTGTCCAGGAATCTCTCCGCCTTGTCCATCAGGTCCGGCACCATCTCAATGACGCGATCCACCGCAGTGGCCGGCGGCACTGCCACCGGCAAAACCCGAGTGACACCATCCTTGATGACCAGGAAGGCCACCGGATCGATCTTTACTCCCGCGCCTCCGCCGCCTCCGAACTGGTGGGGCTGCGCCTTGCCGTAATCCCCGCCGCCGCTGCCGAAGCCGAAGCTCACTTTGGAAATCGGAATCAGGGTGACGCCGTCGGGGGTGGTAATCGGCTGGCCCACAATCGCGTTGGTATCTACCATCTCGTGAATCTTCTCCATGGTGGAGCGCATCAATTCGCTGACGCTGTTCTTCTTCTCCATCGAACTATCCATCTTGTGCTTCCTTTCTGCATTTTGGCTGAAATTCGTAACGCGCCGCTCAGGCGGCAGGCGCTTCCCCGTCTTTCTCCGGTCCCGCTTCCCCTATCCGGCGGACCTTGCAGCGTTTCCGCCAGCGCAAGAACCACTTCACAGCCGGGATCAACAGGCCAAAGCCCACTGCCAGCAGCGTTCCCAGACGAAGGGTGATGCCAATCTCCCCCTCTGCCGCCGGGCCAGGAGCGCTGAAATCCACGCCGGTATGAATATACGGCTCCCGGATGTCCACCAGCTTCTCCAACAAGGGCATCCCGCCCCAGACGGCGGCCTGGAGCTTTCCGCAAAGCTCCCCGGCAGCTGCGGGGTCCTCCTGCCCTCCCAGGGTCAGGGACAGGCGCAGCGGCTTGATTCGAATGCCCCGACGGGTCCGGCCCAGCGCCCGCTGCAAAGGCGGAAACAGCGTGCGCAGGGCATCCTTTCCGTCTTCCAGTGTAAAGGAAAACCTCTTTTCACCCTTTGTCTCGTCAGACTCTTGGGTTTTTTTCTTCTTTTCGGGTCTTTTCGGGCGAGACTTCTTGGCCTTTGGCGGCAGAATATGTATCCGCAAAAGGCCCACCCGGACATCCAGGCGGAAGGCCGCCCCGTCGTAAGCTGCCCAGACGCCCAGGTGCATCCGGCACAGCAGCACTGCCAGCAACGCCACTGCCAGCAATATCCACAGCCACACCATGGGACTCTCCCCCTTTCCCGGCGCCCGGCCCTTACTCCGTTTCCTCTTCCGCCGCCTCCGCGGCCACGATCTCGCCGTGCTCACCCAGGCGCATCTGCACCTCGTCCTCCAGCTCCAGCGTATCTCCGCCCTCCGTCAGCTCCGGCAGGTCCTCCAGGCTGTTCAGGTGGAAGGCCCGGAGGAATTGCTTGGTGGTCCGGTACAGGCGGGGGCGGCCCGGCACCTGCAGCCGTCCACACTCCTCAATCAGCCCCCGGTTCAGCAGCAGGCTCATGGTATAGGCGCTGTCCACCCCACGGATTTGATCCACGTAGGCCCGGGTGGTGGGCTGGTAATAGGCGATGATGGTCAGCGCCTCCAGGGCGGGCTGACTCAGCTTGGCGGGCTTGCGGATCTCCAGCGCCCGGTGCACGGCGTTTCCAAATTCCGGCGCGGAGCACAGCTGCCAGCTGTCCTCCATCTGCACCATCCGGATGCCCCGGCGGTCGTAGGCGTAATAATCCCGCAGGTCCTGCAGCGCCCGCTCCACCGCGGGGCGAGCCAGCTCCAGCCCCGCGCAGAGGCGCTTGACCTGCACCGGCTCGCCGGAGGCAAACAAAATCGCCTCCACGGCGGACTCGATCTCTTTTCTCTCCATGGCATCCTCCTCAGTTTGACGCTTCCTCCGCCGGGGCGGTCAGGCTCTCCGGCGGCTCTCCCACCTGGCGGACGGTGCACTCCGAGTCCGACCCGGCCAGCTGCAGCACGTGGGCCCGGCACAGCTCCAGCACCGCTAAGAAGGTTGCCACCACCTCGCTGCGGCTGCGGCTGCCCTGAAAAAGCTGGCGGAAGCGGGCCACGCCCAGCTTCCCCAAACGGTGCAGAATGTCCAGGGCCTTGCGCTCCACAGGATAGGGTTCGTGCTGGATGATGTCTTGAAAGGCCGCCCGGGGAGGCGGCAGCTTCCGCTCCGCACGGCTTTGCAGCTCCGCCATGGCCCAGAGCAGATCCCGAGGACTGTGATCATACTCCGCCAGGCGGTCCCGGTCCAGCGGCTCCGGCCCCCGGACGCAGATGGACCGGCCGTATTCCGCCAGGGGGGCCAACTTTTCCGCCATGGCCTTAACATAGGCATAGCTCTCCCCCCGGCGGCGCTCCTCCAGGGATTGAATCAGGGCCTCCATTTCGCTTTTGGCCTCCTCGTCCTCGATGGACAGCAGCATCCGCGTCTTGAGATAGACCAGATGGGAGGCCATGGCCGCAAACTCGCTGGCAATTTCCAGATCCAGCTGCTGCCGCCGGTCCAACCAGCTAAGGTATTGGTCGCAGATCAGGGAGATGGAGATATCCTGAATCTCCATCTTGTTCTTGCTCAGCAGGAAGAGGATCAGGTCCAAAGGACCCTCGAAATCCTGCAATTCCTCTGAGCGGGAGTGGACGACCTTTTCCAGCTTGAATACGGGACTTTCCAAAAATACCTCCTACCGCGCCGGGGATTCCCCGTGCGGGTTTAGTAGAACAGCTCAAACATAAATTGGTAGACACGCAGGATGGCCCCGCTGATGAAGCCGCCGGTGACGCCCAGCCAGGACAGGGCCAGCAGAAGCAGCATGCCGTAGCGCTCGTAGCGCATGAGGCCGAAATAGGCTTGGTCCGGCAAAAAGGCCCCCAAAACCTTGGCTCCGTCCAGGGGCGGGATGGGCACCAGGTTGAAAAGGCCCAGGCCAATGGACAGCGGCGCCAGCACGTAAAGCAAAAACTCAAACAGCGCCGCCCAGGCCGGACCGGGGGCCACCACATGCAGATAGACCTCCCGGCTGAGGAAGACCGCCAGCAGGGCCAGCAGGAAATTGGACGCCGGACCCGCCAGGGCAGTGAGGGCCATGCCCCGTTTGGGATTTTTGAAATGCCGCGGGTCCACCGGCACGGGTCTGGCCCAGCCGAAGCCCGCGACCAGCATCATGCCCAACCCCAGCCAGTCGATGTGGCGCAGGGGGTTCAGGCTCAGGCGGCGGTGCTCCCTTGCGGTGGGATCCCCCAGGGCATAGGCGGCCAGCCCATGACAGGTCTCGTGCACCGTCAGGCACAGGAGGACGGCAGCCAGGCGCTCCAGCGTGTTTTCCAGAAATGCCCAGTCGATGGAACGGATCAGGTCTTGCAAATCCATAGTCCTCCCCTTCCGGCGGCCTCCCGGCCAGTTTCCTGCATTATACCAGCTCCCGGATGAAAATACAAGGGAAACGGCGGAAAAAGGCCCGCCGGAAGGCGGGCCTTGGTTCAGATGTTTTTCTTGATGGTATTGATGGCGCCCTTCTCCAGGCGGGAGACCTGGGCCTGGGAGATGCCAACCTCGGCGGAGACCTCCATCTGTGTCTTCCCCTCGTAAAAGCGGAGGGACAAAATCCGCCGCTCCCGGTCGTCCAGGCGCTTCAGCGCGTCCTTCAGGGCAATGCGGTCCGTCCAGCTCTCGTCAGTGTTCTGGGTGTCCCGGACCTGGTCCATGACGCACAGGGCGTCGCCGCCGTCGGAGTACACCGGCTCATAGAGGGACACCGGGTCCACGATGGCATCCATGGCAAAGACCACATCCTCCCGGGGGATGTCCAGCTCCTTGGCAATCTGCTCCACCGTCGGCTCCCGCTGGGTCTCGGAAATCAGGCGCTCCCGGACCTGAAGGACCCGATAGGCCGTGTCCCGCATGCTGCGGGACACCCGGATGGCGCTGTTGTCCCGGAGATAACGGCGGATCTCTCCAATAATCATTGGCACCGCTATCTGGAGTTGAAATCAAAATATTATTCCACCGACAGGCCAAATTTCAGCTGAATGTCGGTATAATCGGTGGAAATGGTGATGCTCTCCACCACCGACGCCAGCACCACCCGCTGCTCCCGGACGGACATGTAGGGCCAGGCGTCCTCAAGACCCTCCAGCTTTTGGCAGGCGTTCAGGGCCGCCTGAGACTCCGCGCCTCTGGACGCCTCCTCGGCAATTGCCGTCTGAACACGGCCCACTTCTTCCCGGGCGTCTCCGATGGCCTCCAGCAAATACGCGTCGCCGCTGTCGCCGTACAGCCCGTAGAGCCGGCGGAGCTTGGCCTCCGCCCTCTTCAGCCGCTCCCGG
This sequence comes from Oscillibacter sp., assembly GCA_022791135.1. GTDB lineage: Bacteria > Bacillota > Clostridia > Oscillospirales > Oscillospiraceae > Oscillibacter. The sequence goes on from JAAVYM010000095.1 coordinate 6,384, forward strand.
AGCAGCTCCGCCGCGCTGCCGGACTCCACCGCCTTTCGGGCGCCCGCCAGCTTCTCCCGGGTGGCCGCGAACAGCGCCCGCACCACCCCGTCCTCCACGTCCTCGGCAAAGGGGGATGGACCGTCGCAGTTCGGATCCCGGATCAGGTAGGGCTTGCTGCGCTGCTGTGAGTAGCATACCAGCTTGTAGCCAGCTTTTCCCCATTTCAAATAACGCATCTTCGCCCCGCAGGTCCCGCAGCGGCAAAGGCCGGTGAGAAGGTGGTCCGTCTTGGTCACCAGCTTGGCCGCAGACCGGTCCGCCAGCAGGGCCATGGCCCGTTCATAGGTGTCCAGGGAGATAATCGGTTCGTGAAGACCCCGATACTCCCTGCCGTTATAGACGATATAGCCTGCGTTGGACTTGCGGGTGAGAATGTTGTACACCACCCGCTCGTACTTGAGGTCCAGGCTGTCGGCAATGGTCTGCATGGACGCGCCGGCCAGATACCGGTCGTAGATATGGCGGACTGTCTCCGCCTCTCCGTTGGGGACCAGAATGCCCCGGGCGGGGTCGTAATCATAGCCGAAGGGCGTCCGCCCGCCGCCGGGCCAGTAGCCCTTCTCCACCCGCTTTTGCATGCCGCCCCGGGTGCGCTCGAAGATGTTCTCCCGCTCCAGCTGGGCGAAGACGGACAGGATGCCCACCATCGCCCGGCCAAAGGCCGTGTCGGTGTTGAAGCTCTCCAGAATGGAGATAAACGCCACGTTGGCCGGAAGCATCACATCCTCAATGAGATACAGCGTATCCTTCTGGCTCCGGCTGAGCCGGTCCAGCTTCACCACGATCACATGAGTGACCCGGCCCGCCTGGATGTCCGCGATCAGGCGCTTCATCCCCGGGCGGTCCAGGCTGCTGCCGGAATAGCCGTCGTCCAGATAATCCCGGATCTCCCGGACGCGGGAAAAGGTCTTGGCATAGGCCTGGAGCTTTTCCCGCTGCACCTCCAGGGAGTATCCCTCGTCGGCCTGTTTGTCCGTCGATACCCGGCGGTACAGGGCCAATGTACAGCCGCCGGACAGCTCCGGCGGCTTTGCTGCTTTGCTCATGCGCCCTCCCTTCCGCTCTCCTGCAAATCCATTCTATCATCCCTGGGATTCGTTTTCAACCGGCCTGCCTGGATTTCCTGGTTTTCCCAGGCGCTCCGCCACCGTGGCAAACACGTGGTCCATGGCGGGCGTCAGCAGGCGCAGGGACTGCAGCTGCTCCGGCGTCAGCTGCCGGCCTGCTGCGTCAAAATAGCGAAAATTCATCGGCATTCGCCTCCCCGGACAGCATGCCCATTCCGGCGGCGGCCTAAACGCGGCAGAGTTTTCGCCCTCGGGAAAACCGGCGATTCACCCCGCTCCCGAAGCTCCCGGTATGCGCCCGCCTTCTTTCGGCCCGATCCCCCGCCTCTCCTCCCTTGGAACGGCAGCCGCCGGGTTTTCCCTCCGGCATGGCCGTCTCTCCGCTCCCGGTCTGCGGTTACCGGGCCTGATTTTGGAAATCCTCCCAAAAATATTGACCGGAGGCGGAATTTCCGATATAATGAACAAATATCAGTGCGGATCCTCTTGCCGCGGCCCTTACGGGCGGCGGCGCTTTTTCCCCTTCCACTCCGACATAAAACGACGAAAGGAAACTGCCATGCGCCAAATTCGACTTCCCAAACGCCTTCTATCCGGCCTGCTCACCGGGGCACTGCTTCTCACCCCCGCCATGGCCTTTACCGACACCGGCGGACACTGGGCTGAAGCCGCCGTCAACAAGTGGAGCCAGGAATACGGCGTGCTTCAGGGGTATGACGACGGCTCCTTCCGGCCGGACGCCTCCATCACACGGGGGGCCTTCGCCGGCATTTTGGACCGCTTCCTTCAGTTTCAATCCGCCGCCCCGGCGGGGACCTTCTCCGATACCCAGGGCAGCCGCTGGGAGGACGCTATCTTGAAGCTCAACGCCGCCGGCGTATACCTGGGCAGCGAGGGTAAAGCCCTCCCGGGGGACAGCATCACCCGCCAGCAGGCCATGACCATGGTGGCCCGGGCCTTTCAGCTGGGGGGCGCGGATGCCGCCCTGCCCTATCACGACGAGGCCCAGGTCGCAAACTACGCCCGGCCCTATCTGGCGGAGCTGAACGGCCGGGGCTGGATCACCGACGCCCTGGACAACCGCTTCCGCCCCACGGAACCCCTGACCCGGGCAGAGCTGGTGAACCTGCTGAACAACATGATCCAGGTCCTGATCCAAAACAGTGGGGATTACTCCAGCGATGTGGAGGGCAATCTCCTGATCAACGCCGCCGGAGGGGCCTCCTTGTCGGATATGACGGTTACCGGCGACCTCCTCATCGCCCCTGGCGTCACCGGGGAGGTCCGCTTGTCCGGCGTGACCATTCAGGGGGAGCTGCGCAATTTCAGCGCCGTCACGCCGCAGATCACCGATGTCCCGCCGGAGGCCAACCCCATCCAGCCCGCAGACCCCCAGCCGCCTCAGAACACAGGCGACCCCAGTTCCGACGAGGAGTTTGACTGGGGCATCGTAGTGGTGACGCCCACGCCGGACCCCAACGCCCCTGCACCGGATCAGCCCGTCACCCCCGGTATTCAGCCCAGCGATGTCTACACCCCCGGCATCACCACCGGGCAGACTATCGCCTACGACAAATATACGGTTCCCGTCTATGCCGGCACAGAGGTGAACCAACTCCGCCCGGAGGAATTCTCCTGGTCCGGAGACCGGCTTGTCTACAGCGGCTCTGCCTTCCGCACCCGCTTTGGCATCGACGTCTCCGCCTATCAGAACCGGGCCAGCGAAAACGAAACCATCGACTGGACCGCCGTCCGCAGCGACGGGGTGGACTTCGCCATGATCCGCATCGGCCTGCGGGGCTATTCTACCGGCAAGCTGGCCGAGGACGCCTTCTACCGCCAGAACATCCGGAACTCCCTGAATGCCGGTATCGAGACCGGCGTGTACTTCTTTGCCCAGGCAATCACGGTGGAGGAGGCCATGGAGGAGGCGGACTTCGTGATTGAGCGCCTCCGGACTCTTGAGTCCGAGGGCGTGCGCATCAACGGGCCGGTGGCCTATGACTGGGAGATGCACGACTCCAGCTACCGGGTTTACGGAACCACCCCGGAAATGGCTACCGCCTGCGCCATAGCCTTCTGCCGGCGGGTTCAGGAGGCGGGCTACACGCCCATGATTTACGCCGGGTCCTATGTTGGCTACATGAAGTACGATCAGGGCGCCATCGCCCCCTACCTCTGCTGGTACCCCGAGTACAAGCGCGAATCCTCGGAAAAGCTGTGTCCCACCTTCTACTACCAGCCGGACTACTGGCAGTTCTCCGACAGCTGCGCCATCGCCGGCATTGGAGGCCGGGTGGACGCGAATATCCAGTTTATCCGGTAACAGAACCTAAGCGGCGGCGCGTGGAAACCTACCACGCGCCGCCGCTGCTTTTGGGATTCATTTTCAAAAATCAGGAAAACCAGCCTTTTTTACGCCTTGCTCACATACGCCCGGTGGAACACCTTTTTTCCCTTCTTGATGATGACGCCGTCCCCCCGAAAATCCGCTTGGTCAAAGACCTCGGCAATGTCCGTCACCTTCCGCTCGTTTACCATCATGCCACCCTGCTGGATCAGCCGCCGGGCCTCGCCGTTGGACGGGCAAAGCCCGCAGGCAACCAGCAGCGCCACCGCGCCGATCTTCCCATCCTCAAACCTGGCGGCGGGCAGCTCCGTGGAGGGCATATGCTCCGCAGAGCCGCCGCCTGCGAAGAGGCCCCGGGCAGTCTCCTGCGCCTTTTCCGCCTCCTCCTGGCCATGGACCAGCTTGGTCAGCTCGTAGGCCAGGATCTCCTTGGCCCGGTTCAGCTGGCTGCCCTCCCACTTGTCCATGGCGTCGATCTCCTCCAAGGGCAGGAAGGTCAGCATCCGGATGCATTTGAGGACGTCCGCATCCCCCACGTTCCGCCAATACTGATAGAACTCGAAGGGCGTGGTCTTGTTGGGGTCCAGCCAGACCGCGCCCTTGGCCGTCTTGCCCATCTTCTTGCCCTCTGAGTTCATCAGCAGGGTGATGGTCATGGCGTAGGCGTCCTTGCCCAGCTTCCGGCGGATCAGCTCCGTGCCGCCCAGCATGTTGCTCCACTGGTCGTCCCCGCCGAACTGCATGTTGCAGCCAAGGGTCTGGAACATGTGGTAAAAGTCGTAGGACTGCATGATGATATAGTTTAACTCCAGGAAGGACAGCCCCTTTTCCATAAGCTGCTTGTAGCAGTCCGCCCTGAGCATGTTGTTCAC
>JAAVYM010000096.1 GCA_022791135.1 Oscillibacter sp.
ATTAGGGTCGGTTTTTTCGACTTCTGGAAGTCGAGTTTTCCGACCTCTTGAAGTCGGAATTTCCGACTTCTGCAAGTCGGGAAAATCGACCTCTGAAATGGGCGCAAAAGGCTCCGGCGGAGGCGGGGCCGGTTTTGGCGGTACGGTCCGGGTGGTAAACCGCTTGACGTAAATTTTCGTGGGCTTCCCCTGGCCCTGCTTGATGCGCTCGATCAGGCCGATGCCCTTCTTTGTGTCAAGCTCCGCCAGCAGCTTCATGGCCTTGTCCCGCCCGCAGGTCATATCCCCGCATATCTCGTCCACGGAATAGTAGATATAGACCCGCCCGGTGTCATCGTACCAGCTGTTCCGGGCGGACAGGCTCATGCGGTCCAGCAGCATCCCGTACAGCAGCTTGGCGTCCGTGGAGACGTGCTTGAATTTGGGGTTCGTAATCAACTGGCGGGGAATTTTGAAAAAAACAAATTCCTCCGATTCATCGCCGTAGAAATAATCTGACAAAACGATTTCCGGCATGGTAAGGGCCTCCTTTTGGGCATAAGAAAAACGCACGGTCAAAATCGTGCGTTTTTCTAAATTCAGCTGCTTGTCCAATTTGTTCAATGAACCAGTGAACAAAGCTGAGGTGCCGCATATGTAGATATTGTTTCAAAGACCTCTTGATTTTCAAAGGTTTCAGCCGGTGTACCAATGCACATCATCCATAGGTCATCAGCAGCACTCCATCTACGGCTGCGGACACAGCGGCGTAATCATGCCCCTCATACAGCAGCCCCCTCTGGCGGGTGGTGGTCTTCGGGGCCAGAGCCGCCCAAAGAAACCGCCCTTGCGGCGCCAAAAGGCTCCGCATTCGGTTCAGGAACGCAGCATAGCCCTCCGCCAATTGCCCCGGCAGGTACTCAAAGTCCACATCCAGCCCCGCGAAGTCCTTCCGCAGCACCGTCTGCAGCACCTCCGCCGCCAGGCGGCCCTGCGCCTCGTAATCCGTCAGAATAAACGCCGCCCGGCCAGTATCAAACTGTCCCGCTTCTGTCAGCGTAGAAAGATGCATCACCGGCTGGGTTCCCCGGACACGGGCCGCCTCCAGCAGCGATTCGTCGTCCAAGGGCAGCAGCCCGCCCTCTGCCGTGATGCCGTAAGTAAATGGCGCCATCGTGGACAGATACGGCAGCTGCTCCGCCAGCAGCTCCGGCTCAATGAACGGATAGGCATAGCCATTGAAAACCCCATCCCCCAGCTTTTCCTCAAAATAGGAGACCACCAGCAGCTGTCCCTCCGTCAGCCGGTCCCCGCCGCCAAGCTCCCAGTTGTTCCGCCACAGCTGGCGGACCGTCGTCCCATAGTCCCTCGCGATGGAACTCAGCGTCTCCCCCGCTGTCACGGCGTGAACCGCCTGCGGAAAGCGCACCACCAGCGTCTGTCCTACCGCCAGCGCCAAGTCCTCGGGCAGGGCATTGTCCACCGCCAGGCGCCGGGGGGATACGCCGTAGCCCGCCGCAATCGCGTCTACGGTTTCCCCTGGCTTCACCACATGAATGATCATTTTCATCACCTCTTAAAAGCACCCTATGCCTCGCCGATTGTCCCCTATGCATACCGGACGGCTCTCCGTCATATGGTTGGACAAACAGACGGGAGGCTTTGCCGATGAGAAAACCGCGAACTTGGACCCGCTGCCTGACCCCCGGCCTGGTATTTCAGTCCGTCCTGGTGGGCGGCGGATACGGCACCGGCGTGGAGATCGCCCAGTACTTCGGGCGCTTTGGGCTGCTGGGCGGGCTGCTGGCCTTGGGCGTGACAGCCGCAGCCTGGGCACTCCTTTGTGCCGTCACCTTCGATTTTGTCCGGGTCTTCCGGACCTATGATTACGGATCTATGATGCACCGCCTTCTGGGCCGGGCCGGCGTGCTCTACGACTTCTGCTTCTACGCCATGCTCCTCCTGGTGCTGGGGGTGGTCAACGCCACCGCTGCAGCCATGCTCCGCGCCCTCACCGGCGCGCCCTCCTGGGTGGGGGTGGCCCTCCTCTCCACAGGGGTGGTACTGCTGGTCCTGAAAGGAACCGAGGCCATGGAACGCGCCCTGTCCCTCTGGGCCTACTTGCTCTACGCGGTCTACCTTCTCTTCCTCACCGCCGTCTTTCTACGCTTTGGGGACGCCGTCTCCGCCGAGCTGCAAAGGGCCGAGACCTCTCCCGGCTGGTTTTTCAGCGGGCTGCGGTACGCATCTTACAACCTGGTCTGCGTCTCTATGATTCTCTATACCCTGCGGGACCTGAAAACACGGCGGGAAGCCATAACCTGCGGAATCCTGGCAGGACTGCTGGGAGCTGCCCCCGCCCTGCCGCTGCTGCTGGCCATGGGCTGCGGCCTCCCGGAGGCACTGAGGGCTGAAGCGCCTGTGACCGCCATCTTTCAACGCCTGGATATGCCCTGGCTGTACGTTCTCTTTGAAATCGTTCTCTTCGGCACTCTGGTCGAAACCGCCGCCGGGTTTATCAAGGCTCTGGAGGACCGTCTGGAACGGGCCTTTTTCCGGGGGCGCTCCTTCGGCCTGGCCCGTCCCCTGGTCACCGGCGCTGTGACTGCCTTGGGCATCTGTGTCTCCACCTTCGGCCTGACGGAACTGGTCGACCGGGGCTATGGAGCCATTTGCTACGCCGCGCTTGCGCTCTACGCCTTGCCCATGCTGACCATCGGCATCCGCAAGCTCCGGCGAGCCGGCTAAAGACCCTGCCGGAGACGAACTCTTCGACCGGGTTCCCTGCTATCCCTCCAAAATCCGGCGTCCTTTTTTGGCGGGCTTTTCAAGGATTTGCTCCTTCCTGCTCTTGTAATTCTTGGAGGATTATGGTATACTAACTTTAATTTCGCAAACGAGGTGAATGCAATGGCTTTTTTTGGAGGACAGGCAAAAATGCCTCCCGCACCAGAACCCCAAACGGAACAGCGGGAAGGAACCGACATCCCCGAGCTGCCCGAGCCTCGCAGCAACACGGTGATTGCAAAGGACTTGGTGGTCACCGGTAAGCTCAGCGGCGAGGGCGTCGTCCAAATCGAGGGCGTCGTAGAGGGTGAGATCAATCTGAAGGGCTACGTAATCGTGACGTCTACCGGCAGAGTCCAGGGTCCCGTGGAAGCGGACGTCATCCGCATCGCCGGGCAAGTGGAGGGCAACCTGGTCTCCCATGACCATGTCCAGCTGGAGCGGACCGGCACGGTCAACGGCGATGTCACCACCGTCTCCTTTGTCATTGAGAACGGCGGGCGGCTCAATGGACGGACCACCATGGTCCCGGAGCAGGCATCCGTTCCCCACGTAGAGAGCCTGGAACCCTCCGAGCCTGCGGAGGACCTGGAGGACGGCGTCTGAGCGGTTGTACCGGCTATAGGCGAACGAACAGCCGCTTGACCGGAGGCGGCTTTTGAAAGAATCCGTACAGCGAGAAGGCGCATGAGGCCGGGGAGAAATTCCCGGCCTCATGTTTTTCCCCTTTCGGGGCAAACTGAAGCTACTTGATTTGTTCACACTTTCCTAGTAAAATATGGTGAAAAGAGAAAAAGAAAGGAGCGGTTTCCTATGCCGTTTACATTCCAATTCGGCGGTCCCAACGCCTTCGGCGGCGGCTTCAACCCCGAGGGCTTTCAGGGCGCCGCCGGTCCCAACCCCCGGCCTCGAAAACCCCGGAAGGCCCGCCGCGCCGTGGGCAACGCCTTCACTCGGACGCTGATCAACCTGGCGGTGACGCTGGTCTTCGGCCTGGTTTATTTCTATTTGGAGCTTCCCGCCCTGAACCTCCACGCCGAGGAGTTTTACGTCTTTGTCTTTCTCCTGTGCGCCGTGTACTGCGTCTGCGCCGTTTTCACCTCTGGCTTCCAGTCCGACGGCGGCGTCAAGGGGTATTTCCACTTCGTCCGAAAGCAGTGCACCATCCCCTTCCTGGCCCTGACGCTCCTCATCGCCGTCCTGGCCCTGGGCGCCCTGGCCAGCTGGGTGGTACTCCGGGCCGGGAGCTATTCCAAGCTTCTCTCCATCCAGCCCGGGGACTTCACTGCCGAGGTGGAAGAGATCAACTATGAACAAATCCCTATGCTGGACGCGGACTCTGCCGCCCGCCTGGGCACCCGAAAGCTGGGCGAGCTGGCGGACATGGTGTCCCAGTTTGAGATTCTCCCCACTTACACCCAAATCAATTACCAGGGGCGTCCCGTTCGGGTAACCTCCCTGCGCTACGGGGATCTGATCAAATGGTTCACTAACCGCAGAAATGGTCTGCCCGCCTATATCATCATCGACATGGTCAGCCAGGAGGCAGAGGTGGTCCGCCTGCCGGAGGGCATGAAGTACACCGTGGCGGAGCACTTCGGCCGAAACCTCTACCGTCACCTCCGCTTCCACTACCCCACCATGATGTTTGATGAGCCGTTCTTCGAAATCAACGAGGAAGGCGTCCCCTATTGGGTCTGCTCCCGCATTGTGCGGACCATCGGCCTGTTCGGCGGCACGGATATCAGGGGGGCTGTGCTGGTGAACGCCGTCACCGGCGAAAGCGAGTACTATGAACAGGTTCCCAACTGGGTGGACCGGGTTTACTCCTCCGACATCATCATGCAGCAATATGATTTTTACGGCATGTACCACAACGGCTTTTTGAACTCTGTCTTCGGGCAGAAAGACGTGACGGTCACCACCGACGGCTGGAACTATATCGCCATTGACGACGATGTATATATGTACACCGGCGTCACCTCCGTCACCTCGGACCAGTCCAACATCGGCTTCATCCTCTCCAACCAGCGGACGAAGGAGACGAAGTTTTACCCCTGCGCCGGCGCCACGGAGAACTCCGCCATGGAATCCGCCGAGAGTCAGGTTCAGCAGATGCGCTATGCCTCCACCTTCCCCCTGCTGCTGAACATCGCTGGCCAGCCCACCTATTTCATGGCCCTAAAGGGGGCGGACGGTCTGGTAAAAATGTTTGCCATGGTCAATGTCCAGCAGTATGACGTGGTCTCCACCGGCGCTACGGTGGCGGAGTGTGAAAACAGCTACCGCCAAACCCTGTCCCACCGGGGTCTCATCGCCGCCGGGGAGCAGAAGCCCGCCGCCGGAGACGCCCAGGAGCAGGACGGCGTCGTGGCTGAAATCCGCACCGCCGTTATCGACGGCAATACCCACTACTACGTCCGCATGGAGGACACCCTGGGTTATCTGGACTTCAACTCTGCAGAGGTGCCCCTGGCGGTGCTGCTGAACATCCGGGACCACATCCGCTACACCTTCGTGCTGGAGGGGGCGGAATTCCCGGCCCACGGCATCGTCCCCGCCACAGGCTTTGAGTATATCGACTGGGACAACTGACAGCCGCCGGCCACAGCGGCGGGAACCGCTTCTTTTGGAAGCGATTCCCGCCGCTTTTCTCTTCAGTCCCGCTGATACTGCGCCCAGGCAAACGGGAGGGGCCTTCCGGCCCCTCCCGCGGTTTCGCTCACTCCTCCTCGTCGGTGACGATGAGGCCATAGCCGCCGCTCTTGCGGCGGTAAACGATGCACAGGCTGTCGTCCTCGCTGCTGCGGAAGACGAAAAAGCTGTGATCCAGCAGGTTCATCTGCAAAATGGCCTCCTCCGTGCTCATCGGCTTCACGGAGAAGCGCTTCGTGCGGATCACACTGAACTCCTTCTCCTCCGCCACGTCGAAATCGCCGGCGGGTGCAGGAGGCGGGAAGCCCTCGCTCCGTAACCGCTTGGACAGCCGGGTCTTATTTTTCAAAATCTGACGCTCGATATAGCCCACAGCGGCGTCTACGGCGCCGCGCATATCGCCATCCGGCGCTTCCGTCTGCGCGCGAAGCAGGGCGGAGCCGCTCCGGACAGTGATCTCCACCGTGCAGCGGTGGTCCTTTTCCACCGAGAATGTCACAAACGCGGTGGTGTCCTCCCGGAAATACTTCTCCAGCTTGGAAATCTTCTTTTCCGTGTAAGCCTTAATGGAGTCGTTGAGGGAGACCTTCTTGCAAGCGTAGGTGTACTTCATCGAGATCGCTCCTTTCGTGTGAAAAAGGGACCCACTGGGCATCCCGCCGTTCTCTCTGCCAGACGCAAGGACCCTTTTGTATAATATAACATATTTGTATTGTAATTGGAAGAGGAAAGCGGCTCTTTTTCCAAAAGATTCACAAAAAATTTCCGTTCCGGAGCACCCGGCGTTTTTCTACAAAAGAAAACTAAATCCGACAAAACTTCCTATTTACAAAATTCGGAAATTATGGTACTTTGATATAGGAAGCTTTCCAATATCCCACCCGCTTGGGCCGCACGCGCTTTTGCCGTGCGGCTCCTTTTTATACTGCGCCGGAAAAGAAGGGACCGCCTGCCCGGCGGTCCCTTGCTGCTATCTTCTTCTCCTGCCACCCCGCTTGCCGTCCATGCTGCGGTTCAGGTCCGCCATCTTCCCCTCGGAAGAGGAGAGGAACTGCTTCAGCTTGTCCTCGAAAGCCTGGTCCCCTGAGGGGGGCAGGGGCGCAGGCTTTCCCCGGTTTGCCGGGGGGTGCTGCGCCGGCCTAGACGCCGGACGGGCGGCGGGCATAGGCCGGGCCGGACGCCGCTCCTCCCGGGGCAGGGCCTTTTTTATAGAGAGGTTCACCCTCCCGTTCTCCGCCGACAAGACCAGGACCTTCACAGTCTGCCCTGTCTGGAGAAAATCGTGCACATCCTCCACAAAGGTATTGGCGATCTCCGAGATATGTACCAGCCCGGATCCGCCCCCCTCCAGCGCCACAAACGCGCCGAATTTCATAATGCTGGTGACCTTGCCTTCCAAAATGCTCCCAACCTGAGGCTCCATACGGTTTTTTGTTTCTCCTTCCCTTGATTCATGCATGGGTCCATGGGGTCCGGCATTCAGCTGCCCACGTCAAACACATACTCCCCGGGCAGCAACCAGCCTAGCTCCCGCCGGGCGATCTCCTGCATTTTTTCAGGAGTGCAACCGCCCTCGATGTCTGCGGCCAGGGCGTCGTTTTCCTGGCGCTTGCTCTCCACCAGAGCGGCGACCCGCGCCTTCTCCTCCTCCGCGTCCGACACCTGCTCCCGCAGCGCGTACACCTTGCAGATCAGCGCGGCCAGCAAGGTCACGATCAACAGCTTTGTCAGGATGCCTGTGCGCAGCATCTGGCGACTTGCCCTTTTTTGCCTTGCCATTCCTGCCGTCCCCTTTCGCGGGCCGATACCCAGTTCTTATTGTAAAGCATTTGCGCCAAAAATAAAAGAGATTTTTTCCCCGGCGGAGTGTTTTTTTGCAAAAATTTCTCGTCCATCCTAGAGGAAGGCACAGCAGCCTTGCCAAAAATGCCAGCGTATCCACCCAAAAGGCCCATACAGGCCGCAGCATTTGGGAAAAGGCACAGAAAAACAGCACTGCGCCCCCCACTGCTCCCACCAGTATAAAGCCCCGCAGCTGCCCGGAACCCCGGCGGATCAGGAAGAGAAACATGGCTCCCCCCACCGCCAGGCAGTAACTCCAGTCCAGCAGGGCGGTGAAGCGGGGCGCTCGGACCCGGAAGGGGCGCAGCAGGTCATACAGCAGTCCGGCCGACAGTCCCAGCAAAATGGACTGCCCGAACACCAGCAGCTGATGGCTCACCTGGCTCCCCATCTATCCAAACAGGCGGCTCAGGAAGCCGCCCCGGCCGGGAAGCTGGTCCTCATAGGTCATGGAATCGATCCGCCCGTCCACATGGAGTTCCCCCCCATCCAGGGACAGCTTGCCGATGTGTAAATCCTCACCGGTAATCACCAGCGTCCCCACCGCGGTGGACATCACGATTCCAGTCTCGTCAAACCGCTCCACATCCTCCACGCCGGAGACCGTCAGGCTCTCCCGGCCGTCCAGCTCCAGGCGGTGGGCGGTTTGGGGCACAGTGTAGTCGTTCATGGTTCGTCCCTCCCTGTCCAAAGACTATGCAGGAAGGTCCCCACGTATACATCTTTTCCCGCAAATGGGATGGGCTACACCTGCCTGTAAAGGGCGGCGGCATCCGCCTGGCGGACAGTCTCCTGGATGGAGAGGACCTCCACCGTGACCTCCCTGGCCCCCAGGCGGAGGGAAATCCGGTCCCCCACCTTCACCTCGTAGGAGGCCCGGACAACCCGGCCATTGACCGATACCAGGCCGTTGTCGCAAGCCTCGTTGGCGGTGGTCCTCCGCTTAATCAGGCGAGAAACCTTCAAATACTTATCCAGGCGCATGAAATACCTCCTATTATTCTTCGCAAAGGGCGGCAGCGGCAAGCTGCCGGCAGCCTTCGCAAAACTATGAAGCTGTCCCGGCAGAGTCTGGCGGGGAAAGGGCCGGCGTTTCCAGATAGAAAAGGAAACTGCCGGCATCCGCCGGCAGCTCTTTCCTGTGAAATCGCGGGAACCCCGGCTGATCAGCCGCCCACAGTGTCCTTCAGGACCTTGCCAGCCTTGAACACCGGCACGGTGGAAGCGGGAATCTCAATCGGTTCCTTGGTCTTGGGATTGCGGCCAAGGCGAGCCGCCCGTTTCTTCACCTCGAAGGAGCCAAAGCCCACCAGCTGGACCTTCTCGCCCTCTCTCAGCGCATCGGTGATGGCGTCCAGCGTGGCGGTGATGACGGTCTCGGCGTCTTTTTTGGAGACCTCCGCGGCCGCGGAAACGACATTGATCAGCTCTGCTTTGTTCATGGATGCTATCCTCCTGAAATCATTTGTGTTCTCAGAGCCGGACACGCCGCCATGCGATACCGGGCGGGGGCAGCCAAAGCCAAAAAAGCCTGCCGCCGGAGCGCCGGACAGCTGCCCCGCAGCACAGCGGAAAAGGCCTGCCCAGGCAAGCACACAGCAATGGCGTGTCAGCTCTCTTCTATTCTTAACGTCAGACCCCATTTGCAAACAGGACCCGATTGCGTGTTAAGACTCTTTTTTTACGGACTGCCATAGCTCTACCAGCTCTGCCTCCGTATACGAAGCCAGGGGCTTGTCCGCCAGCCCTTCCACCCGGCGAAAGCGGGCGTCAAACTTATCACAGGCCCGGTGAAGGGCGTCCTCCGGGTCCACTCCGGACATTTGGGCCACCTTAGCGGTGATAAACAGCAAATCGCCCAGCTCTTCCCGGGCGCCGTGGGGCGCATCCGCCGGCCCACCGGACTCCAAAGCCGTACGCAGTTCCCGGACTTCTTCCTCCAGCTTGCCCAGAGCGCTGAGGGCGCTGGACCAGTCAAAGCCGGCCTTGGCAGTTTTGCTGCCGATCTTCTCCGCCCGCCAGAGGGCGGGCAGCGTATGGGGCACGGCCTCAATGGCATCGGCGGTGCTGGACTGGGATTTTTCCTTCCGCTTCAGCGCCTCCCAGTTCACCAGGACCTCCTCGCTGTCCCTCACCCGGGTATCTGCGAAGACGTGGGGATGCCGGTAGACCAACTTCTTCGCCACGCCGTCCACCACATCCGCCATGGTGAAGCGGCCCCGCTCCGTCTCGATCTGAGCGTGGAAGGCCACCTGCATCAGCACGTCCCCCAGCTCCTCCTGCATATCCGCAGGGTCGTCCCGGTCCAGGGCGTCCAGCGCCTCATAGGTCTCCTCCAGAAAATTCCGGCGGATGGAGGTGTGTGTCTGCTCCGCATCCCAGGGGCATCCCCCCGGCCCGCGGAGCAGGCGCATAATCTCCAAGAAATCCTTCCAGTCATAGCGATTCTTACATTGAAAATCTACCATACAATCCTCGCCTTTGCAAGAAATTTCGAGAAAAAGTTCATTCAAAATTCATTTTTTATGGATATGTTAACGCAAATGCAACAATTTTGCAAGCTTCGCTCCATGGGGCACCGTTTTCAGGTCCTCCGCCCGCAAAATCTGCAGAGCCACCACCAGCACGGCGTACACCACCACACCCGCAATAATGCCGATCATCGTGCCCAGGGCGTTGGCCCCATAGGCAGAGCGGCTGCCAGAGAGGAGGCGGCTGACAAAGCCGTGCACTGCCCAGGCCGCGCCGCCCATCAACGTGGAGGCGATCACCGGTTTGACAAATATTTGGAGGTAGCGGGGCTTCTCCGGAGAGTATTTCCACACGAAGAACAGATTCAGCACAACGATGACCACATAGCAGCAGAGAGTGGAAATGGGCGCGCCGTGGATATTGATCGCCGGATTCCCCACCAGAATATAATTCATAACGACTTTGACTACGCCGCCAGTGATCACGGTATAGATGGGAATCCGCTCTTTTCCGTAGGTCTGCAGGATCACGTTGGTCAGGTTCATCAGGCAGATGAAAATGCAGGCCAGCCCCAGCCAGCGCATGTGCGGGCCGGCGGCCAGAGCGTCCGCCTGGCGCCTGGGGTAGAGCATCATCAGCGCCGGTCCACCCAGCACGCTCAGACCCGCCCCCGCCGGGATTGCCAGTACCGCCACCAGGCGGAAGCCGGAGGAGACAATGCGCCCCGCCTCCGCGTGGTCCCGGCGGGTCAGCGCCGCCGCGGCGAAGGGAATCAGGCTCATGGTGACGGGAAATACGAAGGATGGCGGCAAATTGATCAGGTTCATACCGAAGGTATACTGCCCAAACAGCTCCGCCGCCGAGTCCGCCAGGGCAGAAATGTCCCGCAGACGGCCCAGGACAATCTTGGTGTCCACCAGGCTGATGATGCTCATGGCGGAGTTGCTGAGAGTAATGGGTATGCCAATCGCCAGGATCTGGCGCATCAGGCTCCCGCCGCTGTCAGGGACGTCTAAGGACGTCTTTTTGTCCCGATGGCGCAGGAGGTAGAAAATCAGGTACAGCAACGACAGCATCGTTCCGGCGGTGACGCCCAGGATTGCACCCGCCGCAGCGATGTCCAATCCCATTCCCAGCCGGAGGAAGTACCACGCCAGGGTCAGGCCCAGCGCCAGCTTGCACAACGCCTCCAGGACCTGGGAGACAGCTGTGGGCGTCATGTTTCCCTGTCCCTGGGTGTAGCCCCGCATGCACGCCAGCAGGCACACGCAGAATACCGCGGGAGACAGCGCCCGGATAGGCCAATAGCCCAGCGGCTCGTTCATGAACGCCGCCAGCTGCCCCGCGCCGAAGTACATCAGCAGCGTCCCCGCCAGTCCCAGGGCGAAAAAGAGCCAGATGGCCGTGCTGAAAATCTTCCGCTTTTGGTTTTCCCGGCCTTGTGTGTGGGCCTGGCTGGTGAGCTTGGAAATGGCCAGAGGCAGTCCGGCGGTGGAAATCGTCAAAAGCACATTGTAGATATTATATGCCACATTGAAGTAGGTTTGCCCCTCAGCGCCCACAATGTTGCCAAAGGGTATTTTATATACTGCGCCCAGAATCTTGACGATGGCTACCGCCGATGCCAAAATGGCCGCTCCGCCCAGGAAGGACTGTTTTTTCTTACTTGCCATGAAATTCCATACCTCCCCTTCCTTTTTCTTGAAAGAAAAAGGAAGCAAAAAGAACTTTATTTCGCTGCCGGGTTCCCCGGTCATCCCAGTTTATGCGACGCCAGCGCAGTACATGCTTCCGCGCTTAGAGACGCTCCAGGCAGCCCTTTACCAGGGCCGTGAACTTGGGTCCGGCCGCCTCGCCGGCCGCAATGACCTCCTCGCCGGACAGGGGCTGCTCCAGGACGCCCGCCGCCATGTTCGTGCACAGCGTGAAGCCCAGAACCTCCATGCCGCAGTGGGCGGCGGTGATGGACTCCGGCACCGTGGACATGCCCACGGCGTCCGCACCCAGAAGGCGGGCCGCCTTTACCTCCGCCGGGGTCTCGTACTGGGGGCCGGGGAAGAACATGTAGACGCCCTCCTTCAGGCTGAGGCCCTGGGCCTTGGCGGCGTCCCGGGCTTTTTGCTGGAGGGAGGGGGTATAGACATGGCTCATGTCCGGGAAACGGGGACCCAGCTCCTCCACATTGGGTCCGCAGAGGGGGCTGACGCCGAAGAGCTTGATATGATCCGTGATCAGCATAATGTCCCCGGCAGTCCAGGCCGTATTTACCGCCCCGGCGGCGTTGGTCACTACCAGGATCTTTGCACCCAGCAGCCGGGCCACCCGGACCGGGTAGCCCGCGTCAGCGAAGGACCAGCCCTCGTAGGTGTGCAGGCGGCCCTGCATCACCACCACATCCTGCCCGGCCAGGCGGCCAAAGAGGAACTGGCCCTTATGGCCGGGGGCGGTAGAGTGCTTCATATGGGGAACCTCCGCGTAGGGGACGGCGATGGGGTTTTCCACCTCGTTCGCCAATCCCCCCAGGCCGGAACCCAGAATCAGCAACACCTTGGGCTGAAAGCCGCATAACTTCTCCCGCAGGGCCTGAGCGCTCTCCTGGTACTGCTCATACGTGTAAAATTCCATATTCCTTCTCCTTTTTCAATCCAGCTTTTCCCCGCAGGACCGGCAGAAATGATCTCCCACCTCCACCAGCGCGCCGCAAACGGCACAGCGCCGCTCTTCCGGCCCGCGGCCCAGCGTCTCGTTCAGCCCGGCCAGCTCCGCCCGCAAACCGTCGATGGTCCGCATCTTTTCCTCCATGGCGTCTGAAACCTGGGAATTGCCGCTATAGGCGGCGTAGGCCAGCTCGCCCACCTCTATCAGTTCTCCGTCCAGCTCGCTCTCTACCCGGGCGGCCCGGCAGCGGAGCTTTACCGCGTCCGCCAGCTTCTCCGCCCCCTCGCACGCCAGACCCAAGGTCCCCAGAGCAAGGGTCCCCGCCGCACACGCCCCGTCTTTCAGGGTGTTCAGCAGCTCATAAATCGTTTTTTGATTGCTCATCATTGCGCTCCTTTCTTTCCGGCAAATCACAGTTGTATTGTACCCAGCTATCTAAATTTCAAAGAACCCTCATACCGGCGCTCCAGCCCGGCTTGCCACCGGGGTCCGCGAAAGTTCTTTTTTCTTCCTTTTTCTTTCAAGAAAAAGGATATCAGTGGTTGTCGTACGGGCTGCCGCCGATGAACTCCCGGGACAGGGATTTGGCGGGAATGTACTTCTCGTCCAGCGCCTCAATTTGATCCAGGCCCGGAGCATATCGTCCACCACCTTATATTTCCCCTTGGGCGTATCCTCCAGCAAAGGCACCACAAAGGGCTTCAAGGCGCTGGCGCTCAGGGCCAGGGAGGAATCGAACATCAGATTTGCATTCTCCTTATAAGGAGAGATGTACAGCCGCTCTCCCCGCCGGACGTTCTCCCACAGCTTCAGCGTGAAGGCCGCGTCGCTGCCCCGGAACTTGAAGTCCCGGACAATCCGCCGGCAGAGCCGAATCCAGGATTTGTCAAACACAATGCTGCCATCCTCGTCCCGGATATTGCTCCGGGCGGCGATATAGAGCTTAAACGCCTTGGGATTCTTGCCCACGATGATGTCGTTCAGGGCGTGAATGCCCTCGAAAATGACCATCTCGTCCGCCCCCAGGCGCATGGGCTGGGCCAGGATATCGGAGCGCATCTGCCGGGCAAACTCATACTTGGGAATGTGAATCAGCTCCCCCTTATCCAGCATGGAGAAATGCCGGTTCAAAAGGCCGATGTCCAGGCAGAACGGAGACTCATAGTCGACGGCGCCGTCCCGGTTCCGGGGCGTGGTGTCCGGGTCGAAGGTCTTGAAATAGTTGTCCATGGAGACGGTGTGGGTCTCGATGCCCATCTCCTCCAGCTTCTCCTCGATTTTCAGCGCAGTGGTGGTCTTCCCGGAGCCGGAGGGGCCGGAGAGAAGGATGATATGAGACTCCGAGCGGTGCTCCGCAATCCTCTTGGCGGCGCTCTCCACCTTCCTGGCAAACAGCGCATCGCACTCCTGGGCAAAACCGCCGGGGTCGCTGCGGACCGCCTCGTTGATCTGTTTCAGGGAAAACATGGGACTTGGCTCCTTTCGCGTTTCATCTGCAATCTAGTCAAGCGCACTTCGCCGCATAGCGGCGCTGAGTTGAAAAGAAGCCGCCGCTTCCTTTCAACTGCGCTGACTATAAAAGGCGGCGAAATCCGCCTGGTTGGACAGCGCTTTTTCCGGGCGCTCCGTGTACTCTTTGGGATACTTCGGGTTGAAGCGGCGCCGGATCTCCCGCCGGGCCGGGTCCACCATCTTCGTGGACCCCCCCGCGCCAAAGGACAAAATGGAGCATAGCTCCGACATAATATAGATGTTGTACAGGCAAGTCCCTCCAGGGCGGGTCCAGCCGATGTTCTCAAAACTGCCGGACATGTATTTTTGCCGGTAGAGGTAGTAGGGAGCGTACCCGCCGCCCCGGAGGGCGGGACCGGCGCTCTCCAGCATCGCCCTCACCTCCTCAGGTCCGGGAACTGACAGGCCCTCCAGCAAAATGCGGCTGCCCTTCTTCAAAGCCAGAGTATGCACCGTGATATTGTCCGTCCCAAAGGAGAGGCAGCGCTCCAGCGAGCGGCAAAAGCCCTCCGCCGTATCCTCCGGCAGGCCCGCGATGAGGTCCATGTTCACGTGGGGAAAGCCGCACTTCGCTGCCAGCTCCATTGCCGCCTCGATGTCGCCGGGGCTGTGGCGGCGGCCAATGGCCCGAAGGACAGGCTCCTCCATGGTCTGGGGATTCACGGAAATCCGGTGGATACCGTGAGCCTTCAGCACCGCCAGCTTCTCCGCCGTGATGGTGTCGGGCCGGCCTGCTTCTACGGTCATCTCTTCGCACCCATCCAGAGCCGGGCCGAAGGCGTCCTCAAACGCCGTCAGGACCCGGTCCATCTGGGCAGCGGTTAAGGTGGTGGGCGTACCGCCACCCATGTACATGGCCCGGACCCGAAGCCCGGCCTGGCGTGCCATGCACCCCCCGGAGGCAAGCTCCGCCGTCAGCGCGTCCACATAGGGTCCCACCAGGGCGAAACTCTTCTCCACCGACTGGCTGACAAAGGAGCAGTAGGCGCAGCGGGTGGGGCAAAACGGAATACCGATATAAACGGCAATGTCCCGGGGACCCAGGGACCGGGCAGCCTCATAGGCTGCCGCCCCCGTCTCCAGGGCCAGGGCAGCCCGCTCCGGCGTGACATAATATGATTCCTCCAGCAGCTTCCGGGCCTCCTCTGGGGTTTTCCCCACCGCCAGAGCCTCCGTCACCAGCTTGTCAGGCCGGACGCCGGTGAGCATCCCCCAGGGGGGCGTATTCCCGGTGAGGGTCCGATAGGCCAGGAAGAAAGCGGCCCCAATGGCATGCCGGCGCTGGCGCTCCCGCTCGTACTCTGTGCCCTCCAGAGGGGCGTTGTAGTGGTAAACAGCCGTCTCCCCCCGCCAGGAAAGCTCCACCGTGACGTGAAAGCCCTCCTCCTCCCGGCAGGAAACAACGGCCCAGCTCTCGTCGCCAGGCTGAATGGGTTCGTAGACCGGCAGCTCTCCAGGAAACAGGTTCAGCAGGCTTTGCTCCACGGTGTAGCGCTCGCCGCAGCCCCGCAGTACCAGCTTCATGGCGCCTCCCGCAGGGCCTGGCGGAGGTAGGGGTTGCTCTTGCGCTCCTCCTCCAGAGTGGAGACGTCCATATGACCGGGGCAGACCTGGAAATCACCCTCCAGCTTCCCCAGGCGGCGGAGGGAGGTCAGGAGTTTCGGAACGCTCCCGCCAGGGAAGTCCGTCCGCCCGCAGGAGCCGGCAAACAAGGTGTCTCCGCAAAAGAGCAGGCTGCCGCAGCGGAGGGTCACACCGCCCTCAGAGTGGCCAGGCGTATGGAGGACCTGAATCTCCAGGCCGCCCAGAGGCAGACGGTCTCCCTCCCCGTAGAATTTTACGCCCTCTGCCTGACCCCGCAAGGGAAACAAAGACGCATCCACGCCAAGGAAATCCTTCTCGTGGATATAGACCTCCGCCTGGGGCAGGGCCTTTTGCAGCTCTGCCACGCCGCCGGTGTGATCGTAGTGGCCGTGGGTCAGCAGAATATAGCGGACCTCCGCGCCGTCCAGCGCCTCCAGAATGGCGGGGGCGTCCCCGCCGGGGTCGATCACCGCCGCCTGGTGGGACGCCTCATCCTCCAGGATGTAGCAGTTCGTGCCCAGGGGGCCGACTTGCAGCATTTTAACATTCATGGGGTCTTCTCCCTTCTCGGGCCTATGCCCGTCCACGCGCCTGAACGCCCGCGGATTCTCAGTCCCTCAACCCCCGGGCAGCCGCTCTGCGGCCCCGGCGGCGTGAAACGCCGTATGGAAGAGAGTCCTTCCAATCTTATTCAGGCCTGTCGGCTAAAAATTGCCGGGAATCTGATCGGAGCAATCCTCGAAGCCCGTAAAATCCAGGGGCTTCCCCTGCCACGCGGCCCGAAACATATCCACCGCCCGCCCGGCTCCGCCGCAGCGCTCCACCAGGTGCTTCCCCATGGCGTCGTTCCAACCCACGCCCACAATGTACTCGCCGGTATGGGGACCCATCAGGGCCACGGCGCTTTGAATGAACCAATAGCGCTCCCCCTGCCTCTGCTCCAGAATCACGAAGCTGTCGTCATGGGGTCCCAGGCCGTCCAGCGCCCGGGCAATCTCCTCCCAGCCAAAATTGGCGGCGGGCATCCCGTTTACCGACAACCGCCAGGCCCAGCCGCTGTGGGGCTGCGCCCCCTGGGGGCGCCCTTTTTGACAGAAATAGGAAAAAAGTCCCATGGAAGCATCCGTCCTTTCTCTCCGCGCCCGTCAGGGCTTCTCCGTGTCAAAGAGGATGGTCACTGGCCCGTGGTTCAGGGAGTCCACTTCCATCTTCGCGCCGAACTCCCCGTGCTCCACAGAGAAGCCCCGTTCCCGGCAGCGGGCCATGAACCTCTCGTAGAGGGGAATGGCCAGGTCCGGTTTCGCCGCGCCGGAAAAGCCCGGGCGGCGGGAGGAGGTGTCGGCAAACAGGGTAAACTGGGAGATCACCAGGAGGCTCCCCCCCACCTGCTCCAGGTTTAAATTCATCTTCTCATTTTCGTCCTCGAAAACCCGAAGATTGCAGATTTTATCCGCCAGCTTCACGGCGGTCTCCTCCGTATCCCCGGGGGCCACGCCCAAGAGGACCAGGTAGCCCTCCCCAATCTGGCCGCGGACCTCTCCCTCAATGGTGACAGAGGCGTGCTTCACACGGGTGACGACTGCGCGCATAGGCGGTTTCCTCCCCTTTATCCGGCGGGGCGCGTAACTTGCAGCACCCCGGAAATTTGATTCAGCTTATTCATAATCGCCTTCATCTGCGCCCCATCCCGGACGCGGATCTCCAGGCGGATGACGGCAAAGCCGTCCTCCGTGCTCCGGGAGTTCAGGCCGGAAACGAAGGTGTTCGTGCTGGACAGGGCCGTGGAAATATCCAGAATCAGGTTCATCCGGTCCTTACACACTACGTCGATGGTGGTGGGATAGCTCTCGTTGGTATTGCTGCCCCATGTGACTTTCAGCCAGCGGCCCTCCTGCCCGGCCCGGCGCTCCGGCGCGGCGTTGGGACAGTCCGCCCGGTGAACCGATACGCCGTAACCCCGGGTAATAAAGCCCACAATCTCGTCCCCCGGAACGGGGGTACAGCAGCGGGAAAACTTCACCAGGCAGTTGTCCAGGCCCTCCACGATGATGCCCTGCTCGCTCTTGCCGATGGGCTTCGGCGGCACGGGAATGGGCGGCTCCTCGGGCTTGACGGTGAGCAGCTCCTCCGCCTGGTGCTGGCGGGAGATGCGCTGCAGCTCCCCCTTCATGCGGCTGACGGCCTTCTGCGCGGTGAAACCGCCGTAACCGATGGCGGCGTACATCTCCTCCAGAGAGCCGTAGGTCACCTTTTTCAGCAAGTGCGGCAGGTTCTCTGGGTCTGTCACGTCCTTCATAGCAAGGCCCGCATGCTTGAGTTCCTGCTCGAAGGAGGAGCGGCCGTTGGCGATGTTCTCCTCCTTCTTCTCCTTCTTAAACCACTGGCGGATCTTACTTCGGGCCTCGCTGCTCTTGGCAATCTGCATCCAGTCCCGGCTGGGACCCTTGGCGGACTTGGAGGTCATGATCTCCACAATGTCGCCGTTTTTCAGAACGTGATCGAAGGTGACAATGCGGTTATTCACCTTGGCGCCCACCATCCGGTTTCCCACCGCAGAGTGGATGGCGTAGGCAAAGTCAATCGGAGTCGCTCCGGCGGGAAGGTTCTGCACGTCGCCGTTAGGCGTGAAGACAAAGACCTCGTCGGCGAACATGTCGACCTTTAGAGAGTGGATATACTCCTCGGCGTCGGCGCCCTCCTGGTTCTCCAGGAGGCGGCGAACCCACTCGTACTTGCCCTCGGTGCCCGCTCCCTGGCCGTTCTGCTTGTACTTCCAGTGGGCGGCCACGCCGTATTCGGCAATCTCGTGCATCTTCCAGGTGCGAATCTGCACCTCGAAGGGCAATCCGTCGGGACCCATGACCGTGGTGTGGAGGGACTGATAGCCGTTGGGCTTCTCGGTGCCGATATAGTCCTTGAACCGGCCGGGAATGGGCTTATAGATGTCATGAATCACACCCAGGACGTTATAGCAGTCTCCCACCGTATCCACCAGTACCCGGAAGGCAAAGAGGTCGAAAATCTCGTCCAGGGACTTTTGCTGGTTGAACATCTTGCGGTAGATGGAATAGGGGTGCTTGATCCGGCCGTAGACCATGTGCTGGATGTCCAGCTCATTGAGCCGGTCGTCCATCTGGGTCTGGGTGCGCAGGAGGAAGGCGTTGTACTCCGCCTTTTTCGCGTCCAGGCGGGTGATAATCTCGTTGTACCCCACCGGGTCCAGATATTTGAGGGACAAGTCCTCCAGCTCCCACTTGATGCGCTGCATGCCCAGCCGGTGGGAGATGGGGGCGTAAATCTCCATGGTCTCCAGAGACTTTTGCTTCTGCTTCTCCGGGGACTGGTACTCCATGGTCCGCATGTTATGGAGCCGGTCGGAGACCTTGATGAGGATCACCCGGATATCCTTGCTCATGGCGATGAGCATCTTCCGGAGGTTCTCCATCTGCTCATCTTCCTTGGTGGCATACTGAATCCGGGTCAGCTTGCTGACGCCCTCTACCAGGTCGGCAATGGTGGGGGAGAACAGCCGGGCCACGTCCTCGTGGGTGGCGGGGGTGTCCTCAATCACGTCGTGAAGCAGCGCCGCTTCAATGGACTCTGAGTCCAGCTTCAGCTCCTCCGCCACGATCTGCGCCACCGCCAGGGGGTGGATAATATAGGGTTCGCCGCTCTTGCGCTTTTGCCCCTCGTGGCAGCGGTCCGCGTACTCAAAGGCGGCGCGGATATGGCCGAAATCGGCGGAGGGATTATAGGCGCGGACGGTTTTTTCCAGCAGCTCATACTGCTCCTTCACAGTCATATCAAGTCGCCTCCTTGTCCTGCAAACGGGCCAGATAGGGGCAGGCGGTCAGGTCCACCTTCCCCTGAATGGGGATCAGCCGCAGAGTCAGCCGGTCCCCCTGCCGCGCCAGGGAAACCAGTCCCCGCTCCTGGAACACCTCCAGCGCCAAAGCAGTGCGGAGAAAGCTCTCGCTCCCGCCGGTATAGCCCGCTAAAGTACGGAGGTACGGCAGATAATCCTTCTCCGCCTTCCCTTGGCGGAGCTGGCGCTCCAGCGCCACCCAGCAGGCGGCGTATTGATTCCGGGACGCCCGGAGGCGAACGGCCTCCTGGGCGGAGATGCTCTCCCCCTCCACCAGGCGGCGGACTAAATCCAGGGACTCTGCTTCGTTCCGGCTGGGCAGCAGCGAGGGCCGGATATCCACCAGCTGAAGCTGCAGCGTCGTGACGCCCCGGAAGGTGTTGGCCTGAAGGTAAAAGGCGGCGTCCACCCGGCTGCCGGGGACAATGCCGCACTCCTCCGCCGTAACGGAAAAGAAAATCGCGTCAAAACGGCTGACTCCTCTGGCCAGGCGGAGCTTCAGGTGCTTCCCCTGTCCCACGGGCTGCACGGACTCCGCCGTGGCCCCCAGCAGGGCGAAGACCGGTCGGGGATTCCCCGCGCCATAGGGTTCCAGCTGCTCCAGCTGCTCCGCCTGCTCCAGCGTCAGCTCGCCCGGCGAGGTCACCGCCGCGTCCACCTCCAAAGAGCTTACCGGCGGTTCACCGCCGGTGGCAGAGCGGACACAGCGGTTCATCCGGACTCGGAAGGCAGGGATGTTTTCCTCCGGGATGGTGAAGCCGGCGGCCAGCTCATGCCCACCGAAGCCATCCAGCAGGTCCGCGCAGGACTCCAGGGCCGCAAAGAGGTTAAACCCGCCATAGGAGCGGCAGGACCCCCGGCCCGTGCCGTCCTTCAGGTGAATCATGAAGCTGGGGCAGGAGTATTTTTCACTGAGGCGGGAGGCCACGATACCCACCACACCCTGATGCCAGTCCTCGCTGGAGAGGACCAGGGCGCTGCGCTCCTCCTGAGGGCGGGACTCGATCTGATCCACCGCATCGGCGCAGATTGCCTGCTCCACCGCCTGGCGCTCCCGGTTCAGCTCGCACAGCTCCCGGGCCAGTTCCTCCGCCCGGGCCGGGTCCCCAGTCTCCAGCAAATCCGCCGCCAGATCCGCCGCCCCCATGCGCCCGGCGGCGTTGATCCGGGGAGAGAGGACAAAACCGATCTGAATCGAGGTGACGGGTTTGCCCATCAGACCCGCCTCCCGCAGCAGCGCGTGTATGCCCACGAAATCCGTGTGGGGCAGCGCCTCCAGCCCGCAGGAGACAATGGCCCGGTTCTCCCCCTCCATGCGCATCACGTCGGCCACGGTGCCGATGGCGGCCAGGGTGCAGTAGCGGGCGAAGAGGGCGTCCTCCCGATTCTCGCCCCCCAAGGCAAGCACCAGCTTCAGCGCCACGCCGCAGCCCGCCAGGAATTTGAACGGATAGGGGCAATCCGGCCGGTGGGGGTCCACCACCGCCGCGGCGTTGGGCAGATCCTCCTTGCACTCATGGTGGTCCGTCACCACAACGTCCATCCCCAGGGAGTTGGCGAAATCCACCTCTTCGTTCCCGGTGATGCCGCAGTCCACAGTGATCAGCAGCGTGGCCCCCTGGTCCCACAGGCCCTGAATGGCGGGCTTGGAGAGGCCGTAGCCGTCCTCAATCCGCCGGGGAATATAGCGCAGGCACTGTGCGCCGCAGCTTTTCAAATAGTCCAGCAGCAACACCGTGGAGGTAATGCCGTCCACATCGTAGTCCCCAAAGACGGCAATGATCTCCCCGTCGCTGATAGCCCGCTGAATGCGGGCTACAGCCTTGTCCATGTCCCGCATCAGCATGGGCGACAACGTCAGCTTCCGGTCCCGGTCCAGGAACTCCGCCGCCCTCTCCGGAAAGGCAATGCCCCGGGCGGCCAGGACCAGCGCCAGCAAATAGGGGTAGCCCGCCTCCCGCAGGGTGGCAACGTCCCGATCCTCCGGGGCGCCGATGTTCCATTTTCTATATTTCACAAAAGCGCCCCCTTTCCCTGTCCGGCGGACAGGCAAAATATAACTTATATATTGTAGCAGAAAACCCCCGGCTGGTAAAGGGAAAATCTCTTGATTTCCCCATTTTTTTGCGAAAAGCAGTCTTCTGGGAAAAGCATGTAAAATCACTCTTGCAGTTTTCCCAGGTTTGTGGGATAATGAAGACAGTACACTTTGACAAGCCTTGACGCCCGCCAGTGTCCGGACCCCCGGCGGGCCTCACTGTGAAAAGGAGTTGGGAACACCGTGGACCCGCAAAAAATCGCCCTGCTGACGGATTCCTGCGCAGACCTGTCCCCCCGCCTGGCTGCGGAGAACAATGTTTACATCGTCCCCCTGCGCATCCTCTGCGCCGACGGGGAGTACGCCGACGGCGTAGACATCTGCGGCGCCGATATCTACCGCCGTCTCAAAAGCGGGGAGCTGCCTCAAACCTCTCTGCCCTCTGTGGAAAGCGTCGGGGCCGTGCTGGAGGAAATCCAGGCCGCGGGCTATGACGGCGTTATCGCCGTGATGCTCTCCAGCGGACTCTCCGGAACCTATAACCTGGTGCGCCTGATCGCCGAGGAGAGCGGAGACCGCTTCCCCATCCGGGTATTCGACTCCGTCAGCGGCTCTTTGGGCATGGGACTGACAGTATTGCAATTGGCGGAGGATATCCGCGGCGGCATGGACTGGAAGACCCTGGTGGAGCGCCGTGTCCCACAGCTCATCGCCGGCACTTACCCCTTCTTCTCCGTGGATACGCTGGAGTATCTGATGAAGGGCGGACGCATTGGGAAGGTCACCGCCACGGCGGGGACGCTGCTGCAAATTAAACCCATCATCACCTTCGCCCCTGACGGCCAGCTCCAGTCCATCGCCAAGGTCCGGGGCCGGAATCAGGTCATCGACAAGCTGGTCTCCATGACTGTGGACTGTTGCGGAAGCCATAAAAAGTACAACTTGGCTGTGGCCAACGGCGGAGCCGCCGCCGAGATGGAAACCGTCCGCCGCAAGCTCACCGCCGCCCTGCCGGACTATGACCACATCTGGGACGGCGAAATCGACGGGACCCTCAGCGTCTATATCGGCGACGGAATTCTCGGCGCGGCGGTGCAGGTGCTGGACTGATTTATCGCGGGAATAAAAAACGCAAACAGCGTGTTCCTCCCCTCTTGACTCCGCTGCCGCCTGATGGGCCGGAGCCGCCTTACCCAAAAGAGTGCTTCGGGAAATCTTTCCCGTCAAGACGCATGCGTTCGCCCATTGGCAAAGCTTTTTACAATGAAGGCCCCCGGCGTTCTTCTACGCCGGGGGCCTCTTGTTCTATCTCCTGCCGCCGCCCCGGCCTGCGCCTCCGCCAAAGGAGCCGCCGCCGAAGCTGCGCCCGCCGCCGAAGCCGCCGCGGCCAGCTCCGCCGAAGGAACCGCCCCGGCCTGCGCCTCCGCCGAAGGAACCGCCACCGAAACCGCCGGGACGCCCCCCACGGCCCGCGCCGCCGCCAAAGGAACCGCCGCCAAAGCTGCCAGGACCAACGCCCCCTGGGCGTCCCCCGCGGCCCGTACCGCCGCCAAAGGAACCACCGCCAAAGCCGCCAGGACCCTGCGGAGGTTTTTTCCTGGGAGGAGGCGGGGGCCGCCTGGGCCGCCGCGGGCGGCCCCAAAAAACCGGGTAATACACCGGCCTGGGGATGCCCACCACCGTGGGACCCCAATACCGCCGCCGGTATCTCCTCCAGCGCATGGCGTCCAGCAGCACCCACAGGACCAGCAGCAAAATCAGCAGCATCATCAGCCCAACAAACACTGTCCAGATGTCCACGGCGCTCCCCGTGGAGGCATAGCCGCCGGAGATGGACTGATAGCTCCCGTAGGCGTCCGGCGCGGGCGGCGCTGTGGTGACCGTCACATAATACACATCCTCCAGATAGTCCATCAGGCCGTCAAAGGTCCTCCGGACCCCCTGGTCGTAGCGCTTCGCGGCAAAATCGCTCTCCAGCGTCCCGTAGAGGATGTCCTCCAAATCGGCCTGCTCGCTCGAGCTGAAGCCGCTGCCCCAGGCAATATAATAGTCCCCGTCCGGCGCGCCGTTGTACAGGTTCTCCAGGGCCAGGACCAGCAGGATGCCATTGTTCCGCTCCCGGGACCCCACGCCTAAGGCGTTGAAGGTCTCCTCGGCGTATTTCGCGATGTCTGTGCCGCCGGTGGTCCGCACCACGTCCACCGCAATCTGCGCCCCGGTTTGGGCGAAGAGGGACACATTCATCGCCTCGATGTATTCGGCGGTATCCTTGGAGATTACGCCGCCCTCGTTATGGACGAGGTAGAGAAAATCCCCCGCGATTCCGGCTTCGCCCTTTGGACTCCTGGCCCGGCCCAGGCCCAGGCCCGCCAGAATGGCCAGGACCATGATCGCCGCCGCTATCGGCCGCTTTTGCAACAATTTCATAGGCTCAATCCCCTGCCTCGCTTGTATGGAAGCCCGGATCGTCCGTCCGGCCCACCAGATAGTCGATGGATACTTGATAATAGTCCGCAATCGCAATCAGCGTTTTTAATTTGAGGTCATTTTTGTTTGTTTCGTAGTCCTGGTAACCGCGGGGAGAAAGGCCCAAGTATCCGGCGATTTCTCGTTGATAAATTCTGCGGCTTTCTCGCAGTTCTTTTAATCGCTTTGCTAAAATTTGCATACTGCACCTCTTGATACACGTTATTTTTGTGTATCAATATACGTTTATCACGTATACAAGCAGGATTCCCTTGACCGGCTTAATGGAACTGCTGTATGGATATGCGCAATCCCGCCGCGCGCCGGCCTTTTTGGACCGCCCCGCCTACGACGAGGCGGAGCGGCTGGAGGCGAAAAACCTGGCTCTCTTAAAGGAGGGCCTCTCCGGCGAGGGCATGGCGGTGCTGGAGCGGTATCAGGACGCCTGCCGGGAGCGGCGCCTCCTGAATCTGGAGGCCATGTTCCTCGCCGCGCTCTCCGTCGCCCGGGAACTCCACTGAGCGAACCGCCGCCGGTTATTTGTGCAGCTCCAGCAGCTTCGCGCGCAGCTCGCCCTCGATGCGGCCCAGCTCCGCCTCGGCAGCCTTGCGCTTCTGGGCGCCCTCCCGCTGGATATTCAGTACCTCGTCCAAGGTGGAGATCAGCTGCTGGTTCGTGTGCTGAAGGGTCTCAATATCCACCACGCCGCGCTCCGCCTCCCGGGCGGTCTGGATGGTGCCCATTTTCAGCATGTCGGCGTTCTTTTTCAGCAGCTCGTTGGTCATTTCCGTCACGGCGTTCTGGGCGGCGGTGGCCTGCCGCCCGTGCTCCATGCCCAGGGCCAGCACCATCTGGCTCTTCCACAGCGGGATCGTATTCACCAGCGAGGACTGGATCTTTTCCACCATCAGCGTGTCGTTGTTCTGGAGCAGCCGGGTTTGGGGACCCATCTGGATGGAGATCATCCGCGTCAGCTCCAGGTCGTGGAGCTTTTTCTCGAAGCGCTCGCACATCTGCACCAGGTCGTTATACCGCTGGGCGTCCTCCTGGGCGCCGGTCTGCTCGGCCTTGGCCCGGAGAGCGGGAAGCTCGCCGGAGCGAACCTCGGCCAATTTCTTCTTCCCCGCCAGGATATACATGGTCAATTCCTTATAGTACTTCAGGTTCAGCTCATACATCTGGTCGAACATGGCCACGTCCTTGAGCAGCGTCACTTGGTGCTGCTCAAGCTCCCGGGTAATTTTGTCCACGTTGGTCTCGACCTTGGAGTACTGGGCCTTCATGACCTCCAGCTTGCTGCCGGTTTTCTTGAGCTTGCCGAAAAGGCCCTTTTTCTCCTCCTCCTCGCCGAAGTTCTTCAGCTCCACCACCAGCTCGGACAAGGACTTGCCCACCTCGCCCAGGTCCTTGGTGCGCACGGAAGCCAGGGCGCTTTCGGAAAAGCCCGCCACGTTCTTCTGCGCGGCCGCACCGTACTGAAGGATCAGGTTGGAGTCCATCACGTCGATTTTCTTGGCAAACTCCTCCACTGCCTTCTTCTCCGCCTCGGAGAGCATGGAGTCGTCCAGCTCCACAGGCTTGACCTCCGGCCTTTCCGGCTCCGGGGCAGCAGGAGCGGTCGGGGCGCCAACGGGTTCCAACGTCAATTCCGGCGCGGGAACGGCGGCCATCGCGGAGGGGTCCAGGGTCAGCTCCGGAATCGGATTGTCACTCATAGTCTTCTTCCTCCACCAGCAAAATATGATCCTCCTCCCAGAAGCTCATCAGCCCGTGGAAGACGGAGAGGGTCAGCCATATGCAGCCGGCCGCCAGGTTCAGGGGTTCCCGATCCCGTTTGGCCAGGTAGAAACACCCTCCGGAGAGCAGCCCCTCCAAAAGGGCGAGGAACCCATACACGACATTTCGCTTTTTCATGCCTCTTCCTCCTTAGTTTTGTTAAACATTCAGACCCGGAGGCCCCAGGTAACACACACTACCAGTCACATGCCCGCCACCGTCAGGGCTAAGAAACGCTCTTCCGGCCAGCGGAAAATGGCGATATACAGCCACAAAACCGCGCAAAATCCTGCCAGCGCCATGCTTATCAAGGAACCCCGTTTTTTCTTTTCCATGTTCACGCGCACAGGCCCCCCTCTTACAGCTCCAGCTTGATGTCCGTCCCGTCCGCCTGAACGGCGTCCGCCTTCATTTCCGGCTCCGTCAGACCCTCCCGGGCCATCAGGGTCTCCATCACCTTGATATCGGCGGAGATATCCAGGGCGTCAGAGCCGTAAAGGCTGTCCAGCTGCTTTTCGAAGGCCCGGACGATGGTTTTCATCATCTCCTCGACCTTCGACTTGGTCCCGTCAATGTTTTCCCCGGAGACGCCGGTTCCGCTCATGCGGTCATAGGCGTTCAGCAGCTTTAAGGTGGTGGGCAGGTAATAGTCCATGAACTTGCGGATTTGGGACAGCTTGTCCGGGTCGTCCCGCACCGCCTGGAAGATCTTCTCCGACACCTGGCTCAGCCGCACGATGTCGGCGGAGACGCCGGGGTCGGCGATGCTGGCGTCCAGCCGCTTCATCTCGCTCAGGGCCAGCTGCCCATCTTTCAGCATTTTGTCCAGCTCCGGGTTTCCTGTGGAGGAGACAGGTTCCGCTTTTGGCGGTTCCGGCTTCTTCTCTGCCTCCCCGGCGGTTCCGCCCACAGCTCCGCCTCCCCGGCAGAGTTTGTTCACGGCGAAAAATACCACCACAGAAACCACCGCCAGCAGAGCCGCCGCCGCACTGCTGTAAAGAGGCAGGACCAGACCGCCCAGCAGCCATAGCGCCGCCACGGCATAAAATGGCGCCACGGGCTTTCGTTCCTTTGCCGGCATAGGGGACCCTCCATTCCTTACGTGTATTGCAGTTTTTTTATTATACTCCCCCGATAAGTAATTGGTCAAGCCAGGGGGCGATAAATTCACAGTAAATTCCAAAACGGTGAAAACGCCCCGAAGGGCGTTTTTATGGAATGCCGAAGCCGCCTGTCACCGGGTCCTGCCAAAGCGGAAGCCGGACCGGCCGGAAGGTGCACCAGACAAAGAAAAACGCCAGCCCCCACAGCACCGCCAGTCCCAAGAGCTGCTGCCACCCGGCGGAGCACCTCCCCTGCCGGAGGAGGCGGAAATCCAGGGCGAAGGCTCCCAGGTCCGCCAGAAAGAAAATGGCGATGTCCATCCACATGACGTCCCGCCCCAGGATGCCGGTATAGGTGTAAAAGAGGATGGGGATCAGGGCCAGTCCTGTCAGGGTGCTGAGGGCGCGGACCGCGGGAAGGTTGGGGTAATTCCGGCCCAGGAGACACACTTGCACCACAGAAAACAGGAACAATGGCACAAAGAGAAGCTTCATATGCTCCCAGGTGGACTCATTGACGCCGGAAAACGCCGCCGCCAATACGCTGCCGCCGCTCCACTCATAGACGAAATGCAGCAGCACGCCGGCCGCCCCCGTGAGCAAAAAGCCTATCGCCTCCCAGAAAAACAGCCGCCGCTTCATATGATCCATCCTCCTTGCAACTTCAACACAGCGGGTACCGCCGCCCTTTCAGTTTACACGGAAGCTGGTAAATTATGCATGACGCCTCCCGGACGCCTTTCTCCCCGGCAGCCCGCCCCAAAAGCCGCCGGAATCCCCGGGACAACGTTCCGGCATTCTGCCACTTTTCAAACAGGCTCTGGATTTTCACCGGGGACTGTGGTACAATAAGTCTACTGACGCCATTGCGCCGCTTCGGCGATTACACGATAGGGTCCCGGGCGACCCGGGTCCGGAAGGAGTATTCATGATTAAAATCACGACCGACAGCACTTGCGACCTGCCGGCCTCCCTGCTGGAGGAATACGACATTACTGTCTTCCCCCTGGGCATCGTCAAGGCGGGGAAGCTCTATCACGACGGCGTGGACATCCGCACGGCGGACATCGCCGCCCACGTGGACGCCGGCGGCGAAATCACCACCACCAACGCCGTCAACGCGGCGGACTATGAGGACGCCTTTCGTATCCTGACGGAGAAATACGACGCCGTGATTCATCTCAACATCGGCAGCGGCTTCTCCTGCTGCTGCCAGAATGCCAAGCTGGCGGCGGAAGAGGTCCCGGAGGTCTACGTGGTGGACTCAGAAAATCTGACCGTGGGCCATGGGCTGATGGTCCTGGCCGCCGCTGACGCGGCTCGGGAGGGGAAATCCGTGACGGAGATTCTGAACTTGCTGGAGGGCATGGTTCCCCGGCTGGAGACCAGCTTCGTCCTGGACCGGCTGGACTATATGAAAAAGGGCGGGCGCTGCTCCGCCGTCACCGCCTTGGGGGCCAACCTGCTGAAGCTCCACCCCTGCGTGGATGTCATTCAAAACAAGATGTCCGTCACCAAAAAATACCGGGGAACGATGGCCAAAGTGGTGGCCGATTACCTCCGTGACCGGCTCCAGAACCGGACGGACCTGGATTTCCGCCGGGTTTTCCTGGTGGACACCTGCCCCGGCGACGAGCTGGCGGGCATCGCTCGTGAGATTCTGAAGGAGGACGGCCGCTTCGGCGAAATCCTGGAGGCCAAGGCGGGCTGCACAATCTTCTGCCATTGCGGCCCCAATACTCTGGGCTTAATCCTCCTGCGAAAATAACCCGGAAGCGCGCCCGGACCGGTCCGGGCGCGCTGTCTAAAAGCTTTCCGCCAGGCTGTAGCTTCTCCGCGCTTCTTCCTCTGCGCTCTCCTTTAATAAGGAGGGCGTTTTTCTTGTGCTCCCGGCAAAAACAATTTCCCCCCGGAACCGCTGCGGCTCCGGAGGGAAGGCCCTATTCGTCCAGGTCAATGGAGATATGCTCCGTCCCATGCTCGTCGAACTCGTCGAGGTAGGTGTCAATCCGCTCCATAAGCGCGCCGTAGTTCTCCCGGGTCAGCGGCTCGCCATCCATATCCCGCAGAGCCAGCTCCTCCGCCAAAATCTCGTAAAACACCACATCCTCATAGTTCTCAATCGCCTCATGGATCCCGCCGCCAGCAAAGGCCCGGGAGGGTATCAGGTCCCCCTGATACAGCTCCACCAGCTTTCCCATGCCGTGGC
The DNA here is from genome assembly GCA_022791135.1 of Oscillibacter sp. Classification (GTDB taxonomy): domain Bacteria; phylum Bacillota; class Clostridia; order Oscillospirales; family Oscillospiraceae; genus Oscillibacter. Next base: position 28,947 of record JAAVYM010000096.1, read on the forward strand.
GGAGGCAATGGGAGAAGATCAAACTCTCCACTTGGTCGTATTCCCGGATGCGGTCGTCCTCCCTGGTGGAATTGAGCACCCAGTTGCCTATGTAGACCAAATCCAACAGATACCGGTACTGCCGCTCCGTCAACTCAATTTTCATAGACAGCCCCTCCTCACGGCGTTGATGGCGGTGGTTTCAATAGATAGCACGATTATAGCAGAGCAGCCGGAAAATTTCCACATAAAAAAGAGGGCAAAAAGACTAAAATCTGTCTTGCGGCAATCGCCCTCTCATAGTATAATACATAACTCAGAGCAATTTGTGACAGCGGCGGGGCCGGGTCCCTGCCGGTGAGAGGAGTGACGGCATTGGATACACGTCCCATCGGCGTATTTGACTCTGGCCTCGGAGGGCTGACGGCGGTGCGGGTCCTGCGGCGAATTCTGCCGGAGGAGAACCTGGTTTATTTCGGCGACACCGCCCGGGTCCCTTACGGGGGCCGCTCCAGGGAAACGCTGATCAAATATGCCCGGCAGGACCTGCGCTTCCTCCGCTCCTTCGATCTCAAGGCCGTTCTCATCGCCTGCGGCACCGTGTCCACCACCTCCCTGGACATCCTCCAGGCGGAGAACGCCCTGCCCATCGTCGGTGTGGTGGAACCCACCTGCCACCGGGCCATCGCCATAACAAAGAACCGCCGGGTGGGGCTGATCGCCACTCTGGCCTCGGTCCGCTCCGGGGCCTACGAGGCGGCGCTGCGGCAGCTGGACCCCGGGGTGGAGGTCTTCTGCCAGCCCTGCCCCCTGTTCGTCCCTCTGGTGGAAAACGGGCGCTTTTGCCCTGGAGACGTGGTCATTGATACTGTGGCCAGGGAATATCTGGCCCCGCTGCTGGACTGGGGGGCAGACACTCTGATCCTGGGCTGTACCCACTATCCCCTTTTGGAAGAGGTGATCGCCGGCGTCTGCGGCTCCGGCGTTGCCCTGGTCTCCGCCGGAGAGGAGTCGGCCTTTGAACTCAAGCGCCTGCTTACCGCCCAGAACCTGCGCGCCCCAGCGGACCGGGCCGGCGGCGCGGAATTTTGGGTCAGCGACCGGGCGGAGGATTTCGAGGGCGTGGCCTCCCTGTTTTTGCAGGAGGATATTCACCACATGGCACGGAGGGTTGACATTGACCAATACTGAGACGAAGAAGCTGCCTGTACTGCTGACCATCCACTCCGAGCAGCACTATGAGGACACGGAGCCGGACAGCATTGAGCTGATGACCGAGGGCGTACTGGAGCTGACCCGGGAAGGCATGGTCCTGTCCTACCAGGAAAGCGAGCTGACTGGTCTGGAGGGTACCACCACTGCCTTTGAGATCCGGGGTCCCCAGGTAATCCTTTCCCGGACAGGCAACGTAAATTCCCAAATGGTCTTTGAGGAGGGCAAGCAGCACACCTCCATTTACGAGACTCCTTTTGGCGAGCTGGCCATCGACATCCAGACCAGCCGCCTGCGCCATAGCCTGAGCGAGCGGGGCGGGCTGATGGACCTGCGCTACTCCATCTCCGTGGACCACGCCGTCACCGGGCGGAACGCCTTTAAGATACGGGTCCGGCGTAAGCCGGAGCTGCGGGAAAACATCTGAGGCAGCCGCGTAGATGCCGGGCTGACGGAATGAATGTCCGGCAAACGCTTTTCGCCGGGCATTTCCGGAACACGCCGGAATGCTTTCGGTCCCAAGGCGGCACAATAGCCCCAGTGCCAGTTCGTGTACAAAAGACGCCGGAAAGAAAGAGGTTTTTTCAATGACAAATATGATACAAAACGCTAAAGATCAGGCCGCGTCCCTGGCTATGGAAGCCTACCGCGCCGCAGCCGCGGACGGGATCCTGCCCCAAGCGGAGGTCCACACCGCTCCGGTGGAGATCCCCAGGGACGCCGCCAACGGCGACTTCACCACCACCTTTGCCCTGGCCGCCTCCAAGGCCCTCCGCCAGCCGCCTCGCGCCATCGCCCAGGCCCTGCTGGACCATATGAAGCTGGAGGGCAGCTACTTTGCCTCTGCCGAAATTGCCGGGCCGGGCTTTTTGAACTTCCGCCTGGGCCAGCGCTGGTATGAGGATGTCTGCGCCGCCGTGGAGCGGGAGGGGGCGGACTACGGACGCTCCGACAGCCTCCGGGGCCAGAAAATCATGGTGGAGTTCGTCTCCGCCAACCCCACCGGTCCCATGCACATGGGCAACGCCCGGGGCGGCGTGCTGGGCGACACGCTGGCCTCCGTCCTGGCAGCCTGCGGGGCCGATGTCAGCCGGGAGTTCTATGTCAACGACGCCGGACACCAAATCGACAAGTTCGCCCACTCTATTGAGGCCCGGTACCTGCAGATTATCCAGGGGGAGGAAAACGTCCCCTTCCCGGAGGATGGCTACCAGGGCGGCGACATCCGGGACCTGGCGCAGGGCTACTATGACCAAAATGGGGACAAGCTGCTCCATGTCCCGGCAGAGGAGCGGCAAAAAGCCCTGGCCGACTACGGACTGTCCGTCAACCTGCCAAAAATGAAGAGCGACCTTCGCCGCTACAAGATTGAATACGACACCTGGTTTTATGAGTCCACCCTTCATGACAGCGGCGCGGTGGCGGAGACGGCGGCGCTGCTGACGGAGGCGGGCTGGACCTATGAGAAGGAAGGGGCTTTGTGGCTCAAGACCGCCGAGATCATGCGCCGGAACCTTCTCAAGGCGGGAAAAAAGGAGAAGGACATTGAAAAGCTGGACCTGAAGGACGACGTGCTCCGCCGGGCCAACGGATTTTACACCTACTTCGCCGCCGACATCGCGTATCATCGCAACAAATTTGCAGTGCGGGGCTTTGACCGGGTCATCAACATCTGGGGCGCAGACCATCACGGCCACGTCGCCCGCCTGAAGGGCGCCCTGGACGCCTTGGGACTGAACGGCTCGGAAAAGCTGGACATCGTGTTGATGCAGCTGGTGAAGCTGCTGCGGGACGGGGAGCTGGTCCGCATGAGCAAGCGCACCGGCAAAGCCATCTCCCTCTCCGACCTGCTGGACGAGGTACCGGTAGACGCGGCCCGGTGGTTTTTCAACGCGAAGCCGGACACCCAGATGGACTTCGATTTGGGCCTTGCCGTCCGGGAGGACTCCGAAAATCCCATTTACTATGTGGAATACGCCCACGCCCGTATTTGTTCCCTGGTAGAGAAGCTGGCGCAGGAGGGGCTGGCGGTCCCCGCCCCCGGCACGGCGGACCTGAGCCTGCTAACGGCGGAAGCGGAACAGGCCCTCATCAAGCAGCTGGCGGCCTGGCCGGACACCATCCGCATGGCGGCGAGGGCTTATGATCCCTCCCATGTCAACCGCTATTTGATGGATCTGGCCGGCTGCTTCCACCGTTTCTACACGGCCTGCCACATCCGCCAGGAGGCGGAAAACCTGGCCGCCGCCCGGCTCAAGCTGGCGGATAACACCCGAATTGTGCTGAAAAACGGCCTGGCCCTCATCGGCGTGGACGCGCCGGAGCACATGTGAATCGTTTCACAAAGAGAAAGGCCCGCCGGACAGAAGCAGCCGCCATGGCTGTTCCCGTCCGGCGGGTCTTCGCCCCCTGCCGCAGGAGAAAAACAGACCACCAGCTCTTGGCTGATGGTCTGTCCTCTTTCATTTTTGGATAACCGGCAAAGCCCCTCTATCCGTTTTACCGGAACGCGCGGAGCGGATCTGCCGGACCGCCCGAAACTTACTTCGCAGCTTTGGCGGCGCGAATAGCCTCGGTCAGCAGCGGGGTTACCTTGAACAGGTCGCCGCAGATGCCGTAGTCGGCAATCTCGAAGATGGGCGCCGTGTCGTTCTTGTTCACTGCGATGATGCACTCGCTGTC
>JAAVYM010000110.1 GCA_022791135.1 Oscillibacter sp.
GGAGAACTGGCCTGCCAAGTCAATGATATAGTTCTCCAGCCCGATAATAATATTTTCTTTCCTGCCCTCACTCAGTTCCGGCATATCTACTCCGTTTTGGGCGGCGGATACCGCATCATCAAAGAGGGCGCCATAGTGTTCCTCACGCGCCTGCGGGTCATCCTTCTCCTCGAAGGGATCAGGCCAGAACGCAGCAAGGCCGCAGACGAAGTCCCGCAGGGCGGGGAGCTGCTCCTCTCTGCCCTGAGCGGCGAGGCAGGCTCCATGGCCGATGAGACCATGCAGGCAGAGCCGGATCTCCTTGAACCGGGCGTGATAGAACTCATCCGTATAATTCCAGCCTTTGAGCTTCTTCGGAGGGATATTCCCCGCAATACAGGCCAGCGTCGGACACGGCTCGAGCTTTTCGGAGAGGGAGGACCATCTCACCCGTCTGTAGTCACACATGAAATGCCGCACACGGGCTTTTCCGGATTCAGGCTTATTGTGCATATGGGATACCTCCTGTCCTCACTGCATGGCTATGCCCTGCTCAGGCTGGGACAAAGCCTGCTGAGCTGGGCTGGTATAGTCGCGGATGAACTCCCGCCCATTGCGGATCAGATAGCCGGTCTCGCCGCTGGCCTCCATGTATCCGGAGGTCTCCAGCAGGTCATTCGCGTAACTGTCCAAATCGATGGCCCCAGACTGGATCAGCTCCTCCGGCATACCCTCATCCCGCAGATGGTTTGCCGCGAAGTCCGCCAGTCCCTCGCTGGATATCCACTCATAGCAGTGGAGATTTTGTGAGATGTCCAGGGCGAATTTCAGGGTGCGGCAGTCCTCATATTCCAGCGCGGCGGCGAACTTCTCCAGCCAATGAGGTTCACCCTGGCCCTTTTCCGCCAGGACATAGCCCAAGCTGTCTCCATCTCCGACCAGTTCCTCAATGCTGCTGTACTGTTTCACGAGATCCCTCACTTCGGGCAGGATGCACCGGGCCTCCAGGAGTGTGCATTCGTCCAGGGAATCCACCCGCAGCTCACGACGAACCATGTTGATCTCCCCCAAGCCAAATTCATTGACGGGCTCATAGTCCGGCAGCCGCAGCCACACGCCATCAGGGACAGCGGGAGATGCCAGCTTCAGCTTGACGCTCCAGCTGTCATCCCAGAGCAAGGGCGCTCCGTTTTCCTGCCGGATGGGCAGACTGGGCTGTTTCGGATAGGACACATAGTAATGGCCTATGAACAGGCCGGGATGCTGGTCCTCAAAGAAGCGTCCCAGCCCGTCCAGATCAGCGTGGGGCAGGACGTCCTCTGGGGTGTTGAGCTGTTGGAGATAAAACTGTCCCAATTCCTCGTAACTCCCAGCCGGACAGACATCGTAATGATCCAGAGAGTTGAGGCAGTCCACCGCCTCCTCCGCGTCTCGGGGAGAAGACCGCATGAGAACGGCGGCGAGGGCATAGCCTTCCCGGACGCTCAGCGTCTCCAGGCGTTCCTTCACCCACGCCTGGTACTGTGCCGGGCCGGGCAGCTTTAACAGGTGGTCAAAGTTGTCCATATTACTTCATCTCCATTCCGCCCTGTCTGGGCTGTGTTTCCATGGTCTGTACTGGCTGTCCATCATTCCGTTCAATCAAGCCGTAGGCGGTCAGCGTGCCGCCGCACCGCTGGATCAGCGCCTGCCCGTACTGGTACAGATTCAGGTGGGGGGTGAGCGTCGCCGCATCCTCATTGCAGAGGACAACAGACAGCTCCCCCTTCGCCACTTCGATGGGGGAGCTGTACTGGGGGGGAGAAAATGTACTTGTCCAGCGAGTCCATGAGCGCCTCGGCGTTCTGGAGCTCCTTGCAGTCCGTGACTTCCAGCAGGGCCTTGTACGCGGTCAGGGCCTTCGGCTCCATCTCCGCCAGCCGCCGGGCCAGATGGTTGAGGTGGTCGATGCCCTCTTCCGCATCGGAGATCATCTCCGTCAGGGCGGGGACACGGCAGTCCAGACAGCTCCAGCCGGCCTCCCGCCAATCCCAGGCGCCCACGGCCTCCAGTGCGGCGTTCAGCGTTTCCGGCGAAGCGGGCAGCTTCAGCTGTGCGGTTCTGCCGCTGTCGTAGCCGGGGTCATTGAAGAAGCCTTTGGACACCTCCAGCAGAACGGCGTAGTCCGGCGCCTTGTGCGTCAGATCCAGAGTTTTATATACCTCCAACAGCTTGTCTCGCTGCTCCACATAACCTCCTGAGTGATCCGCGGTACGATTCACAAGGACGCCACCCTCCCGCTGGCGGTGTTCCCGGCCAAGGCGTTCAAAGTCCAACAGATCAAACACCTGATCCGGCAGGTCATCTACTTCCGGACAAAATCCGTTCTCCGCGCAGAATCGTCCCAATTGGGAGTCGTTCAGAGCCTCTTCCACCACATGGCAGCATTCGGTGCTGTAGGACAGATCGATCAGCCTTGAGATGGGGATGGGCTGTTTTTTCCTCTGCTCTATTGCCAGGAGACCGGCGAAGGCGGTGCATTGCCGCTCATCCAGCTCCGACAGCTTCTGCGCCAGGGCGTTCAGGTCATTCAGACCGCAGGTGTCGTTCAGGAGCGAGGACAGCTCCTCAAAGTGATGGTACTCTGTGATCTCCCAATACGGCGGCTCATCCTCCGCCAGCCGGAGCTTGTCAAAGGTGTCCTGCAGCTGATAAGGCGTGGCGGGGAGAGACAGCTCCGCATAGGCGTCGCTCTCCGGCTGATCCTGCTTCGCCAGATAAATATCGAACACTTTATCCAAGAGTCATCCCTCCCATCAGCTGCGGAGTCTGCTCATAGGTCTTGGGATCAGCGGCGGGGCAGTCCCAGCCATGCATGGACCCGGCCTCCATCGCCAGACGCTGGGCGGCGGTGACTCCGAGGCGCTGGTTGTTGTAGTCCGCCAACTCCCGGTTCTGAGCCGGGTCCCCGGTATCCCAGTCTGAGGGATAGTAGCCGCTCTCACCTCGCTTGATGCAGATGAGCGACCCGGCACCGGGGAGGACGGAGAAACACAGTTCGGGCAAGCCCTTCGCCACGTTCAGCCCAGAGGTCTGGGTATAGTGCCTGGGATCGGCGGCTGGGGAGTCCCAGCCATGGAGACAGCCGTCCAGCATGGCCTGCTCCTGGGCCTTGCTGATGCCCCGTTCTCTGTTGTTGTAGTCGGCCATGTGTCGGTTCAGACCGGGCTTTTCACTGCTGTCCTCCAACACCTGATAGCCGCCGTTCCTGGTGATGCAGATCAGGGAATCACCTCCCGGCAGGACAGAGAAGCACATATCCGGCAGGCGCTCAGAAAAGTGAAGGTCGAAGCGATCCTGCTCCGTCATGATGCTCCAGCCCTCGCTCTGCCACAGGTGGGCGTATCCGCCTACGTTGATCTCATGCTGCTCAAAGCTCTCGCCTACGCCGTCACTGGCCTGTCCGCCGATCCCGTCCATAAGCTGCGACAGCTCCAGCGGGGTCAGGCTGCCGCGCACCTTGCACTCCGCAACACCCCAGAGCCGGCCATCCCGCACCTCCGCGGTGAAGTGGTACGATTGTACCTTCTGGTCTACGCTGTCCGGCCCGTGGAAATAGGCCATCATGCCGCGCTCGATCTCCTCCGGGCTTTCCGCGTGCTGTTCCATCCAGCGGCGCTCCTCCTGGAGTGCTGTGATGATCTGCGGGGCGTACTCCTCCGCTTCACGGGAGTCCATGGTGATGTCATTCTCCAGGCCGTCTTCCTCATCGTAATAGGTTGCCGTCATGGGCATGTACAGCTTCAGCGTCTGGAGGGGCGGGGGCAGGACGGAGAAGCTGTCCGTTCCCAGCACCAGGTTCAGGCTGCGGCCACTGTCCCAATTTACCAGGAAGTGGCCTGCGTCATCGATGCCCTCCAGCGTCCCCATGCTCCCCGGCCCCACCGGGTCAGGATCATTTTTCATCTCTCTGAGCTTGATCCGGCTGCCCTGTGGGAACTGCTCCCGCAGAAAATCCAGCCATTCTTTCGTTATCTGGTTCATTTACATCATTCCTCCCATCGTCACATTTACCCCGCCATAGTCTTCAATTTGACGGGGATTCTCCTCTCCGTACAGGTCGCAGACCATATCGTCCACAGCCTTTCGGACCGCTGGATCATCGGTCAGCGTCTCACAGCGGAAGCCGGTGGTGGTCTGGAAGGGCAGCTCCTCACGGACAGCCTGGAGATATTTCTCCGGGTCGGTATAGTTCCACCGCTCTCCACTGGCGAAGGTGACCCGCCCGACGGCTGGCTGCTCGTCCAGTACCTGCTGGAGCCGGACGGCGGCATCTGCCACCACCGGGTCATCCTTGAAGCTGTCCAGCTTCAGTCGGTCCTGGGACAGCCACTCACGGCCATCCCAGTGGATGGCCAGATCCACAGCGGCGATGCCGTCCTTGGTGACGCCCAGCCGCTTGTCCTCGCAGTCGAGGCTGGTATATAACCGCATGGCCTCCTCCAGCGGGAGCTGATGCGTCACCTGCCGCTCAGGTGTGTTGACGTGCTCGATCACATACCAGTCATAGCTGTGGGGGAGCGCGAGGTCGGCGGCGTCCTGGAGTGCCTGGCACCCTTTTTCCGTCAGTCCCATCTGCTGGGCCTGTTTGTCGAAGCAGTTGAGATAGCACTGATAGTCGCCCTCTGTAGGATTGCACCGCAGGCGGTAGAGGTATCGCTCCGTTTCCAGCGTGAAGCCATAGTTCTGGCAGCAGGCACCGCCCTTGATGGCCCCATCGCTGCCATAGCAGTACCGGCGCATGGAGGAGAGGTCCTTCAGGACACCCCTGCGCAGGTCATTCACCACCTTGTCCAGTTCATCTCTGAACTCCTGGGTGTTCAGCTCCTCAGGACCCCTGGGCCACCAGGAATGGTAGAAGCCTTTCCCACCGCGCCCGAAGTCGATGCGGACATGGCCAATGGCTCCCAGTTCTCATCGCTCTCCGGCGTCTGGGCATAGAAAAGCCCCGCCTCCTCGGGGGAAGCGGGGCGCAGCATATGACGGAGAGGGATCTCAGGGCATCTGATCTTCTCGTCTGAACAGAATTTGCTCAAAGTGACCGAGGCAGGCTCCAGCTGGAACATGTCCTTGACCAGACGGCTCTGGGACCGCCCGCTTTTCAGCGGCAGGTAAGAGAGGACGGACCCGGCGTGGTTCTTCTCAACCTGGTCCACCAGGCTGTAGGGCCGGCGCGGGTCTTCTGCGGTGCCGCGCAGGTCGTAGCAGTACCAGCCCTGGGGAACATCCTCCCGCGGGATGGGCCGGTCGCTGTACAGCACCGGGGCGCCGAACAGGTGCGCTTTATGCATCCTGTCCTTGTAGATATTGATTTGCAATTTTTTCACCTCTTTCTTCTGGGTTAGCTACAAGACATACCACTTTTTTGTAGAAATGTCCAGCAGAAGTTTTTACATCCCGCCCATCTGCGGTCCCTGTTCCAGCTGGGACCGCCCCACGGTGTCTATCCGCATCAGCGCCTCCAGTGTCATGGTGCCATGATAAGCCACATAGCCGTACTCATTGAACTGTCCGCCCTCCTGCCGGATGTGCTGCTCCCCGTAGCGGCGGTAGTCATAGAAGCCCTCCAGGTTCTCGTCATACTCAAAATGACCGGACTCCCGAATCATGTGCATGCCGTATTCCTCCGGGGTCCGGATACCGGGGATAAAGTCAAACTGATCCAGGTTTTCCGCCAGCTGTTGGACCGCCATCATATCTCCCGGTCCCGTCATCAAGACCACCGCGTTCAGCTTTTCCTGGTCCGCTTCGTTCAGAGACGCAATGGCCCGGCACATCTTGTTCAAAGCGGGGAGATCGTCGCCGCTCAGATGCTCCAGATCCAGGGCCTCCGCCGCCTTTTCCGGCAGCTCATCGAAGTCAAGCCGCACCTGAGCATCATGCAGTGCGGTGATTCCAACCCGAAGAAGCGTCCGCTCGATCTGCCGTTCTGAGGCGGGGAGATACAGATATTCCGGGCCGTCTCCCTCCGCAGGCCCCCGCTTTGGTGCGACTTCCAACACCAGGAGGGTGCTGTCATAAGGATACGCAGGGAGCTGACGTCCGTTGTACACCTGCTCCAGCTTCATCCCGTTGTCGTAGACCACACCGTAAGGGGTAACCGCTTCGCCGCCGCCTTCAATCAGCAACAGAGCAGTTTCCTCGCCATCCAGGTTTTCCAGGTCCTCCATTCTGGCACTGCCGCCATTCAAATTCAAAAAATGGCTGCGTCCTACGCCTTCCAAATTGGAAAAGTCGGTGATGACCGTTGCCTGCTGGCAGCAAAACGTGAGATTGATGAAGTCTGTGATATCGGTCATCTCCAGTTTGTGGGCCATAGCTTGGAACTGGCTGTCCTCGCCCACGCAGAAGCTGTCCAGCCGTTTCGCCAGATAGTCCATCTGATCCACATTGACCAGCATACCGTTGAGTGCGCCCAGCACACTGTAGTGGCTGTCGATCTCATCCACCTTGCAGTCCCGGTTTACGGGTCTTCCCAGTTCCATTGCCTGGAGCATATCGATTGTCTGATCGTACTGGTCGACGGGGATGGGGAAGGGGATGGTGACCTGCCCACACTCCGGGCACTGGGGATTGCTCAGCACCGCCTTGATCACATAGCTCATACGCCGCCTCCCTTGATCTCCCATTCACGGGGGCGCGGTTTGACGGGCTGGCTGCGGGGCGGCTTCTTCTGCGGTCTCTTCTTCCGGGTGTCGGTACGGGTGGGCGGCGTTCTGGACGGGTCCATCATCATCCGCTCCAGCCCCGCCAGACGGGTATCGCCCATGAAATATCTTGCCATGATCTTTTTGTCCTCCTGCATTGTTATTTGCGGTTCCCGAAAAAAGGACAAAAAGAAAAAGGGCGCTGCCCTTTTTTCAGGGAAACGACCTCATATGGAACAATTATTGATTTTTAGCTGAATTGCATCCCGCCATCCTGCGGGGACTCCTTAGCTGTCAACTCCACCTCCTTCTGGTTGGACAGCGCCACACGCTCATCCAGATCCGGAACACACCGTTCAATTTGCTCCGCGGCGGACTCCAGGCATTTCTGCCGCTCATCGGTAATGGAGTATTCGGATTCCAGCGTCTCATGGATACAGCGGTAGACCTCCGTCAGCTGCTCCGGGGAAAAAAGGGCGCTGCGGGGAACGAGGCCGGAGCGGGCGGCGAAGTTCTGCTTGGCGGCGGTGTAGCTGTCTGTGCCGCCCTCGGGACCGTAATAGTTACCCTGATACAGAGCGGTGTGGTTCCGCACCCATTCCCATGTAACGAATTGAATTCCGTACTTGGAGGGATGGCCCGCCAGAACCGTATTATTAAACTCAGCCAACAGCCTGTAGTCTCCCGTCAGCCCGCTGGCCGTCAGCTGGGGCGCCGACTCCATCTGTCGCATATACTCTGCGGTGATTTTGGCGACGTCGGTCACCCTGTCCAGGGCGGCGCTCCTGCGGTCGTTAGCCGCATCCTCCTTCCAATACCTCACCGCCCCGGTATCCAGAGCGAGACAGAGGCGCTGGCCGTCCAGTTCCACCGGCAGAAGGCCCGCCTCCGTTTCCGGTTTGACGGTGAGGCCCTCATGCCGGAGATTGCGGGCCAGCTCTTGGAAATACCTGTTTTTTTCGTCTGCGTTCATTTTGATCCTCCCTATCATTTTGATAATTTACAACTTTTTGCGCTGAAAAGTGCGGGGCCCTTTTTGATTTTGCTTGTTTTGAAAACGGGCACTGGGGGCATTGCTTTTTTCTGAAAAAGAAAAAGCGCCGGTCTGTCAATTCCCCTGGAACTGACGGATCGACGCCCGAAGCAGGCGCTTCAAAGTCTTAGCGCCCTTTTTGAATTGTCTGCCACGAGGGTTCGACTCCCGCCAGTTGCTTAAAAACCCTCATTTACATCTCTCGTTTGACTGGTGAAAATTCAGGGGTCAAAAACCCCGGAAAGCCCTGATGCCGTAGGCTTTCCGCCTACGGCATCTAAAGTGGGCATTTGTTTTGGTCCGAGTGGCGAGACTTGAATTTTTAGCTCCCGGTTATCCATCCATGCGGGATTTTGCCGGAAACACCCGGATTGCAACGGTTTGAGCCGGATTGACTTTACCAAACCGTACCACCCTGTATAACGTATTTAC
>JAAVYM010000119.1 GCA_022791135.1 Oscillibacter sp.
ATGAATGGGCTGCCTATGACAGCAATAAGCGTGCGCTTGTGTGGTGCAACGATGCGGGTGAGGAAAAGATTTTCACCTTCAAGGATATCTCGCTTTTGTCGAATAAAGCTGCCAACGCCTTTGCCAAGATGGGGATATCCAAAGGCGATATCGTGATGTGCATCTTGCGCCGACGCTGGGAGTATTGGGTGGTTGCGACCGCTCTTTGCAAGCTCGGCGCTACGATCATCCCGGCTTCGCTTCAACTTACGAAAAAAGATGTCGTCTATCGTGCGAACAGCGCGGGCGTGAAGGCTATCGTATGCGTCGATGATGATTATGTTTGTACGCAGGTCGAAGAGGCGCTTCCAGAATCACCTACCGTCAAGGATGTCATCGTTGTTGCAGGATCGCGTGAGGGCTGGAAGAGGTTTGATGACATCATCGAAGGCGAATCGGATGAATTCGCACGTCCTTCAGGCGATGCGGGTGTCACCAGCCAAGACATCATGCTCATCTATTTCACGAGCGGCACAACAGGAAACCCGAAGGCGGTCGAGCATAATTTCGCACACCCTCTCGGGCATATCATCACAGCGAAGTACTGGCAGCAGGTCCAAGAGGATAAGCTGCATATGAGTGTTACTGATTCTGGTTGGGCGAAGTTTGGATGGGGTAAGATCTATGGACAATGGATCGCGGGTGCCACCATTTTTGCTTACGATATGGAGAAATTTGTCCCGACGAAGTTGCTTCAGAAAATGCAGGACTACAAGCTCACTACATTTTGCGCGCCGCCTACGATGTATCGATTCATGCTCCAAGAAGATGTGGCTTCCTATGATCTGTCGAGTATCGAGAACTTTGCCACAGCAGGTGAGCCTTTGAACGCCGAGGTTACGCTTCAGTGGGAAAAGATTACCGGAAAGAAGATCCGTGAAGGCTTCGGTCAGTCGGAAGGCCCTGTTCTGCTGGCTACATTCCCTTGGATAGAGCCTCGTCCGGGCTCTATGGGAAAGCCTTCTCCGCTTTTGAACATAAGCTTGCTTGATGATGAGGGTAATGCCGTTGAGGAAGGCGAGGAAGGCGCAATCTGCGTAACACGCCTTCGCGAGGCTTATCCACCAGGACTGTTTGTTGGCTATTTCGGCGATGAGGATCTCACGAAAGAGGCGGTTGGCGGAGATTACTATAACCTTCACGATATGGCATGGCGCGATTCGGATGGGTATTGTTTTTTCGTTGGTAGAAACGATGATGTCATAAAGTGCTCGGGCTATCGCATCGGACCCTTTGAGGTGGAAAGCGCACTTATTGAGCATCCAGCCGTGGTCGAGTGTGCGGTTACAGCTGCGCCCGAC